>JBDSDH010000080.1:0-37160 GCA_039920665.1 Ilumatobacteraceae bacterium
CTGCTCCGAAGATCTCGAACGGCCGCTTGCCACCTTCGGGATGCGGGTAGTCGGTCGAGAACATGAACAACTCAGGTCCGCACTGCTCCACCAGCCAGGCGGTGTCCTCGAACGGAAACGGCGTGAACTTGACGTGTTCGCTGAACGATCGGTGAGCGTGGTCGAGGTTGCGCACCGGGTGCCCGCCAGCCTTTGGGACCAGTGAGCACGTCGGCACCGATCTCCTGATCGCGATGGCCGGCCCACAGCGCGGGGAGCTCCGCCATCAGCTTGGCCGCACCTGCACCGGCACCTTCGAGACCGAGTCCGAACAAGCGATCGCGCACGCCTGGGTCGGCGAATGCCGGCAGCCAATCAGCGGTCTCCATCACATGACTGTCGGCATCGAAAATGGCAGTGGTCATCGCGACCTCTCGATCTACTCGGCATCCCCCGGATACTCGATTCGTACAGGGTCCCTACAGGGTTCGGACTGACTGCAGTGTGGCACTCCGCCGTTCGCAACGTGCGAGTCAGAGCAACCGTTGTAACGCTCAGCCCAACCGATCGATGATGTTGCGGGTGATCTGCTCGATCTGTGGGTCGCCGCCGGTGAGGCCCCATGCCCAGTCGGTGCAGCCCACCGACACCACCGTTCCCCGTCCTTCGGCGCCGTCGCGCACCGCCAGCACAGCGTGACCGTTGAGCAGCTTCAGCGCCGTGTCGGGTTCAGACGAGCCGAGCACGCGCCATGCGTGGAACTCGATCTCGGACAGCCGATCGTCGGGCACGGGCCGCTGCGCTGTCTCGCGGGTGAACGGTGAGGCGGGAGCGGTCGCGATCACGACTGTTCCGGGAGGGCAGCCGTCATTGCCGGTCGCGATCGGCACACCGTCGACCAACTGCAATTCGCATCCGTCACATTCGTAGCCCACGACCGTGCTCGCCTGGCCGAGCAGGTCGCCGCGACCGATGCCGGTGCCGTCGAACAGCCAGTGACCGGGCTGATGGACGGTGTATGCGCCCGCTCCCGCAGCGATCGACTTGCCGATCCGGTGATAGCCGCCGCGGTTGAACGAGGTCAGGTTCATGCTGTTCTCCGGGCGACCGATCAGGGTGTCGGACCAGATGCTCGTCAAGCGGTCCTGGCGATCGGTGCCGTACACAGGGTCGTCCTCGAAGTGCTGCTTGAACCCGACCATCGTCCGTCCGTCGTCCTCCAGACGCACCTGCCAGAAACACACGTTGCCACTGAGGAACGCTGCGTTGCCGCCGCCGGCGATGAACCGTTCGACCGTGTCACGCATACCCCACGACCAATACTCGTCGTGGCCGACGCTGAGGTACAGGCCGCGATTGTCGAGGATCTCCGGATGGAACTCGAGGTCGGCATTGACCGCATAGTCGAGTTCGATGTTGTTGGCCTCGGCCCAACGCACGAACGGCAACTCCCATGACGGCCAACCTGCTGAGCCCGACCACGCCGACAGCCCGTGGGTTCGGATGTGCCCGACGTGGGTGCGCATCCGCAGGTCGGGCGGACCAATCACCGCGACCCGACTGCCCGGCCCGTCAGACTTGCGCAGGAAGCCCGGCGAGATCGGTCGGATGAACGAAGCATGGGTGCCGCCGTTGTAGATGTTGGTACCGGCGACGTCGTTGTAGGCGTTCCAGGTGTTGGTGGTCAGCACAAGCAGCGGTTTGGAAGACGTTGCGTCGCTGTTGCGGACCACGATGTAGCCCACCACCTCAGTACCGGATGCCCCGCCGACGTCGTCGTTATCGCCGCCGATGTGCAACACGATCTCGTAGTAACCGGACCACCATCCGGCGCCGACCTCGAACGTCGCGATCACCGGCCAGTCACACCCGAACGCATCCGCATCCGCACCGAACTCGTGCGGTTCGATCGAGACCGCTTCGCTGTGAACGTTGATCCGGTGAGCACCGACCCGAGCCACCTCGACCCGTGCCGACCCACTCGGTCCACGGCCGTGGACCGTGATGGTCTCACCGGCCACTGCGCTGTTCGGCCAGGCATAGACCGCAGGGGCGGATGGCTCTGCGGGCGGCGAGTACGGCATCGGTCGATCCATGACAGTCAGCCTCGCGCGATCGAAGGATTGGCGAAGAGGTCCGTCCGTCAGTCGTCTGTCAGAGGAGGTCGGTCATCGGTGATCGGTCAGTGAGAAGTCTTGCTGCTGGTCGAGATTGCCAGTGCGATGCCGACCAGCAGCAAGATCACGCCGATCGAGATCAGCCAGAACAAACCCTTGATGAGGCCTCCGACTCCGACGATCAGGGCGAGGACGATGAGTGCGAGAACGATTGTCACGACGGGCCGCTACCCGTCGGCCTCGAATTTCACACCGCTGGTGGCTGCTGTCGCCCGAGCACGCGCAGCACGGCATCGGCGAACAGGCGAGGTGCCTCCAGCGCGGAGTGCCGCCATTGGGGCCGACGTCGAGGTAGGCGACGTCGAGGACTCCGCCGCGGATCGTCTCGATCACCCGACCATCTTGCCGTCGATTCATGGGGACGTGCATGGCCTACGGTGGAAGCCATGGCCACACCCTCTGATGACGTGAGTGCCGAACCGAGTACTGCTGGGAAGGCGGAGCACAGCTCGATCAGCGTCGAGCGCGAGATACCAGCGGATGCTGCGGCGATCTTCGCCCTGCTCAATGACCCTGCCGGTCACGTCGTCCTCGACGGCTCCGGCACCGTGCGCGAGAGCCTGCACGGCAACCCGACCGCATTGCACCTCGGCAGCACCTTCAAGATGGGGATGCAGATGGGCGTTCCCTACCGGATGAGCAACACGATCGTGGAATGGGAGCAGGACCGCCGGATTGCGTGGCAGCAGGGGTGGGGCAAGCATGTCTGGCGTTACGAATTGACGCCGACGTCGGCCGGGACGCTGGTACGCGAGACCTTCGACTGGAGCACGGCACGGACGGCGTTTCTGCTCAAACTGATCAAGGCCGAGACCCGCAATCGGGTCTCGATGGAGGCAACGATGGATCGCCTCGAGGCCCATTTCACATCGTGAAAGAGCTCCAGGTGACGGGCGCTGCCTGACAGCATGACAAGCTTGGGAGATGGATCGCGTCGAAGCGCTGGATGATCGCAACCGCTGGTCGACCAGCGTCGTGCTGTCCGACGGCGACACAGCCTTCATCCGTCCGATCACGACCGATGACAAGGCCTCGTTGCTCGCATTCCACGAATCGCAACCGAGAGAGAACCTCTACAAGCGATTCTTCTCGCCCAAGCCCACGCTGAACGAGAAGGAACTCGACCACTTCACCAACATCGACTTTCACGATCGGGTCGCACTCGCCGTTGAACAACGCGGCACGTGGATCGGCTGGGCGAGCTACGAGCGGTGGCAACACCGTGACGACGCCGAGGTCGCGTTCATGGTCGACGACGATCGCCAAGGCCTCGGGATCGCGACGATCCTGCTCGAGCACCTCGCATCGATCGCCCGTTCGAACGGGATCAAACGCTTCACCGCCGAGGCCCTGTCGGACAATCGCTCGATGCTCAGTGTGTTCAACCGAGCCGGTTGGCCGGTTCAGAAGCACTTCGACAGCGGCCTCACCGAAGTCGAGTTCACACTCACCGAGACCGAGCAATTCGTCGACTCGGTCGAAGGCCGAGAGCATCGCGCCGACAGCCGCGCGATCGCCCGACTGCTGTTGCCCAAGTCGATCGCCGTGATCGGTGCGTCCGACAAACCGGGCAGCATCGGCAACGAGGTCTGGAAAAACGCGTCGACCTTCGACGGGCCCGTCTACCCGGTCAACACATCTCACGCGACGATCGGCGGTAATCCCGCGTTTGCATCAGTGGTCGACATCGCCGACGACGTGTGGCTGGCCATCATCGCCGTGCCGGCTGCAGCGCTCGAGTCGACCATCGAATCCTGCATCGCCAAGCGTGTCCGCGGCGCCGTGTTGATCACGGCCACCGACGGAACCGACGTCGACATGGAAGGCCTCGTCGCCCACGCCCGGCGCAACGGGCTACGAATCATCGGCCCGGCGAGCATGGGCGTGGCCACGTCACGACCCGGGGGCGTGCAGGGCGCACTGGTCCCGGTGACGTTGCCGGTCGGAGGCGTCGCGATCTCGATGCAGTCGGGATCGCTTGGTTCGTCGCTGCTCCAACTCGCACTCCATCTCCATCTCGGGATCTCGTGGTTCGTGTCGCTCGGCGACAAGGGCGACGTGTCCGGTAACGACCTGTTGCAGTTCTGGGAGGACGACGACAGCACGAGCGTGATCGCGATGTACACCGAATCGTTCGGCAACCCACGCAAGTTCGCCCGAATCGCACGTCGCGTCGGCCGCCACAAGCCGATCGTTGCCGTCCGCACCGGCACTGCGGCCGTGGGCAACGCCGCCAATGCGCTGTACCGCCAAGCCGGCCTGGTCGAGGTACCGACCGTGCGGGCGCTGCTCGACACGGCACGGGTGTTCGCGACCCAACCGGTGCCCACGGGCCCGAACGTCGCAATCCTCACCAACGCTCGCAGCCCGGGTGTGCTCGCCGCAGCCGCCGTCACCGCCGCCGGGTTGCGAGTCGTCGATGCTCCGTTGCCGCTCGATTGGCGATCGATGCCGGCCGATTTCGAACACGCAATCCTCGCGGCAATCACCGACCCGGCCATCGACATGGTGATGGTGATCCATGCGCCGCCGATCATCACCGCTCATGCCCCATCGACCGAGATCGATCGAGCAGCGAGTGACGCAACCAAGCCGGTTGTCGCCGTCATGCTCGGCCGAGACGACGGGCCGCTGCGGCCGGATTCGAAGGTGCCTTCGTTCTCGTTCCCCGAACCGGCTGCGGCGGCTCTCGGTCGAATGTACGCCTACGGCCATTGGCTGCGGACCGAAGCCGAATCGGCGATCGAGTTGCTCGATGCTGATACCGCGCTCGCCGACGCGCTGCTCGCCGAATCAGCCATCGCGGGTGAGACCACGATGGACTACGACCGCACGATCCGCCTGCTCGCCGCATATGGCGTGGTCGCTCCATCCGGCGCACATCTGGTCGGCGGATCCGACGACGAACTTGTCGAACACGCTCGGACCGTGGGGTATCCCGTGGTCGTCAAAGCCACAAAGCGTCGCGTCGGGCGATCGGCCAAAGCCGGTATTGCGCTCGACCTCGGCAACGACGCAGCCGTCCGGGCTGCGGTCGTTACCATCCGTGCGTCGCTCGGCGACGCGGCGGACTCGTTCGTGGTCCAGACGATGGCGACGCCAGGACTCGACGTACGAATCCAGTGTGCAACCGACGACCGGCTCGGGCCGGTGGTGACGCTCGACCTCGGCAGCCTGCAGTCGATCAACCTCGATGACGGGGCGAGTCGACTGCCTCCGATTTCGCGGGCGACGGCCGAAGCGATGATCGCCGGTTCTCGCGTCGGCGGCGCGCTCGAAGCCGCCCAGATCGGCGCCGAACCCTTGGTCGAGACGATCGTACGAGTGTCGCAATTGATGTTCCAGCACACCGAGATCCGCTCGATCGACATCAATCCGGCGATCGTCAGCGACGGCAGGTGCGTCATCACCGATGCCAAGATCGTGATCGACACCGAGCGCCCATCGGACTTCCCCCTCCGACGCCTCGGCTGACAACTCCCGCGCCGGCGACGGCGCCCAACAGCACCGAAAGTTTCCGGCTCGCCCACCCGGGCACGAAACAGCCGACGCTGACCGTGCCGGGTGTTTGCTGCTCGCCCATCCGGTCGCGAAACAGCCCACATCGACCGTGCCGGATGTTTGCTGCTGACCCATCCGGTCACGAAGCAGCCGACGCCGACCGGGGCTGCTCGGTCGAACCGGTGACGTCGGTCGGGACGTCGGTCGGGACGTCGGTCGGGCGCAGCAGATGGGCAGCGAACACGGCGACCAGAATGTGGACGGCTGCAGCGACGATGAAGGTTGCCTGTAGGCCGAAATGGCGCGCGACGAGTCCGCCGAATGCTGCGCCGAACGGCACGACCCCCCACGCGATCATCCGGTAGGCCGCGTTCATCCGTCCGAGCAGTCGGTTGGGAGTGAGTTGCTGGCGCAGGGTGACGCTGATGACGGTCCACATGCCGTTGCCGACGCCAAGCACCAGGAACAGGGCAACGGCCAGGAACGGACTGGTGGTGACCGCAAGGCCGGTCATCGTGATCGCCCACGCCCAGAACGCGAGCGTCATCGACCGCTTGTTGCCCAATCGACGGCTCACGAACCCGACGATCCACCGGTTGATGATGGTGCCGGTGGCGGCCGCGATGAACATCGAGGTGTAGATGATCTTGCCGCTGTGCAGCCGATCGGCGGTGTACAGGATCAACAGCGGCTCGGCGGCGAAGTAGAAGAAGTTGACGATGCCGAGCAACAGCGCCAAGCGGCGCAATGCCGGATTTCCCCGCATGAACCGCACGCCTTCGCGGATGTCCTCGGTGAGGCGGGTGGTCGGCGGATCGACGTGGTGGGCGTCAGGCAGCCGGGCGATCAACGCCGCAGATCCGGCGAATGACACGGCGTCGGCAAGAAACGGAACCGACGCCGACGCGTTGAACAGCACCGATCCGATCGGCGGCCCGACGAACTGTCCAGCCGCAACCTGCACGCTGGTGAGTCGGGCGTTGGCTTGCATCAAATCGCGCGGTTCGACGATTGCCGGCAGGATCGCTTGGGCAGCATTGGTGTGCAACGTCTCGGCCAGACCGAGGCAGAAGGCGCACACGTAGAGCAACCAGATCCGGGCGCCGTCAGCCAGTACGGCCACGCCGAGGCCAGCGACCACCACAAACCGGAACAGGTCGGCCGCCACCATCAGCCGGCGTCGGTCCATCCGGTCGGCGATCGCGCCGGTGACGAGCGAGAACAGCAACCACGGCAGCCGCGATGCGATCGTGACGCCGGCGATCAGGAGCGGGTCGCGCGTGAGCGCCGCAGCGAGCAGCGGAAACGCGGTGAGGAACATCCCGTCTCCGGTACTCGACAGCGCAACCGACGTCCAGACCTTGTGAAACGAACTGCCGATGGGGCGACGGTTACCGATCGAGTGATCGGAAGCGGACGTTTCGGGCGCGAGCGCGCTGATCACGATGCCCGTTCGGCTGATTGGTCGCGTTCGGCAGAGGCCAGTTCTGCGGACTGTTCGACCGTTGCGAGCAATCGCTCGATCAGTTCGGACAGCACCGCCGTCGGGACTGCCGGAAGCCCGAGCAATTCGTTGAAGAAGATGCCGTCTCCGAGCAGCCTCACGGTCTCGGCCACCACGGGATCGGACACCTCGCGCCGCAGCGGGGCGACCCACTGCGTGAACAGTTCACGCAGTTCGGCCGTCGCACCATTGCTCGGGCAATCGGCCGAATGGAACGTCGCCAGGATCGACTTGTACAACGCTCGTTTGTCGGTGGTGGTGGGGGTCGACATCTCGAGATAGCGACGCGCCGTCGGCAGGGGACCCTTTGGTTCGTCGGCCAGAATGGCTCGACTGCGCTCGGCCATCTGGACATAGAGACCGTCGAAGAGCGCCTGCTTGGACGGAAAATGGTAGAGCAGACCGCCCTTGGAGACAAGCGCCTCGGCCGCCACACCCTCGAGCGTCACCGCGGCCGAACCATCACGGATCAGCACGACGCGCAACGCTTCGAGGATCCGGGAGCGAGTGTCGCTGTTCATCTGATTCACCCTTTTCGTTCGATCGGAATGCATACCGTCCGGACGGTGCAGTCCGAACTCCGTCAATATGCCGTGACCTGCACAACAATGCCAACCCCAAGGCTTCCTTGTCAGGTCATTTCTGAAAAACAGACCGGTGGTACAGCTGCTGTCCGCTACTCCTCGAGCCGTTGGGTTCGGCAAGACTCCGGGTGTGAACACAACATCGAACGTGTCGTGGGGATTCGTCCGCCAGGTCGTCTTGGCAACCTCAGACCCCGAGGGCGACGGCGCGATGTTGCGCTCGGCTTACGGGCTTCCGGCCGGATTCACCGATCCGGAACTGGCCGAGCACGGCATCGCCGACATGACGATCCCGGTCGGTCCGGAGCAGTTCCTGGAAATCATCGCTCCGGCGAGCCCTGCATCACCATTGACCAATTGGCTCGCCCGACTCGGTGGCCGGGCGGGGTACGGAGTGGCGGTCCAGGTGCCCGACATGACATCGATCCGCGAACGTGCGGTCGGGGCCGGGGTGCGGATCATGATCGATCAGACCGCACGTGGCCACCGGATCATGCAGTTGCACCCGAGCGACATGGGAATGCTGCTCGATCTCGACGAGGCGGCAGATCGGCAGTGGTGGTTCTGGGACGAGATCAGCGAGGGCCCAGCCGCCGATGCTGCGGTGGATGCCGTGCTCGCGATCGAGATCGGAGTCGCCGATCCGGCTGTGATGGCCGCTCGGTGGGCCGCTGTCGTCGGCGTCGAACTGCTCTCGCCGACGTCGGTCGATCTCGATACGACCGTGCACTTCGTCGAGGCCGAACGCAACGGACTGCGCGGTGTCACCCTGCGCGAGGCCCCTGGCCACGATCACATCCCGGACGCCGAGTGGTTCGGAGTGCGGTTCAGCCACCGTCCAGCATGAAACCGCATGTGGCGCGGGGAACTGCCGGGTTCACACGCCGGTGGAGAGGTTGACCGCCCGCATCAGTTTGGCCATCGCCTGTTCGTGGCGAACCGGGTCGAGCGCATAGCTGGCTCGGGCGCCGATGGCCATTGCGTCCGTGTCCACCATCCGCTCGCCGCGGGCCATCGCCTTCAGCCCGATCCGGGCGATGTCGCGAGGGTCTTCCTTCTGACCAGCGACGTGATCGGCCATCCGGGTGTCGACCGACCCGACGATCAACGCGGTCACCGTGGTGCCCTGCGGCTCGAGTTCTGCCCGGGAAATGGTGGACAGGAACAGCGCGGCCGCCTTCGACGTCGAATAGCCGCCCATGAACGCGGTGGGCACCGCACCAGCAACCGAGAGCACGTTCACGATCGCTCCCCCGCCGTTGGCGGCCAACACCGGAGCGAATGCGCGGGTCATCGCCAACACACCGAAGTAATTGACCTCCATCTCCCGTCGGGCTGCGTCGAGGTCGTCGGTGAACACGAGATGGGTACGCGTATGCAGCCCGGCATTGTTGATCACGACGTTCACGTCGCCACAGTGCTCAGCGGCGGCCCGAACGGACTCGTCGTCGGTGACATCGAGGATCACCAGTTCGCTGCCGGACGGCAGGTCCTCGACCGGCTCACGCGACCCGGCGTACACCCTGCTCGCGCCGAGTGCGAGCAACTGGTCGACGAACGCGCGGCCGATGCCACGATTGCCGCCGGTCACGAGTGCGATCGATCCCTGTACCTGTGCGCCCATCCTGCGCACAGTAGACCGTGGCGGCCCTTTCGATCGCTCGGAAGTCGCTGGCTCAGCTCACACAGTGGGCGGCGTGTGGGCGGCGAGGAACGATTTGATTGTCGCGTCTGTCTGCGGGAGGACCTCGTCCTCTTTCCACCGTTCGACGAATTCGACGTTCGGAGCGAGTGCCGCAATCTCTCTCGATGTGGATTGCGGGTGGTACTGGTCGTTGCCCATCATCACCAACAGCGGCCTCGGGCATGCAGCGATCTGCTCACGGGTGGCCGTGAGCAGAAACTCGCCATCCCACATGTTGCTCCGGAACGATTCGAAGTCTGCATCGCCTGCCTCTGGGTGGGCATCGCGAACCTCGTCACGCCACCAGTCGGACAGCTCGTAGAACGTAGTGCGGTTGCCGTCGATGCCGACCGGTTGCAGCATCACGGCCGACACAAATCGATCCGGCGCGGCCATCAGCAACCCAGCGACGAACGGTCCACCGATACACATCCCGATCAGGTGGCACTGCTCGATGCCGAGTTCGTCGAGGACGGCGAGTTGATCGGTGAGGTATGTCTGCCACCCGTCGCCAGCCGTGATCGGAGCGCTGGAGGCTCCGGCGTTGCGCTGGTCCATGCCGATCACCTGATACATGTCGGCGAGGGCGGTGCGGGGATTCCACGGCATCTTGTTCCACAGCGAATTCGCCGACCGAAGGCCGCCCGGAGCGATCGTGAAGACCGGGAACCCGTCTCCCTCAGCCTCGTAGTGGATTCGGGCATCACCGCGTTCGAGAACACTCATGTGCTCTTGGCTACCACGTCGCCCACCACGTTCGCTGCCCCGTTCGTCGGCCTCGGTGGGAAGACACGGCTGAGCACGATGATCACGCACCCGGCGAGCACCACGCTGAGCAGGCCGACGCGCAAGCTGGTGGCATCCGCGATCAGGCCGACGATCGGGGGCGAGAGCAGGAAGCCGACACGCAGCAGCCAACTGACGGCGCTCAGGCCGAGACCGTTGGCCAGGCCGGGTAGCTCATCCGCTGCGTGCATTGCCGCAGGGATCAGGGTCGAAACACCCAACCCAGCGAGTGCATATCCGACCAGGGTGGTGCCGGTCGTCGGTGCCGCCAGCGCTGCCCCCATCCCGATGCCGGCGAGCAGGCCGCCGGTGCGGACCACGACCCGCTGTCCGTACCTGTCGGTGATCCGGTCACCGAGCAACCGACCGGTCGTCATTGCGATCTGGAACGCGACGAAGGCCATCCCTGCGGTGGCGGCGCTGGTACCGATGTTGTTGCGCAGGTACACCGCACCCCACGACGCACCGGAATCTTCGACGAGCGCGCCGCACGCGGCGATCACCCCGAGCACCGCCAGGGTCCGCACGACCGATCGACGAGCGGCGCGACCCGCCGAACGCTCTGCGGATCGGCCTGGGGATCGGCCTGGAATCGGGCCTGGAGATGGGCCTGGGGAGCGATGGATGATGCCCGGCGAGCCTTCGGCGGCAATGGGATCCACCACACGTTCGGAGTCATCTGTTCCCGGGAGCAAGAATCGGAACGCCGTCAGGGCGACCATGCTGAACACCGCTCCCGACACGATCAGGTGTGTGGACAACGCCATGTCGAGCCCGGCCGCCGCCGATCCCATCAAACCCCCGGTGACGGCGCCGATGCTCCAGATTCCGTGGAACGAATTGACGATCGATCGTCGATACGCCCGCTGCACGCGCAGGGCATGGGTGTTCTGAGCGACATCGACGATCGAGTCGATCGCACCCGAGATCGCGAGAACCGCCGCCAGTGCCAACCAGCCCGGAGCCACCGACACCATCGTCATCGCGGTGGCCAGCAGCACGATGCCGCCTGACGCAAGCCGGGCGGAGCCGAAGCGCGCGATCAGCGGCGCTGCGAACAGTCCAGCGACCAACGCACCGAGCGGGAACGCAGCGATCGCCGATCCGAGGGCGGCATTGTTCAGCCCGAGTTCGGACTTGATCTGGGGGTACCTCGGCACGAGGTTGGCGAACAACGCTCCGTTGGTGAGAAAGACCGCCCCGACTGCGATCCGGGCACGACGATTCCGGCGGCCGACATCAGATGCGACGACGGTGGTCGGTGCATCCATGTGGACGAGGGTATCCAGTTGCGCCGGCTACCAGAAGTGCAGCCCGATGAGAATGCGGCGGTCGTAACGTCGGACATCCATGGCCGAGACATCGCAGACCTTTCGAACCAACCTGCTCGCCGCCGGTCGATGGGTGGTCGATTTCTGATTTCGTTCAACGCCGAGACTCGCAAGGCCACCGGACGAACTGCCGGGGACGAGGTCGAGGTGCGCCTCGACCTCGACGATGCTCCTCGGGTCGTGGAGATTTCGGAAGACCTCGCGACCGAGTTCGCGAACGATTCCGTAGCCGCAGCCGCATGGGTCAAACTCAGCTTCAGCAACCAACGCGCCCACGCCGAATCGATCACCGGCGCCAAGTCGGACGCCACCCGATCCAAGCGGGTCGACAGGGTCAACGTGACGATCGGTTCGATGCGAACGACCGTCGGACCATCTGGCGAGACGGTCGAGTTCGCTGGTCCGATGGCGACGGGTCGGTCGATGACGACGAGGGCGACGGCGACGGCAGCTGCGTCAATGTCGGCACCGCCGCGCTCGAACTGGTGAGCGTCACACTCAAACCGGTCGGGCCCGGCGTCACCGCCACCGGTCGAAGCTGTTCGACCGTTGAGCTATCCGAGAGCGACCGGCTGTCGTTGAAACGCTGATTGCGGCGGCCCTCAGGTAATTTGAGCCAATGGTGGAAATCTCCATTCGGCCGTATCGAGCAGGCGACGGGTCGGTCAGCCGCCGGAGTGGGGTCACTCTTTGTGGAAGCGAGCGAGGCAGCCCGACGGTTGTTCTTGAGCAAGGGCTTCACCGAGATCAAGCGCAACGAACTCGTGCGTGGCAGCACTGTCCTGCACAACTTCGACATGCGCAAGGATCTCAGTCCGCGGGTGCAGCCCTGAAATCCGGACCGAGGTCGCCGCGAGGACGCTGCAGCGGCCGTTCCATCGCGACGATTTCGAAGCCGAGGTGGTCCGTGACGATGTCGACCTTGCGGTAACCATGACCGGTGTACCACCGCTGGTTGCTGACGTTCAGACCTGCAGTGAACAGCGTGAAACGCTCAGCGCCTACCGGAGGATGGTCGTGGACGAATTGCATGAGCCGACTCCCGACACCGGTGCGCATCATGTCCGGCGCAACCGCGAGGCGTCCGATGTACGCAGCCCCATCGGTGACCTTGACCCGCACCACGCCCACCAACCGCGGGCCCACGGACCGCTGGAGTTCGGCAACCGTCACCTCGGTGATGCCATCGCTCAGCACCGATCGCGCCTCGTCGATGGTCTCCGACAACGGCGGCAGGTCGGCGTGGCCGAAGAGCTGGGCCTCGACCAGAAACGCTGCCCGTTGCACCGTGATGATCTCGCCGAGATCATCGACCGTCGCCGTGCGCAGTGTGATCGAAAGCGGCTCGTTGGTCATCGGGCGAGCGTATGTGTCTCCGGACTCCGGCGACTCGTCAGAGTGCTGCTTTGACCGCTGCCGCGATCCGGGACGACTCTGCTGCACCGCCGGTGCGGGCGCGCACTGCGCCGATGATGCCGCCCATTGCTTTGGGACCCGTCGCGCCGCGCTCGGCTGCGGCCGCTACCTCTTCGGTGACAATCGTGTTCAACTCATCGTCGGCCATCGCTGCCGGCAGGTACCGCTCGAGCACGCCACGCTCGGCATGCTCGGTGGCGGCCAGTTCCTGACGTCCGGCTGCGGCGTAGATGCCGGCTGACTCGACCCGTCGCTTGACCTCGCCGATGATGATCGCCAGCACCGCTGTGTCATCGAGCGTGGTGCTCTCGGTTCCGGACACTTCGGCAGTGGAGACCGCCGTGAGGGTCATCCGCAGGACCGACGTGGTCAGCGCGTCACGCGCCTTCATCGCATCGGTCAGATCGGATCGCAGTTGCTCCTTGAGAGTGGTGCTCATATCCACGAGTGTGCCAGCCGGGCGGTTCATCCATGCTCGAATTGATTCGACCGCGCCCGTGACCTCATCCGCGCCCGCCGGGCTGCACTCAGCCGCCCGATCCCTTGAGCGAGCCGACGATCTTGCTGCTGTCGATCTCGACCACGAAACACGACGCTTGGCCGCCGCCACTGTTCCACAGCGATTTCGACGGCACGAGCACGTAGGTGCTCAGGTCTGAAGACGGGGAGTATTCGCTGCCGAAGTACTTCGTCCACGGATCTGCGAGACACGCTTGACCCGCCTCGGCAAACAGGTCAGCGTCGCTCGGGTAGTCACGGTCCTCGGCGGGATTCATCTTGTACTGGTTGAACAGTTCGCCGTCGTGCAGTTCCGAGCATGGGACTTGCTTCAGGGAGCTCACTTCCGCCTTTGCTTCCGAGACCGGCAGGTTGTAGCACGATCCGACTTCGAGGCTGCCGACTCGGACGTCGTCGTTGTTGGCGGCGACAGCGATCACCACAGCGAATCCCACGAGGCCGAGGATGCCGAGAATCCATCCCGTCCGAGCCTGCTTGATCCCGGTGAGTTGTCCGGCCGACTTCTTGATCGAACTCGCCGAGATCAGTCCGAAAATGAGCGCCAGCAAGGGCACGATGAACGTCACGAACAGCAACAGGCTGAGCAGACCGAGGACGAGTGCAGCGACCGCAAGTCCACTGCGTTTCGGCGCCGGCGTCGCACCATACGGCTGCGGCATGGACGGATGTGGGGGCGGCGTTGGGAACGACGACGGCGGGAATGACATGTCGACGAATGTACCCACTCGTTCATCTGGCGAACACCACCACCGGATCGAACAATCGAATCGATGATCGAAGCGTTGCGGGCTGACGGATAGGTTGGCCGACATGGGACTCGAAATTCGAAAAGTTGTATCTGTGGTCGAAACCACACGACGCGAAATGGGTCGTGACGTCGGTGGCATGCGCCGCAAGGTGGCCACCGGAGTGGTCTTCACCAACCCGCTGGCCGGGGTCTATCAGGACGACCTCGACGGTCTCGTCGATCTCGGAGCCGAACTCGGCCAGGTGCTGATCGACGAAGCGTTGGCCGTGCTCGGCGTGGCGGTCTCCGAGGTCAGCGGCTATGGCAAGGCCGCCGTCGTCGGCACCGACGGCGAGATCGAACATGCGGCGGCGCTGATCCATCCGAAGTTCGGCGCCCCGATCCGCGCTGCGCTCGGCAAGGGCCCGGCGATCATCCCCTCGACCAAACTGCTCGGCGGGCCAGGTACGCGCATCGTTGCGCCGCTCACCAACTGCAGCGACATCTGGGTGTTCGACGACATGGACGCGATCGCGATCAGCATCGACGATGCGCCCCGCCCCAATGAGATCCTCGCCGTGCTCGCACTCGGCGTCGGTGGTCGTCCCCTGCATCGGATCGGCAAGCCGGCATGAGCTTCAAGGCCGTGATCCTGCTGTCGCGGCGCGAGGACATGACCCCCGCCGAGTTCACGTCGTGGTGGCTCAACGAGCACGCTCCGCTCGCGGCCCAACTGCCGGGGGCCCGTCGTGTCGTGTTCAACACCGTCGACGACACCACCGACATCGACGGCATCAGCGAATTGTGGTTCGACACCCAGGCCGACTTCGAGGCCGCCTACGCGACCGAACTCGGCAAGGTGGTCGCTGCCGACTCAATGGCCCACGTCCGCAGTCGCACCCGACTGTTCGTCGAAGAGAACGTGGTCGTCGCCGGGGCCGAATGATCAGGGGTCTGAAGAACCTGGTCTGACAGCCGCGATCGCTGCTCGCCCGGAAGTCTGTCGCAGCAGCGTCGTGGGTAGCGTCCCCCGCATGGCGGAACCAGACTCTCGCAACGGATCATCCGGATCTGGACTCGTCGGCACCCTCGCAGCAGTTGCGGTCCTCGCAGTCTCAGCCGGAAGGGTCGCATCGACACCAGATCCCGAGGCAGTCCCCGTTGCGACGAACGGCATCATTCTGCCCGAACCCGCGTCCGGGCTGATGGGCAAGGTCGATCGCTACCAGCGCTCGAAGAACCCGCTTGCGTTCGTCGTCGGCGTGATCAAGAAGTTCGGCGACGACAAGGGTGGCAAGCTTGCCGCACTCGTCGCCTACTACGGCTTCTTCTCGCTCTTCCCGGCAATGCTGGCGCTGGTCACAGTGCTCGGCTTCGTGCTCGAGGGTCGCGACGACCTCCGTCAACGCATCGCCGAATCTGCTCTCGGCCAGTTTCCCGTGATCGGCGATCAACTCAGCGACACCATCAACAGTCCGCTGTCCGGCAGCCCGATCGCGCTGACCATTGGCATCGCCGGAGCGCTGTGGGCGGGGATGGGCGCGATGCAAGCGGCGCAGGACGCGATGAACGACATCTGGGACGTCCGCCATGCACAGATGCCCAACTTCTTCCTCAAGCGGCTCAAATCGCTGATCTTGCTCGGAACGATCGGCCTCCTGTTGATTGCCACCGCGATCACCCCGCAGATCATCGGCGCGGTGACGTCCGGAATCATCAGCGATGCGCTCGTCCAGCTCGCGGCCGTGGCGCTCGACATCGGCGTGTTCGCCGTCGCGTTCCGTGTACTCACCGTGGCCGACCTGAGTTGGAAGGATGTCCTCCCCGGCGCGTGCATCGCGGGCACGATCTACGCGATCCTGCAGATCGTCGGCCGGTTCTACATCACCAACACCGTCAACGGCGCCCAGAACACCTATGGGACCTTCGCCCTCGTCATCGGGCTGCTGTCGTGGATGTTCCTGGTCGCCCAGATCATGATGCTCTCGGCCGAGGTCAACTCGGTCATCGCCCGACGCCTGTGGCCACGCAGCCTGTCGGTGGACTCACTCACTCCCAACCGCTGAATTCCGTTGTCCGAATGACATGACCGTGATGGCGAATGCCATCCAGCAATACTGGGTAACCAATGTCGTCGTGGCCACCACCTCCGCTGCCGAAACTGCCGCGGATGCATATCAGCCAACTGCCCTACTCGCCAGGGTTGGACGGCCTGCGCGCCCTCGCCGTGGTCGCAGTGATGGTGTACCACGCCAATCACACCTGGCTCAGCGGCGGCTTTCTCGGCGTCGAGGTCTTCTTCGTGATCAGTGGCTATCTGATCACGCTGCTGTTGATCGCTGAACACGAGCGCCACGACACGATCGACCTGGGTCAATTCTGGTTGCGTCGAGCGCGCCGCCTGCTGCCGGCGCTGTTCGTGATGCTTGCCGCGCTGGCGGTGTACATGACTGTCTTCAACAGCAAGCCGCTCGGACGCACCCGCGGGGATTTCCTCGGGGGACTTTTCTACGGCAGCAACTGGTACCAGATCGTCGTCGGCCAGAGCTACACCGACATCGAGGCGTTTGCTCCCCTGCGACACCTGTGGTCGCTGGCCGTGGAGGAGCAGTTCTACCTGGTCTGGCCGCTGGTGATGATCTTCCTGCTCCGCAAGGGTCGTGACCGGCTTCCCCAGGTCGCGATCCGGCTGTTCCTGATCGCGTTCGGGATCGCAGTTGCCGTGGCGGTGCTGTACCGACCCGGATTCGTCGCCTCGGATTGCAGCGGCGACTCCAACGGCTATCTCAAGGTGTTCGGGCGATGCTTCAACATCAACGACGCGCTGTACCTGTCGACATTCAGCCGGGCCAGCGGACTGCTGCTCGGTGCCGGTTTCGCGATGTTGTGGCGTCCGGTGGCGTTGATGCGGGGGCCGATGCGCAAGAAGGGTCTCGTGCTCGACGTGATCGCCTTGGCCGGGCTGATCCTGCTCGGGCTGTTGATGTGGAAGATCACCCTTCAGGACTCCTTCACCGCCGAATACGACCCGTGGTTGTATCGAGGTGGGTTCTTCTTCACCGGCATCGTCACCCTGCTCGTCATTGCCGCCGTCGTCCACCGTCGGGCGTTCTTGGGCAAGTTGCTCGGCAACCCGGCGTTCAACTGGATCGGCACCCGCAGCTACGGGCTGTACCTGTTCCACTGGCCGATCTATCAAATCATCCGCAAGTCGGGATTCGACATGTCCGTACGGCAATTCGTTCTGGCCATGGCGATCACCGTCCCGATCACCGAGGCCTGCTACCGCCTGATCGAGACACCGATCCGCCGCCACGGATTGATGGGATGGCGCACCGAAGGTCGCCGCCCGGCCGCTGCGATCTATCGACGGCGACGTCGGTTGATGCTGGTGGTCGCCGCTACCTCGGCTGTGCTCGGCTTCGCCGGGATGAGTGTCGCAGTGGCCGACAACGAATGTGTCGGCGCTGTCGAGTGCAGCGTCGAGAACAACAACATCGCACTGCCCGACTCCACCTCCAGCACGTCCAGTACATCGACGACGGCCGCCGTGGCCGAGACAACGCTCACCGTCGCCGAACCAACCGCCTCAACCGATGCGTCACCGCTCGACACGACACCATCGACCGAGGCCCCGATCACAGTGCCGGACACCACGACTGTGACCATGCCGGCCTCGGACAAGGCGCCCATTGCACTCGGAGAATCAGTGATGCTCGGTGCGATCACCCAACTCCAAGAGGGCGGCTTCTACGTCGACGCATTGAAGAGTCGCCAGGGAACCCAGATGGCCGAACTGGTCGAGAGTTTGCGGGCGATGGATCAGATCGGTGCGACCGTCGTGATTCAGATCGGCACCAACGGGCCCGTCGACCAATCGACGTTCGACCGGATCATGGCCCAACTCCCCGCCGACACCACGCCGCAAGTGATCTTCCTCACCGTCACCGCGCCACGCGGGTGGACCGACGGCAACAACGCCATCATCCGCAACCTGCCGACGCTGTACAGGAACATCCAGATCCTCGATTGGCAGGCAGCGACCGGCATGATCGAACTGTGCAAGGACGGCATCCACCTCGTCTGCGGAACCGGCGCGCAGCGTGCCTACGCCAACCTGATTTTCGCTGCGATCGGCCGTCCCGACCTGCAGAAATAGCGAGACGAGAAATCCCGCTGGCGGTCCGGCCCTGACCCGCTACCTTCGGTGACGATGAAGTTCGAACCGATCCGCACTGAGCGGTTGGTCCTGCGGCCGCCCCGTCTGAACGACGCCGAAGCTGCCTATCAGCGTCGCAGCCTCGCCGAAGTTGCCCGATATCAGGACTGGGAGATGCCCTACACCCGGGAGCGGGCCGAGCGATCGATGGCCAGGGTGGCGGCGATGGTTGGACCGGTCCCCGGAGCCGGCTGGACCATCACGGTGGTCGACGCCGACGCGCCGGAACGGATCGTCGGCGACTTGGCCGTCGAATTGAGATGGGAAGGGCGCGTCGGATACTTCGGTTACACGTTCCATCCTGATCACTGGGGACGGGGCTACGCCACCGAGGCTGCCCAGGCGCTCGCCCACTACCTGTTCGTCGAGGTCGGGGTGAGCCGAATCGAGTCGTCGCTGCACCCGGACAACGTGGCGTCCGCCCGGGTGATGGAGGCGTGCGGGTTGACCTTCGAGGGCCACACCCGCGAGTCGTTCTGGGTCGGCGATGAGTGCTCCGACGACATGCTCTACGGCATGACCCGCGCCGACTGGGACGCGTGGTGCGCCCGTCCTCGACACCGACCGAGCCGTGTGGAACTGGCGCCCATCACCGCCGACAACCGTCGTACGGTCGGCGATCTGGTGACCCACAAATCGCAGGAACGTTTCGTCTCGACCATGCTCGGCAACTTTCGCGACGCCCTGGTCCCCCCATTGTTCGATGGTGCCACGGTCGTGCCGTGGTATCGGGCCATCGAGGCCGATGGGGAGACCGTCGGCTTCATCCTGGCGGCGGAGGTCAACGACAACCATCCCAACCCGTACCTGTGGCGGTTGCTCATCGACAGGATCCATCAGCGCCGAGGCATCGGGTCGGCGGCACTCGATCAGTTCGAGCGGTGGTGCCTGGACCAGGGAGCAACTGCGGTGGACGTGTCGTGGCGCGAGGGTCCCGGTTCGCCGGCACCGATGTATCGAGCTCGGGGCTATCAACCGACAGGCGAAATCACCGACGGCGAGATCCACGCCGTCAAACAGCTGAGCGGGATCTCTCTCTGTTGAGCTGCCGTGGGAGTCAGGGGGCCTCACCGAAGTCGGGGTGCTGAGTCCGGGTGCGCTTCAGTTCCCAGAACTCATCGAGCTCGGTCAGGGTGACGAACGAGTCCCACAGCTTGAGCGAGTCCGTCGGCGACGGGACCTTGGTGATCACCGGACCGAATGTTGCGACCTCGCGACCGTCGGCGGTGGTGAACGCGATGATCGGCGTGCCGACATCGTTACCGACCAGCGCCAGTCCCTCGGCCATCCGGCGGCGCAATTCGGCGTCCCACTGCTCGGCGCTCGCCGCGACGGCGTGCTCGGCATCGAGGCCGATCGTCTTCAGCGCCTCGGCGGGGTCCCACATCGTGGTCTGCTCGTGGTGGATCCGGCGGCCGAACTCGGTGTACAACTCGCCGACTGTGGCGTTGCCTTCACTGGCGCGCACGGATTCGAGCACCCGCAACAGTCCGTAGGTCCACCACACCCGGTCGTAGAAGGAACTCTCCGGGGTGGTCTCGTTCTTGACCAGCAGGCTGATTGGTTCCCACGTCACCTCGAAGCCGCGCGCGGCGGCGACTCGCCGGATCCACTGCGACGTCACCCAACACCATGGGCAGATCGGGTCGAGCCAGAAGCGGACGTCGGAGATCGCAGGAGCGGCGTCGGGCGCGTTCGAGGCGGGCGTGTCCGAGGCGATCTCAGGCATGTTCGAAGTCGTCATGGCGGGCACGCTACCGAGCACTCGGGCGGCTGAGGAGAAGGTGATCGCGCAGCGTCGGACCCTCGTAGTCAGTACGGAAAACACCTCGATCCTGGAGTTCTGGAACCACCCTGTCGACGAACTCGTCGAGGCCGTGAGGGGTGATGTGGGGGACCAGGATGTAGCCATCGGCAGCGTCGTCCTGGACGTACTGGTCGATCTTGGCGGCCACTTCCTTCGGCGATCCAACGAATGTCGACCGGGTCGTCACCTCGATGATCAGCTCCCGGATGCTGAGACGCTTCTCATCGGCGATCCGTCGCCACTTGTCGGCAACCGTCTGGGAGTCGTCGTGACGAACGCGGCCCTGGGTGATCGCTGCGCCACCCTCGAAATCGGGGTCGACGTCGGGCAGCGGACCATCCGGGTCATACGCCGAGAGATCCCGTCCCCACACCTGTTCGAGGAACGCAATCGCCCCCTGCGGGCTCACCTGCTGGCGACGGATGTGGCGAGCCTTCTCCTCGGCGTCTTCACGATCGTCACCGAGGAACACCACGGCGGCAGGGATGATCTTGAGGTCGTCGTCGGCGCGACCGTACGTCGCCAGCCGCCGCTTGACGTCGGTGTAGAACCGCCGCCCGTCGTCGTAACCGCTGTGGCGGCTGAAGATCACGTCCGCCTGTTCGGCCGCCAGTTCGCGCCCGCCGTCGCTGTCACCGGCCTGGATCTGGACCGGGTATCCCTGCGGGCTGCGCGGCACGTTGAACTCACCGCCGATCCGGAACTCGTCGCCACCGTGATCGAACGTGCGGATCGATTCGTCGGCGACGAAAACTCCACGATCGACGTCAGCGACCACCGCATCGTCGTCCCAGCTGTCCCACAGCGCTCGCGCCGCGGTGATGAACTCACCGGCGCGGTCGTAACGAAGCGACCGCTCCAGAAATCCACCGCGACGGAAGTTGGCACCGGTGAACGCATCGGGCGACGTGACGGCGTTCCATGCCGCTCGACCGCCACTGAGGTGATCGAGGCTTGCGAACTGGCGAGCCAACTCGTACGGCTCGTTGAACGTCGTGTTCAGTGTCGCCGCAAGTCCGATGTGGTCGGTGACGGCCGCGAGCGCGGCGAGCACCGTAAAGGAGTCCGGGCGGCCGACGACATCGAGGTCGAAGATCTGGCCGCGGTGTTCGCGCAACCGCAGACCCTCGGCGAGAAAGAAGAAGTCGAACTTGCCTCGCTCAGCGGTCTGGGCGAGATGGACGAACGAACGGAAGTCGGTCTGGCTGCCCGCGGCCGGGTCGCTCCACACCGTGGTGTTGTTGACGCCCGGGAAGTGGGCGGCAAGGTGAACCTGCTTGCGCGGCTTGTCGCGATCGGCGATGTCGCTCATGACGCAACCTCGGCGCCGACCGTGACGTAGCGATTGGTCGGCTTGTCCATCCCGAACCGGCCCCGCAGCGTCTCGGCTTCGTAGGTGGTGCGGAAGGTGCCGTGCCGCTGCAACAGCGGAACGACGTCGTCGACGATCGCCTGCAGCGTGGTCGGCAGAACGGCCGGTCGGATGAAGAACCCGTCCGCAGCTCCGGCTGCGCACCACGCGCCGATCACGTCAGCGAGTTGTTCGGCCGTGCCGACGAAGTCCAGCGTCGACGCCGACCCAGATGTCGATGCCGACGCCCCCGAACCGGGTCGGTCCGGCATCTGTGTCACGACATATCCCGAATTCGGGGTGTGCGGTGACACAGAGCCGTCGAGCCGTTGGCGGGTCTCGAGCGCATCGGCCTCGGTCGCGCCGAGGAGGACGTCGATGACGACCAGCACGGTGACACCCGACGGAAAGGATGCTCGAGCGCCCGCCGCACGTTCGATATCGATTGCATCGATCAGCACGATGTCGGCCCGCTCGACTGCGAGCGCGTGCGATGCCTCGTCGACCACGTGGACCACGATCGGGAGTTGGCCCTGTGGTGAGCGTGGGGTGATCGACGGCCCACGCACGCTGAAGAATCGACCTTCGAAGTTGGTGTAGTGCAGCTTGTCTCGATCGATGTAGCGGCCGGTCGCCACGTCGCGGATGACGGCGTCGTCCTCCCAGCTGTCCCACAGCTGTTCGACGACATCGATCGCCTCGCTGGCTTCCGCATGCAGGTCTTCGACCGGCGCCGACGAGCGGCGACCGAAGTGGCGAGCCGCAGCCTCGGTCGCGGACACGTCTACCAGCCATCCGGCGCGACCGTCGCTGACGAGATCGAGCGTCGCCAGGTTCTTGGAGACATGGAACGGCTCGGTATGGGTGGTGGTGACCGTCGGGACGAGCCCGATCGAAGTCGTCGCCGGTGCGATCCGCGCCATCGTCAACAGCGCGTCGAGATCGCCACGCACCTCGTCGGGCCGGCTCGATTGCAGTTCGAACGAGTCCGTCAGTGTGACGAAGTCGAGCAGCGCGCGCTCGGCAAGCTGGGCCAGCCCGACGAGACGAGCAGCATCGAACAGATGCTGGGGATCAGCGCCCGGCTCGCGCCACGCCGCAGGGTGATGACCTGCGCCGTCGAGACTGATGGCGAGATGGATCATGGAGTGTCTCCTCCGTTCGATGGGGACGGCCGAGCGGGTCGTTGGGTGAGCAGTTGGGTCAGCAGCGCACGAGCGGCGAGATCGTTGTGTCGCAGTGTCAACGAATTGGTGCGTGGACGAGCGAATGCAGGTGCTTTCGAGGTGCTGTGCGAGCCGAGGGCGTAGCGATTCGGATGCGACAATCCGGCAGCGTCGACGATTCGTTGCTCGGGGAACGCGACAAGGATCTGACCGGTCGACAGTTTGGTTCCGTCCGACTCGCGCAACACGAGTTCGGAGATCTCGCCACGAGCGTCGAGCGCACGAACAATCGGGCTCGTCGTCGACCGCACCGAGGGTCCGGGGAGGCGAGCGTCGATCAGGGCGCGGGCACTGATGGTGTCCGGAGTCGTTGCGCTACCGGCGACGAACGTGCCGGCTTCCTCGTCGATTCGCACCCATGTCTCGCCGCCCAGGAATTGCACGATGCCGACTTCTGACAGCGCCAGCAGTTCCTCCATCCGCCGAGGTGGTGGACCGCTGGAGTAGTAGCTGAAGAACCCGAACCACCAATCGTCGAACTCCTGCACTCGCGACTTGGCCGACAACTTTGGCGAGCCAAGCACGAACGGCAGCATCTCGAACACCCTCAAGAACGCATTGAAGGCGCCCAGATCGGCGCTGAAGTGCGGGTCGGCCCGACGGCCGAGGTCGGCCCGGATGATGGATCGGATGTGCTGCTGCAGCGAGGCCGCGTCGTCGAGCATGAGCCCGTCGAGCGGACGATCGATGGCGGTGAAATCGAGTCGGTCGGCGGGCGAGGGAATCAGTTCGGCGATCGTTGCATCCCATTCCGGGGTGCCCCATTCGACGTCTGCGATTCTGCGATCGAGCTCGTCCCAGGACACGACGACCCGGTCCGGATGGGCAGCAGCGAGTTCGTGGTAGGCCGCCCACGCGATCTCCTTGGCAATCAACGGCCAGGCGTGGGCCCGGAACTCGAAGATGTCCTTGGCAGCGATCATCGATGCGATCGCCTCGCGGGTGAGGAAGCGCGGGAAGGCCGGAGGCGGACCGATCAGCTCGTAGGTGAGCTTGGACAGGTACGGCACGCCGCGTCGTGAGCCGATGTGGAACACCGGTTCGGCACCGGATGACTCGTAGCGGAGTCGGCCCCCGCGGTCGTCGATGTCGACGAACTTGCCGCCGCGCCCTTCGGTCATCAACACCAACAGGTCGACGAATCCGAGGCCGAACCCGCGCACGATCACGTCGGCGCCGGGAGCGAAGACCGACAGGTCGGATTCGGTGCCGTAGGCGGGCGGCAGGTAGGCGAGGCGATGGCGAGCAGCGTGATCGGCGAGACCCGCGGCTTCACCGGTCGCGACGTTGTCGAGGTGGCCGAGGGTGAGCACGACGGCGTCGACCCAGACCGACGTACCGTCGTCGAGATCGACCCGCTGCCGGCCTGCTGGGTGGACTTCGTCGTGCACGTCGATCGCTGTGGCTCGATGCTCGATCACCGTCACCTCGTCCGGCAGCGATACGACGACTCGGCGGTAGACCCAGCCGAGATATTCACCCCCGAGGCGTCGTGTCGGGAACGTGATCGGAGCGAGCTCGTCGGCTTCGTCGCGGAGGTCGACCGGCAGTTCGTCGCGATCGACTGTTTGCGCCCATTCCGCGAGCGTCGGGCCGGTGACGGGCGGTCCAGCGCTGCGGACCGTTTCATCACTGAACAAGGTGACGTCCATCGCCATCGAGTTCAATCGGAGCAGCGGTGATTGATCGAGCCGCCACACCTTGCCGGCGCCAGGCGGATACGGATCGATCACGTGGATCTCGAGTGGTCGCCCGTGATGGAGTTCACCGAGATTGGCGGCGATGCGCTCCAGGATCTCGGTGCCGCGCGGCCCACCGCCGACGATTGCGACACGAGCGGGCTGCACCATCCATCCATCCTCGCAAAGTCGACCATTTCAATTGACATTTCAATCAACATTGTGGTCAACATCGAGCGAACGGCACCGCAAGGAACCGAGCCAACGATTGGGTCCTATGGTTCAGGGCATGAACGACGAGTTCCTGCTGTTTGCCGGGTCCGCCAGTCGAGTGCTTGGACAGGCGGTGTCGGACTCTCTCGACATGCCGCTCGCGGCCAGCGAGACGATCCACTTCTCCGAGGGCAACACAATGGTGCGGGTGCTCGAGAACGTGCGTGGTCGCCACGTGTTCTTGATCCAGAGCATCGCGGTGCATCCCAACGACGACTTCGTCGAGTTGTTGTTCTGGATCGACGCCTTGAAGCGTGCGAGCGCAGCGTCGGTCACCGCGGTGATCCCCTACTTCAGCTATGCCAAGGGCGACAAGAAGGACGAACCGCGGGTCTCGATCCGGGCTCGCGTCTGCGCCGATGCGATCGAGTCGGCCGGCGTCGATCGAGTCGTGACGATGGACCTCCACGCTCCACAGGTGCAGGGGTTCTTCAAGAAGCCGGTCGACGACCTGTATGCGATGCCGGTGCTGTGCGAAGCGATTGCCGCCAACACGCTGACCGACCTGGTGGTGGTGGCCCCCGACGCAGGGTTCGCCAAGAAGGCCCGACAGTGGGCCGACCGCCTCCAGGCGCCGCTCGCGATCGCCGAGAAGCGACGGGTCGATCACACCGAGACCGCTGAGGTGGTCGAATTGATCGGTTCGGTCGAGGGCCGGACGGCGTTGATCGTCGATGACTTCACGATCTCGGCCGGCACGCTGTGCGACGCGGCCCGAATACTGATCGAGCGCGGCGCGAACACCGTGTACGCCGCCGTCAGCCACGGGTTGCTCGCCGGATCGGCAATGTCGCGGCTCGATGACAGCCCGATCGAGCGGCTGTACATGACCGACAGTGTCGAGCTCGATCCTGCACTGCTGTCCCCGAAGATCGAGGTCGTTTCCGTGGCCGGGCTGTTCGGCGAGGCCATCCAGCGAATCGCCAGCAAAGAGAGCATCTCGGTCCTGTTCCAGTAGGTCGCCGCTTTCCCCTTCGGCCCGTTCCAGCAGCCGCGGAGACCGGTCTACGCTTGCTCGATGGAATCGTCCGAGCAGAGGTTCAATGCGGTCGCACCGGTGTTCCCCGCCCGCAACCTGCAGGTCGCGCTCGCCCACTATTCGCAGCTCGGTTTCGAAACCTCGGAGTACGAGGGCGGCGCATACGCGTTCGCCAAGCGCGACGATGTGTGGATCCACCTCGCCCACGCCCCCGACCTCGACCGCGATGCCGAGGGTGCGTGCTGCTACATCTACGTCGTCGACGCCGGTGCCCTGCACGACGAATGGCGCGACAACAAGGTGCTCGGCATCCTGATCCCGCCGAGCGACACCGACTACGGCCTCCGCGAGTTCGCCCACATCGATCCGGACGGCAACCTGATTCGGGTCGGATCGTGGCTGACGACCTGAATCCGAGCGATCGCGGGTGCACGTGGGTGCCGGGTCCGCGGTGCGTGCGACTCCTCAGCTCGTAGGGTTCACCATTGGAGGATTCATGAACGTTCGCATTGCTCTGTCCGGTCTTGCCATTGTCTCGCTGCTCTCGGTCGCTTCGTGCAGCAGCGACAAGTCGCCCTCGTCGTCGGCGGCTGCATCGACCGAAACCACGGCCCGGACCAACACTGCACCCGCAGAGACGGGAGTCGTGACGGGTGAAACAGTGGATACGCCATCAACGGCTGGTGGGGGTGGTGCCGATGGCGAGGATGCAGCGCCTGTCGGCGGGTGCGCTGGGGTGCCGGCCAAGGCCGACATCGAGAAGATCGTCGGTATCGCCCTCGACGACGGCGAATCGCTCGGTACCGACACCCTCGATTGCAGCTTTCGCGGCACCGAAGACAGCGATTCGTTGGTCTCGTTCTCGCAACTGTCGAGCCAAGAAGCACTCGCCAGTTTCGAGGCACAAGGTCCCGACACCGGCGCTGCGCTGATCGACGACCCCGGCATCCCCGGCGCCAAACTCCAATTCGGCCAGTTGTACTTCGTCCAGAACGATGTGCTCTACACCTTGTCGGTCCTCATCGTGGGCACCGACAGCGAGACCACCACCGAACGGGCAATCGAGCTGATGAAGGACTGGGCTGCGATCTAACCCACCCGAACCGGTCATGCGGCTCAGAGATCGCAGTCAGGACTCGATCAGGTCGATGACGGCCTGCCACGCCTCACTCGTTGGATCGATCAGGGCGAAGTGGTCGCCGGGAACGTCGACCGTCTTGACGTCGCCCACCGGCGTCGGCACGGTGAACCGCTCAGGAACGATGTCGTCGTCGCTGCCACGCACCACGGCAAGCGGCACGCCCGATGTCGTCGACGGGGTGGCGATGTCGTAGCGATCGGGGAACTCGGCGGACGTGCCACCGATGAAGTCGGTCACCGCTCCCCCGCCCAGCCCCTCGGCGTCGCCGGCGCCTAGGTCGAACACCGGCCCCTGGCCGATCGCCAACCGCGGAATCAACACCGGATCCGCTCCTGGCGCGCCGGGTGGCAGCGTGGCCCGCCCAGCGGACCACAGGGCGAGATGTCCACCTGCGGAATGACCGACCACGACGGTGGACGCCAGGTCGAGCGAGTACTGCTCGGCGATGGACGCGATGGTGTCGATCGCGAGCGCAACATCTTCGAGCGTCGCCGGGTAACCGCCGCCCTGTCCGACCCGTCGGTACTCGATGTTCCAGGCTGCAAACCCACGAGCCACGAGGTCGGCAGCGAGGGGATCCATCAGATCGAGTCCGTAGCTCGATCGCCAAAAGCCTCCATGAATCAGGATCACCAACGGCCACGGCGTGTCGGCGACCGTAGCGGCCGGGAGCCACAGTTGACCGAACTGCGACGGATCGCCTCCGTAGGTGATGGTGATCGGCGAGGCGGAGGCAAGGGCAGAGGCAGCAGACGTAGTGGTCACAACGGAAGTGGATCCTTGGTTGGTCGATGAAGAGCATCCTGCGATCAAGACGATCGCAGCGAGGATGGCGACGCCGCCGAGCCGCGACGTCACGTCAGCAGCCCAGTCACGTCAGCAGCCCAGTCACGTCGGCAGCCCGGTCACGTCAGCCGGTCCTGCGGGTATCCGGGATACGAACCCTTGAACACGCCGGAGTGCAGCACGACCGTTGCCGCCAACGCACCGGTGGTCTGGTCGGTGAGCATGGTCGAGATCCAGTACGACTCGGTCTTGCGACTCTGACCGAGACCGACGATCTGGCGGCCGATCACGTATGGCTGATCGACGAACACCGGGCTGCCGTGAAGCCGAATCTCGAGATCGAGGAACAACCCGAGTGACGGCGTTCGCACCGGAAAACTGCTGCCCGATTTCATCGCCAGCACGCTGATCATCTCGAACGGCACGATGGCCCGCCCCCACGGCGAGGCTGCGCCACCGTCGGCCGTGTACCAACGGTGCGACTCGGTGATTCGGGCCAACTTCTGGTCGAGCGAGAACGGATACAGATTGCCGTTGCTCTCTGCCCGGATCATCGTGACCACGTCGCCATCGGAACTTCGCTGACCGACTTCGACCTGGTCGACGACGAACAGGTCACCCGGGTCGCCGAGTTTGGCACGGCGAGCATCGAGTTCGGTCGGTGCGTCATCGGCCGACCCAGTGCCAATCGACGCGGTGCCGGTCAACACCGACTGACCATCGCGCTTGTGAGCCTCGATCCGGGCCAAAAAGGGGTTGTCGGTCGTGGTCATGGTGGCCTGGACCTGCTCGCCGGCGACCACCATTGTCTGGAAGTGGGCGCTGATGCAGCCTCGTTCGAACCATGTCCGGCCCCACAGTTGTTCGGCCACCGGATCGAACTGGCTGAAGTGGGTGGGGCCCTCGATCGGGGCCCCGGCCAGGCCGAGCGAGGCCGCCGCGTCGGGATCGTGCACGCTGAGATGTCCGTCGTAGTGCTGGTCGTCGAGCATCTGGGCGGGCGATCGCCACGCTCCCGTGATCGATCGGTCGGCGGTGCGGGAGACGTCGGTCATTCCGAGACCGTAGCCCCGGCTGGTCCACCCGATCGTGGCCGGTTGCCACGGGCGACGGCGACGGGATCGAGCACCTCAGATGCGGCCTCGCGATCGAGCGCACCGTCGTCGACGACCATGTCGATCAGCGGCCGCCGTTGGGCAACAGCCGACTTGACGATCTTGGCGACATGGTCATACCCGAGAGCAGCGTTGAGTCCCGTCGCCAGCGCAGGCGTGGAATCGGCGAAAAACCGGCACCGTTGCTCGTCGGCTTCGAGGCCATCGATGCACTGCGTGGCGAACAATACGCATGCTTGAGAGAGCAGATGGATCGAGTCGAGCAGGTCGGCGGCCATCACAGGTTGGTAGGTGTTGAGTTCGAACTGACCCTGGCTGGCCGCGAAGCCGATAGTCGCGTCATGACCGATCACTTGGGCGCCGACCTGGGTGACCATCTCACACATGACCGGGTTGACCTTGCCGGGCATGATCGAGGATCCGGCCTGCAATTCGGGCAGCCTCAATTCGCCGAGCCCGGTCATCGGGCCCGATCCCATCAGGCGGATGTCGTTGGCGATCTTGATCAGCGAGACTGCCAGGCCGCGCAACAGCGACGATGTCTCGACCACGGAGTCTCGGCCGGCCTGCGAGGCGAACCGGTCCGGAGCGACCGTCAGCGATATGTCGTAACGGGCGGCGATTCTCGCGACCACGGCGGCGCCAAATGTGGGCGGCGCATTGAGCCCGTTGCCGACCGCCGTGCCTCCGAGCGGCACTCGACCGATCCGTGCTGCCGCTGCGTCGATCCGTTCGAGGGCCTCGTGGAGTTGTGCCGCGTACCCGTTGAATTCGTCGCTGAGCATGATCGGCACCGCGTCCATCATGTGCGTCCTTCCCGCCTTGACGACATGCGCGAACCGGAGTGCGGCCCCCTCGAGCGATTCGACCAACTGCCGGACGGCAGGAACGAGCGCACGATCGATCTGGCGCACAGCCGCAATGGTGACCGCCGTCGGAAACGTGTCGTTGGACGACTGCGAGGCGTTGACGTGATCATTGGGATGCACTTCCAGCCCGCACGACCGGGTCGCGAGGTTGGCGACCACTTCGTTGACGTTCATGTTGGTCGAGGTCCCGGAGCCGGTCTGGAAGATGTCGATCATGAACTGGTCATCGTGGTCACCCGCGGCAACGGCGCGGGCGGCTGTGGAGATCGCTTCGGCGCGCTCGTGCGCCTGCGAGGTCGGCTCAACCATCAGATCGAGGTTGACGAGTGCAGCCTCCACCTTGATGTCGGCGAGCGCGTGCACGATTTCGATCGGCAGCGGTCGACCCGAGACTGGAAAGTTGGCGAGAGCGAGTTCGGTTTCTTTGCCCCACAGTGGATGCTCGGGTCGAATGACGATTCTGGCGGCCATGACTTCCTCTCGTCGACAACTCTCATTGGTTTGCGTCGCGTTGCAATCGTGTCGCAATCGTGTCGCAATCGTGAAGGCGATACCCAGCCCCGATGGCCGATGATACGAATCAGGCCACGAGGCTGGATGTGATCGGCGGATCGAGGCTGCGGATCGACCCTGGGAATCAAGGCGGCGGATCAACCTTTCAGGGAGCCTCCGTCCAACTCTGGGCGGAGGGCGTCCAGCGTGATGGCTCGTTAGCGTCAGACCATGCGCCCAGTCTCCACGCCCACTTGGTCCGCTCGGCTGCGGATGTTCGCGGCAGCTGCGATCGCGATCACGCTCGTCGCCGGTTGCACCAGCGACGACCGCTCGTCGCAATCGAGCGCATCACCGGTCACCGATACTGCCGAGGCGAATACTCCGTCCACCGATGGCTCGGGGTCGACCGACACGGTTCCGACGACCAGCACCGATGGGAGGACTCCCACCGATGGAAGCAACGGGGCGACGTGTGTCGCTCCGAAAGACACGGCGCCGGTCGATGTCGCCGATCTCGGCAACAATCGGGACTTCGATGTCACGTCGTTCGACGGCACCACGATTCGCGCCCACTGGTTTCCACTGGCTGGGCTGCCCGAGGGACAGACCGCACCGACGGTCCTGATGGGGCCGGGCTGGGGTTCGGCCGGAGACACCGACATCTCATCGGTCGGGGCGCTGGGAGCAACGACGATTGGGGTCATCCGAGATGCCGGATACAACGTGCTGACCTGGGACCCGCGTGGTTTCGGTGAGTCGACCGGTGTCGTGACGATCGACAGCGTCGATTTCGAGGGACGAGACGTGCAGCAGCTCATCGACTGGGTGGCGACGCTGCCTTCTGTCTCGCTGGATTCCAGTCGCGACCCGCGCCTCGGGATGGTCGGCGGTTCGTACGGCGGCGGGATCCAACTCGTCACGGCACCGGTGGACTGTCGGATCGACGCACTGGTGCCGGTCATCGCGTGGAACTCGCTCTCCACCAGCCTGTACAAGAACGAGACGCCCAAGACGGGTTGGATCAATCTCCTCGTCACCGTTGCTTCGTTCGGATCGACGCTCGATCCGACCATCGCCCGGGCTCAGCAGGATGGCAACGAGACCGGCACGATCGAACCGGCCGACGCGCAGTGGCTGGCAAACCGTGGACCGGGCAACGCCGTTTCCGGGATCACGGTGCCGACGCTGCTGATTCAAGGAACGGTGGACACGCTGTTCACACTCGACGAAGCCATCGCCAACTACGACATGATCCGCGACAATGGCGTCCCGACCGCGATGGTGTGGTTCTGCGGCGGTCATGGCATCTGTCTCACCGACAAGGGCGACACGACCACCGTCGCGACGTCTGCCGTTGCCTGGCTCGATCGCTACGTCAAGCACGACGAATCGGTCGATACCGGCCCCGGGTTCCGGTTCGTCGATCAAGGCGGCGTGCAGTACAGCGCCGACACGTTCAGCGAGGGCAGCGGCGGTGCGGTGACCGCGAGTGGTTCCGGAACGCTGGCGTTGACAGTCGATGGCGGCGCAGGGCCGGCTGTGGTCGATCAGAGCGCCGGGCTGCTCGGGGCGTTCATCTCCCAGATCACGCCAGGTCCTGCTACGAATTCGATCGACGTCACGATCAGCACCAATCCCGCGATTGCTGCCGATCACGTCATCGTCGGCAGCCCGGATCTGACCCTCACCTACACCGGTACCGCCGGCACCGGCGACCGCCCGCAGCGGGTGTTCGCCCAGTTCGTCGATCCGTCCACCGGTCGGGTGTTGGGCAACCAGATCACGCCGATCGACGTCGTGCTCGATGGCGCACCACACACGGTCACCGTGCCGCTCGAGGCCGTGGCCTTCACGCTGCACCCCGGAGCGACGCTGACCCTGCAACTGGTGGCGTCGACGGTGATCTATGCCCAGCCGCAAACCGGAGGATCGATCACGTTCGCCTCGATCGACGTGTCGTTGCCGATCAGCGCCGATGTCATCTCGGGCTGAACGACCCTCGACTCGTCGGCGCTCGTCGGGGCTCGTCGGCGCTACTCGTTGCTACTCGGCGTCGCGATGAGCGCGCTCGCTCAGCAACCGTGAGCCCCGGTCGTAGGTGAGGTAGTTCCATGCCCAGTTGACCAACACGCTGATCCGGTTGCGGAAGCCGATCAGGTAGACGATGTGCAGACCCATCCACGACAGCCACCCGATACGCCCGTGCAGGCGGAGGCCGCCAGGCAACTCGGCCACGGCGTGGTTCCGTCCGATCGTGGCCATCGATCCCTTGTCCCGGTATGAAAATGCAGTCGTCGACCGACCAGCCAGGCGATTGACGATCTGTGCTGCGACGTGCTTGCCACCCTGGATAGCGGTCGGCGCAACCTGTGGAAGCAGGCTCACTCCGTCGTCGCCGAGTGATGCAGCAATGTCACCGATCGCAAAGATTTCCGGATGGCCCCCGACGCTGAGGTCACGCTCCACCACGATGCGTCCTGCGTGGGCCTGCGTGAGCCCGAGTGCAGCGGCCAACGGGCTGGCCTTCACACCGGCTGCCCACACGGTCGTATGGGTCGGGATCCGGGTGCCGTCGTCGAGGTGCACGGCCGCCGCCTCGACACGATCGACACCGACGCCGAGCCGAACCTCGACGCCACGCTCGGTCAGCGTGCGCAACGCACGGGCTGATGTCTTCGGATGAAATGGCGCGAGCAGCCGATCGCCCCCCTCGATCAGAACGACTCGCGCCCCGCTGACGTCGAGTTGGGAGAAGTCCCTGGCGAGCACCTTGGTGAACAGTTCCATGAAGGCGCCGGACATTTCGACCCCTGTCGGACCGCCGCCACACACAACAACGTTGAGCACTCCGTCGTCGACGAGGTGCGGTTGGACCGCGGCGTTCTCGAACTCGGCCAGCACATGGACCCGCAGCGCCAGAGCCTCGTCGATCGACTTCAGCGGGAACGCGTGCTCGTCGACGCCGTCGATACCGAACGTGTTCGTCACCGCACCGGCGGCGAGGACAAGCGTGTCGTAGGCCAGCGACATTTCGTCGTCGAGATGAATCGAGCGTTGTTCGAGGTCGGCGCCGACGACGCGGCCCATTCGGAACGTCACGTTGCGCTGCCGACGCAGGATGCCGCGCACCGCTGAGCCGATGTCGACGGCGTCGAGACCGGCACTCGCCACTTGGTAGAGCAGTGGCTGGAACGTGTGGAAGTTGTTCGCATCGACCAAGGTCACATCGACATCGACGTCGGCCAGCGCCCGCGCCACTGCGAGTCCGCCGAATCCGGCTCCGATGATGACCACCCGATGGCTCGTCATCGCGGCGTCAGTCCAAATACTGATCGAACCAAGCCAGCATTCGCGCCCAGGCGTCGCTGGCGGACTCGGCGTGATAGCTGGCCCGGCGATCGCAGTTGAAACCATGGGCGGCATCTGCGTAGCGGACGATCTCGGTCGGAACGTCGACCAAGGACGTCGCGTGGCGCAGCGCCTCGACCTCGTCGACCGGGATTCCGGTATCGAGATCGCCGTACAAGCCGAGCCACGGCACCTGCACCGACGGAGCGAGATCGATCAGCGACGGATACCCGAATCGACCACCTCGGGCGACGCCACCGCCGTAGAAGGTGACGGCTGCGGCGACATCGCCGGTGCATGCGGTGGCCATTGCGACCGTGCCGCCCATACAGAAACCGACGATGCCGACCGCCGACGGCTCGACGCCGGCATCGATGATGAACTGGCGAGCAACGGCGATGTCGGCCGCGATACCCTCGACGCCGAGCGCCACCATGTGCTCGCCGAGCACGCTGAAGTCGATGTCGTACGCGAACGACGGATCGCCAGTGCGGTGGAACATGTGCGGGGCGACGGCCAGCCAGCCCGCATCGGCGATGCGCTGGCAGACATCTTCGATGTGCTCGTTGACCCCGAATGCCTCCTGCACCACGATCACTCCACCGCGGAGCTGCCCGCTCGGTCGGCGGACGGTGAGTGGAGCGGGGGTTGAATCTGGGGCGTCGGACGACATCTTTGCGACTGTATCCCGAACCTTTCGCTCGGCGAGTTGGAAGGTTGGATTCGAGGAGATTTGGGTAATCGGCTCGCCGTGACACACGAACCTCTGGTCGACGATCGATCTTCGAAAAACCACACGAGCCGGTTGCGCGACACCTGGCCGATCCACAAACGTGAAGTGCTGCAGTTGGTTGGTGCATACGTACTGATCACCGGGGTGTTCGTCGGTCTCGGCGCCCTGATCACCGGACCGCTCGACGGCACATCGATTGTCAACAACGACCAGCGACTTGCCCGGTCGTTCGTCGACCACCGGACGCCATCGTGGAACGACGCATCGGTGATCGGGTCGGCTCTCGCCGAGACGTCGGTCAAAGTGCTCGTCACGGCGATCATCGCGATCGCGCTCTTGATCACGTTGAAGCGCTGGCGCGAGCCGCTGGTGATCGCGGTCGCACTGATCATGGAGGCCAGCGCGTTCATCACCGTCACCTTCGTCGTCGGGCGTAACCGACCCGACGTTCCTCGGCTCGACACATCGCCAGTGGGCTCCAGCTTCCCTTCCGGACATGTGGCCGCAGCGGTCGCCTACACCGCCATTGCAGTGGTTGTGTTCTGGCTGACCCGCAATCTGATTGCCCGTGTCGCAGTGACGATCCTGTGCGTGGCGATCCCCGTCATCGTTGCCTTGTCGAGGATGTATCGAGGGATGCACTACCTCACCGACGTCACGTGCGGAGCCCTGCTCGGACTCTGTGCGGTCGTCGTGACGGCCCTCATCCTCCGTCCACAGCAGCAACCGCAACCGCAACCGCAACAGAGCGGAGTCGCAGATGACGTACGTGCAGACTGAAAAGCCGTTCACCCGCGACACCAACTACATCACGACCCGGATCACGGTCGACGGGCGCGATGGATATCCGGTCGAACCGGGGCGCTACCGGTTGGTTGTTGCCAGAGCTTGCCCGTGGGCCAATCGGGCAATCATCGTGCGCCGCTTGCTCGGGCTCGAATTTGTGCTGTCGATGGGCGAATGCGGCCCCACCCACGACGAGCGCAGCTGGACCTTCGACCGTGATCCCGGCGGAGTCGATCCAGTGCTGGGAATAGAACGGCTGCGCGATGCATACCTCGCCAGGTTCGCGGACTATCAGCGAGGCATCACTGTGCCGGCCATCGTCGACGTGACAACCGGCCAGGTGGTCACCAATGATTACCCCCAGATCACGCTCGACATGAGCAGCGAGTGGAAGCAATTCCACCGCGACGGAGCGCCCGATCTGTACCCCGAACCGCTCCGGGCTGAAATCGACGAGGTCGCCCAACTCGTCTTCACAGACGTCAACAACGGTGTCTACCGGTGTGGATTCGCAAGCTCACAAGCGGCGTACGAAGCCGCCTACTTCCAGTTGTTCTCCCGCCTCGACTGGCTGTCTGAGCGGCTCGCCAATCACCGGTACCTCGTCGGCGACACGATCACTGAGGCCGATGTCCGCCTGTTCACCACGTTGGCCCGGTTTGACGCTGTCTACCACGGCCATTTCAAGTGCAATCGCCAGAAGTTGAGCGAAATGCCGGTGCTGTGGGCCTACGCCCGAGACTTGTTCCAGACGCCCGGCTTCGGCGACACGATCGACTTCGACCAGATCAAGGCCCACTACTACGTGGTGCACCGCGACATCAATCCCAGCGGGATCGTGCCGGTCGGGCCCGATGCGTCGAACTGGATGTCGGTCCACGGTCGAGAAACGCTGGGCGGACGACCGTTCGGCGACGGCACTCCCCCGGATCCGATCAGCTGATTCTGAGCACCACGATCGCGATGTCGTCGTCCCGTTCGGGGATCGGCAAGATTGCCGCGACCGCATCTCCCACCCGATTCGCGATCTCGTCGGCCGAGCTGTGAGCAGCGATCGACCCCGTGATGAGCGATGCGAGAGCAGCATCGTCGAGCCCGTGGGGCGCCGGCACATCGTTGACGCCATCGGTGTGCATCACGATCGTTGTGCCCGGTCCGAGAACTTGCTCGGTCGGTGTCAGCCGGATGTGATCGAGCGCTCCGATCAGGGTGCCATGTGCACCGAGCGACTCGACGTTGCAGGATGCATCGACGATCACCGGCAGCGGGTGCCCACCGACCACCGTCGCGGCTCTCCACGAACCGTTGCCGATCGCTGTCAACTCGGTATAGACCACTGTGCAGAACCGGCCGTCTCCATCGCGTAAGACGGCTGCATTGACCCACTCCAGGACCTCGGCGGGCGATGCTCCATGGGTGGCTGCAGCCCGGATCGTGTGTCGAGCGGTGGACGTAATGGCAGCGGCCCCAGCACCCGTACCGCACACATCGCCGATCACAACCGCCCAGCGGTGTTCGTCGATCGCGAACACGTCGTAGAAGTCGCCTCCCACTTCACTGACCGCTCCAGCAGCCCAGTAGCGGACTGCGACGCCGATCCCGGGAATCTCGGGCAGATGCGTCGGCAACAGCGCTGCCTGCAACGTCGCCGCAATCTCACGCTGTTGCTCGCTGTGCCAGGCGTTGTCGAGGGCTGCGCCGATGCGTCCCGCAGCGGCTTCTGCCAACGCCACGTCGTCGTCGTCGTAGCGCCGTCGCGACTCGGCCGAGACGAATTGCATCGCCCCGATCACGCCGCGCTTGGTGAGCAGCGGGACGGTGATGATGCTCGTCATGCCCAAGGCTTCGACGATGATCTGGAGATCTTCCGGCACCGGAGCGTGGAGCTCGGCAACGCTTGGATCCTCGAGGTAGCGGTCGACCCCGGCAAAGAACTCGGTTCGGCCGCTGCGCAGCACAGCCGGGACTCCAAAGGCTGCATTCGGGTCGATGGGATATCGGTCGCGCATTGAGCGAGCCCACTCCATCCGATCCGGGTCGGAGTGGGCGACCTCGATCTCGTGCACACCCGGTTGCGGCGCGAAGTGCACGGTGCACCAATCGCCGAGTCGGGGCACTGCGGCCATCGCCGTGCGACGCATCAGG
>JBDSDH010000081.1:0-27997 GCA_039920665.1 Ilumatobacteraceae bacterium
TTCATGGTCGTCCTGCGCGCCTCGTAGAACGACCATGAACTGGCCGCCACTGCGCTCGTCGATTGACACGGCTACGTTCTTGTCGATGAACGAGTCGCCGACGTATTTGCCGCTGCTCAACGCCGCAGCGGCCAACGAGGCAGCCAACGCCACACTGTTCACGGCTTGGGCAGCCAATACCCGCGACGCGGCTGCGAGAGCAATGCTGCACACGGTTGCGCTGCGCGAAGCAGATCACGCCATCGCGTTCGCTCGCCGGATCGACGAACTCGGCTTCGCGGTGATCGAGCGTGACGAGCCGACGCTCGCAGAACGAGTGGCGGTGGCGTCGTCGCCCGACCTCGGCGATCGGGTGAAGTTCGAGCGGCTCGGTTTCGGAGCACCACGCAAGGACGTCTTCGGGTCGTTGTTCGCCGACGTCACGATCGACATCCAGACAGCATCGCTGCTCGGCCGCTACATCGCCACCGAGCGGGACTCGGCACGACGGATCGACGCCGCGTACGCCGCGCTCGTCGCTGCCGGAGACTGACGCTGCAGGGCCGATTCGATTCGGCGCTGCCTGACGGGGTAGCCGCAACCGGCGATGACCAGGGATGAGTAGGTCTCCAACGGATCGATGAGTAGGCCCTGCTCATGTTCAGCCGCTGCAGCGGGCGCATTGTCGGTCCTATGAACGCATCACCTCGCTCAGCTCGCCGAACCACCCAGAACCTCTCGCTCCCGATTCGGATCGCTTCCGCCGGTCTCGCCGTCGCTGCGGCCACGACAGCATTGGCCCCGTCGGCATCGGCGTCGGAGTTCTACACCGACCCGAAAGTCTCACCGATCTCGTCGTGTCAGGATGGCGTCTACCACTACGACATCGGGCTGTACAACCTCATGGCCAACGAGTCGACCGACTTCACGGTGACCGTCTCCGGTGCCACCAAGGACAATGGCGTCACCCAACACAACATTGTCGGCGGTGGGCAGGAATGGCTCAACTTCACCGTCCCCGAAGGACAGCTGGCCTCGTTCCACGTCGTCAACGACGACGCGATCCACCCCATCGACTTCCTCGCCGAGCCACGTGCTGACTGCATTGCCGATCCGGAGACCCACCTGAGCATCGTCTGCGATGTCGAGGGATCGGGCAACGCCAACCTGCTCTACGAATGGGTCAACTACAGCTACACCCCCGCTCACTTCGGTCTGTCGCAAGGGCCAGCGATCATCCTCGAGGCCGATGATGCGTGGATCGATCACGAGCAGTCGCATCACGTTGCCGTCGACGAGGGCGAGCATGTCGTCGCCTCGATCACCGTCGATGGTGTCGCAACAAGTTCGATCGACACCATCGTCGATTGCTTGGCGGACCCGACGATTCCCGCGACCGTCCCCGACACCATTGGGGACTCGGTGCCGCAGACGACCATCGAGGTCCTGGTCACCACCCCATCCACCACCACCCCGTCAACCGTCACGACGGTTGGGCCGACCTCGACAGTCGCTCGACTGCCTCGGCCGGAAGGCACCCAACTGCCCGTCACCGGCTCACGGGACGCAACCGGATCAGCCCTGCTCGGTGTCGGCCTGCTCGCTGTTGGGCTCGGACTTGTTCGCCTCGCCCGCCGCGCCCGATGAGCGTGTTCGAGATCGCCGGCTGGATCCAGAACTCGGCCCCGTTCACCGTGCATACTTGGATCCATCAGCACTGCACCCGCTCCCCCCAGCGTGCACGGCGGCGGTCCGCTCGCTCCGTGGCCGTGCGTCGGACGATCACAGATCGTGGCCAGAGTCGTCACGGCGTTGCCGGGATCTTCATCGTCGAGATGGTGTGCTGCGCTCGTACGAGCACCGCTCGGCGGTGGCCGCTCACGGGTGGTCGAAGAGATCGCCACGTCGTTGGCGGCCTCAGGGCGATCCGTGCGCAGGATCCTGGCCAACTCGGCGACGGCATCGGTGCCGTTCGGTTCGGTGGCTCACCTCCTGCCGGTCGGCGCTCGCGAGAGTGCGGATCCGCTGACCCTGATCGGTGCGCTGCGCGACGTGCTCGCCCCGGCTGGAATCAAGCGGCCGGTGCTGGTGATCGACGATGTGCCACTGCTCGACATCGCGACGGCCGGGGTCATTGCGACCCTTGCCGCATCCGGTGAGGTCGACGTGGTCGCCTCCGCTCGCGACGACGAATCGCTCCCGGAGCCGCTCGTCGACGTCCTCCTCGGCGATCGTTCGATGATCGTCCAACTCCAGCCGATGACTGATGAGGAGATCGACACGCTGCTGCACCTGGCCCTCGGGGGTCCGGTCGACGGTGGTGTCGTCGTCTCGCTCCGCGATCGCAGCGAGGGCAATCCCCTTTTCCTCCGTGAACTGACCCGGAGCGCGATCGACTCGGGCGCACTCGTGCAGGTCCAAGGGGTGTGGCGGATGCGCGGCAATCCGCCCGGCTCGACCCGACTCCGCGAGGTCGTCGAGAGCCGGCTCGACATCGTCGGAGCCGAAGTCCGCAAGGCGCTCGAACTGCTCGCGCTGTGCGACATCGTCGACCTCGACGAGCTGGAATCACTGGTCGGCCTGGAAGCACTCGCCGATCTCGAGGAAAGGGGCCTGCTGCGGACACTCGTGCGCCTCGGTCGCCAGTGTGCGACCCTCAGCCACCCACTACACGGCGAGGCGATCCGGATGGCGCTGCCTGCGCTGCGTTCACGATTGCTGATGCGTAACCACATCGCCTGGATCGAACAGCACACGCCGGCCACCGGTGGCGATGCGTTGCAGCGGGCGATCTGGCGGCTCGATGCCGGCATGCCGGCCGACCTCGACAGCCTCCTCCACGGCGCGCGGCTGGCAGCGGCAATGCAGGACTCGCGCAGTGTGTTGCGATTGGCCGGACCTCTGTTCGAGCAACGTCCGACGGCATCGATCGGTGGCATGCTCGGCGAGGCGCTGTTCCAGACCGGACAGTGGGCCGAGGCGTTCGAGGTGCTCGACCGTACGGCGCTGCTGCCATCGTCACCGCGTCTTCGGGTCGATCTCGGCGTGATCCGGGCGACGATCCTGCTGTGGGGGATCGGCGATGCCGGCGCTGCGCTGCAGACGATGGACAGGTTGCGTGCCGATCCGGAGATGTCGGCGGAAGATCACGTTCGGCTCAATTCACAGTACGCATCGATCCTCGTCAACGCAGGTCTGCCCGGTGAGGCGAGAGCCGAACTCGAAGCAGCGACGACGAGCGATCAGATCCAGACCAAGCTCGGAGCAGCGGTTGCGTACACCAACGCGTTGGCGATGGCGGGTCGAACCGAGCAAGCGATCCACACGATCGATGAGGCCATGGAGACCCGACCCAAGCTCGGCGTCACCGGGGTTGCCGACGTCGACGTCTACATGGTTGCCAAGGCATTCGCGTTCACCGAGGCCGGTCGCTTGACCGAAGCCATCGAGATGGCAGAGGAGGGTTATGAGCGGGCCGTCATGTCATCGCGCCCCCTCACCCAATTCTGGTTTTCATTGTCGGTCGGTCGTAACAACCTGTTCACCGGTTCGATCGCGACGTCGCTACGGATGTTCACCAGCGCTCGTGCGCTCGGCCTCGATGCCGGCCTGCGCGGGCCGGTTCGCTCCGCACTCACCGGCATGGCGATCGGCCACGCGATGCTGGGTGATCTCGACGCGGCCACAGCAGCGATTGCCGAGCGCGAAAAGCTGCCACCATTTGCGTTCATGTCACCGGAGCGGGCCCTTGCTGACGGGTGGGCGGCCGTTGCGAGGGGAGACCTCGTCGAAGCCCGACGGGTGCTCGACCTCACCGCGACCGAGGCGTTCGAGTCCGGGCACATCTGCACCGGAATCTGGCTGCTGCACGACGTTGCTCGGCTCGGCGCGCCGGCTGCGGTTCTCGACCGCCTCGTGTCCTTCGCTGCCACCACGGACTCGGCTTTCGCCGCTGCTCGCGCTGCCCACGTCGTTGCGATGGTGGCTGGTGATCTCCCCGGCCTCGTCGGTGCTGCCGATCAGTTCGAATCGATCGGCGCTCAGTTGCTGGCCGGCGAAGCGTGCGTCGCCGCAGCCGAGTTGGCTCGCGCTGCTGGCGATCAACGCGCTGCGGCGGCCCTGACCGTTCGCGCCGAACGCCATGTCGGTCTGTGCGAAGGAGCGACCAGCCCCGGTTTGATCGCGTCGGTCGGGACAGTCGAACCGTTGACCGAGCGCGAACGAGAGATCGCGTTCATGGCTGCCAACGGACTGACGAGTCGCGAGATCGCCGAGACCCTCTTCGTGTCGATGCGCACTGTCAGCAACCACCTCCAGCACATCTACGACAAGCTCGGTGTGCGCAGCCGTTCCGATCTTCGCGCCGCGCTCGACCTTGGTCGGAAGTAGGCGAGATGGACATGGATCAGATCAACCTCGTCCAGCGCACCTTCGCTGAGGTCATCCCGGTCGCCGACCAGTTCTCGATCGTGTTCTACGATCGGCTGTTCGAACTCGAGCCGACGGTCCGTTCGATGTTCACGTCGGACCTCGCCGGCCAGCGCGAGAAGCTGGTCGATGAACTGACGTTCATCGTCGATCATCTCGGCCAGATGCCGTCGCTGATCGAGCGAACCACCGAACTCGGCCGACGTCATGTCGATTCCGGCGTCCAGCCTCGGCACTACGATCTCGTCCTCGACTCGACGTTGTTCGCACTTCGGTCGGTACTCGGCGAGAGGATGACCGCCGAGGTCGAGACGGCGTGGCGTCGGGGCTACAACCTCGCTGCCGAGATGATGATGATGGGCGCGAGCGCGTCAGCATCGGCCGTCATCGACTACGACTGAGTGGCCGGGAGCAGAGCGGTGGGAACGAGACCTCCCTTTGCTCCCAGTCGCCACCTGAGAGCGGCAAGCCACATGGACTGGGAGCAAATCCAGGGCACTCAGCCGCCGATCTGTTCCCGGTGCGGTGCGAGGGTGTGAACGCCGCGCTGGACTCAGGCGTCCTGGATCGCCCGCCACACTTTTTCGGCGGTCGTGGGCATGTCGATGTGCTTGACGCCGAGGTGGCTGAGCGCGTCGATGACGGCCGACTGTACGGCTGGCGTGCTGCCGATGGTGCCGCTCTCACCGATGCCCTTTGCTCCGAGCGGGTTGATCGGCGTCGGGGTTTCCATGTGGATCACTTCGAAGCTCGGCAATTCGGCGGCCGAGATCATCGCGTAATCGGCGAGGTTGGAGGTGATCGGGTTGCCGGTGTCGTCGTATCGGACCTCTTCGAGCAGCGCTTGGGCCGTCCCCTGGGCGACGCCGCCATGGATTTGGCCTTCGAGCAGCATCGGGTTGAGGACTCGTCCGGCATCGTCGCAGGCGACGTGACGGACATGACGGACGTGGCCGGTCTCGGTGTCGACCTCGACCACCGCGACGTGGGCACCGAACGGGAAGGTCGCTCCCGACGCGGTGAATGTCGTCGACTGCTTCAGTCCGCCCTCGGCCTTCATCGCGACCGAGAGGTCGGCCCAGGTCTTGGAGACCGACGGGGTGCCGGCGACATGGAATGCGCCGTTGTCCTTGTCGAGCACGACATCGGCTTCATCGGCTTCGAGCAGTCGAGCCGCCAGCTTGGATGCCTGCTCGACGAGTTCGATCGCCGCCTTGTTGACCGCGACGCCGCCGTGCTGGAGCGAACGCGAGCCCATCGTTCCGCCACCCTTGGGGACGAGATCGGTGTCGCCCCAGACCAGGTCGATGTTCTCCATCGGGATGCCGGTCTGCTCGGCGGTGATCATCGCAAACGCAGTCGCATGGCCCTGGCCGTGCGGTGACGTACCGGTGTAGACGACTGCTCGGCCGTCTTCGAGGACCTCGATCTTGGCGTCATCACCCATCGGTGGCACACCGCCGGTGATCTCGACGTAGACGCTGACGCCGATGCCGATCTGCTTGCCGTCACCGCTTGACCGGCGCGCAGCCTGGTCAGCGCGCAGCTGGGTGTATCCGACGGCATCGAGGGCCTTGTCGAGCGCCACTTCGAAATCGCCGACGTCGTAGGTCTGGCCGATCGCGGTGGTGTGCGGCTCGAGAAACTTCGGGATCAGGTTGACCCGGCGAACCTCGATCGGGTCCATCCCGATCTCGAGCGCATACATGTCCATCGCCCGCTCGATCGCAGCGGTGGCTTCCGGTCGACCGGCTCCGCGGTAGGCAACGACAGGCGTGGTGTTGGTGACGACGCTCGTGGTGCGGACCTCGATGTTGGGGATGTCGTACACGCCGCTCGCCATTGGTCGGGTCATGAACGGGGCCAGGATCGTGGCCATGTCGGCGAAGCCGCCGGAATCCTGGATGGCGTGCATCTGGTAGTGGGTGACCTTGCCGTCGCGCTGGCCACCGATGGTGACGTACTGCAGTTGGGCGCGGCCATGGCCGAGCGCGACCATCGACTCGCTCCGTGTCTCGCGCCACAGCACCGGGCGACCGGCCTTCTTGGCGATTGCACCGAGCAGCAATTCTTCGCTGTAGGCGGCGATCTTGGCGCCGAAGCCGCCTCCGACATCGGGCGTGATGATCCGCACGTCGGCTGGATCGACGCCGTTTGTCGCGACAACTGCGTCCTTCACACCTTGTGCGTGCTGGGTGCTGATCCACTGGTGCAGGCGGCCGTCGACCCAGGCCGCTGCGGAGCCACGCACTTCCAGCGGACACGGGGCGACGCGCTGGTTGAGGTAGCGGCCTTTGACCACGACTTCGCAATCGGCGAAGTAGGCATCGCCGGTGTTTTCGGGCATGCCGAGCGCGGTGGTGTCGAACACCACGTTGCTGCCGGCGTCTTCGTAGATCAGGGTGGTCGAGTTCATCGACTGCTCGACGTCGATCAACACTTCGAGTGGATCGACATCGACCCACACTGCGCCGGCAGCGTCTTCGCCCTGGACCCGAGTTTCGGTGACGACGGCAGCCACGGGCTCGCCGACGAAGCGGACCTTGCCGGAGGCGAGCATCGTGCGCGTCACTGTCGGGTTGAACGCTGCCGGTGAGGGCTGCAATTCGAGGTCGGCGGCGGTGTAGATCGCGAGCACGCCCGGCATGTTCAGCGCGTCGGCGATGTCGATCGAATTGATCGTTCCGTGCGCGACCTGGCTGCGAACGTAGGTGACGTGGGCAGCGCCGGCCAAGAGTGGTTCGTCCATGTCATCGACGTAGGTGCCGCCGACGGTGAGGAACTTCGGGTCTTCCTTGCGGAGAACACGATTGCCGAGAATGCTGCCGCCCACGCGGAACCCCCATTGGTCACATCAGACAGCTGGATCAGCCGTCCGTCGATGCGACCCTACCCAAGCACGGGGGTCGCGGACGCAGTCAGGGAGTGATGGCTGGAGTTGTCTCTGGAGCGGTCTCCGGAGTGTTCGCAGCGACTGCTGCGGCGGCGGCGGCGGTGGCCTGTTGCCCGCGCAGGGCGACGATCTGGGCGACGAGGTTGTACGGCCACCCGGTCGGCAACGTGATCGGTGCGCCGCTGGCGGACACGATCGTGAACCGTTGCTCACCCTTTTCGACATAGTCGATTTCGCCCCGAGCTGCCTCCCGGATACCGGCGTCGGTCTGCAGCCGCTCGACTTCCAACTGCAACTGGTCGTTGGCATCGGTGAGCGTGTCGAGCTCTCCGGTGCGAACCGTGAGATCGTCGCGCTGTTGGAACCACGACTTGATCGGCAACACGAACAACGCTGCGCCAATTGCGAGCGCGATGATCACCGAGAACAGGGCCACGACGAGGCGACCTCGACGCTGTGGGACGAGTTGCTTGGTGCGCTCGATCGGCGTCGTGAAGTCCATCAGGATCGACCCGGTGCGGTCGCCCCTGCTGGATTCCTTGATCGGCTTCCCGGCGTCGTCCCCGGTCGGCTTGGCGGACTTCTTCGCGGTCTTGCCGCGGCCACGTACCGGGGTCAGCTCTTCACGCGCTTTGGGGCGCGGAATAGTGCTGGTCCGGTGTCCGTCGTTCACGCCGTGCAGTTTCGCAGCTTCGAGGTCGCAAACGGTGTCACCGGCGGCGAGCCCGCCTCAGCGCTTCGGGCCGAGCGCCGATTTGCCGCGAAACTCTGCTGCCTCACCGAGTTGCTCCTCGATCCGGAGCAACTGGTTGTACTTGGCGACGCGGTCGCTGCGCGCCGGTGCGCCGGTCTTGATCTGGCCGCAGTTGGTGGCAACGGCAAGGTCGGCAATGGTGGAGTCCTCGGTCTCGCCGCTGCGGTGGCTCATCACGCTCGTGTAGGCGTGTCGGGTGGCCAGTTCGACGGTGTCGAGCGTCTCGGAGAGCGTGCCGATCTGGTTGACCTTGATGAGCACGCTGTTGGCGACGTTGCGGTCGATCCCCATCTGCAGTCGGCGAGCGTTGGTGACGAACAGGTCATCGCCGACAAGCTGGATCTTGGAACCGAGCGCCTCGGTCATCGCCGCCCACCCGTCCCAGTCGTCCTCCGCCATGCCGTCTTCGATCGACACGATCGGGTAGCTGTCGACCAGCCTCACCCAATAGTCGACGAGCTCCGATCTGGTCAGCACTTTGCCCTCGCCGTCGAGGTGGTACCTGCCGTCGCGATAGATCTCGCTCACTGCTGGATCGAGTGCGATCGCAATGTCTTCGCCGGGTGTGTAGCCAGCGAGTTCGATCGCCTCGACGAGCGCCTTGATCGCGTCTTCGTTGGTGGCCAGGTTCGGGGCGAAACCACCTTCGTCGCCGACCGATGTCGACAATCCCCGATCGTGAAACACCTTCTTGAGGGTGTGATAGGTCTCGGTTCCCCAGCGGATGGCTTCACGCAAGCTCGGCGCGCCGATCGGCATCACCATGAACTCCTGCAGGTCGATGGTGTTGTCGGCGTGGACGCCTCCGTTGACGACGTTCATCATCGGTACCGGCAGGACATGTGCGTTCGGTCCGCCGATGTAGCGGTAGAGCGGCAGATCGACTTCGTCGGCCGCAGCTTTGGCGACGGCCATGCTGACGCCGAGGATCGCGTTGGCGCCGAGACGGGCCTTGTTGTCGGTGCCATCGAGGTCGTTGAGGGCCTGATCGATCAAGCGCTGCTCGAGCGCGTCGACGCCTTCGAGCATCTCCGCGATCTCGCCGTTGACGAACCCGACCGCGGTCTGCACGCCCTTGCCGGCGAACCGCTTCCCGCCGTCGCGCAGTTCGACCGCTTCGTGCTCGCCGGTCGACGCTCCGGATGGCACCGCCGCTCGGCCGCGTGCCCCGGACTCCAGGATCACGTCGACCTCGACGGTGGGGTTGCCTCTCGAATCGAGGATCTCGCGGCCGAAGACAGACAGGATTTCAGACATGCCGACAAAACTAGTGCCGGATCGCCCACGACCCGAAGACTCACGTCGTGGGGGGAGAGGCGGATCGACCCAGCTCGTTCAAGTTGTTGTCAGCGGGTGCCGATAGAGGTGTCGTGGCGGGCGACCTTGCAACCGATGACAATGCGATCAGGCGACGGTTCGTGTTGCGTCGCCCGATGTCGGACATGCTCGTGCGCGGCCTCGTGGTCACCGTGCCGCTCGCGATCGCGACGCTCGTTGGGTTGCTCGGCGTCGAGTTTCAGAAGCACTCCGACACATACAACACAGCCGCAACCAACGCAGTCGGAGCCAACCCAATCGGAACGGCGCGCAAGATCGGAACGGATGTCGCCGGTCACCTCGACCGTGTCCGCGAACTGACGGCGACGTTCGGCGCCCTGAGCGTCGTTGGTCTGGTGGTGATGGCGCTGTGGAGTTGGCTGATGGTCACCAACACCAACCGAGTTGGTCACACGCTGCGCACACCGTGGTTCGCTGCGCTTGGTTGGCTGATTGCTCCGGGCCTCGGACTCGCCGCCCATGTCACGCTCGATCAGCGTCTCGACTCCGGATCGCTGATCGGGCTGACAGTGTTCCTCGCTGTGTTGTATCTGCCGTTCGGCACGCTCGGCGGCGCTGCCGTCGATCTCGGCGGCAGCGCACACCTTGCGCGGACGTGGTTCCTCGCATCCGTGGTCGGTGCCTTCCTGTTGATCGCTGGCGTCAGCGGGGCGACGAGCGTGCTGCCGGTCGACAATCCACAGAACGTGCTCAGGGTCCGGGCGTTCACCTGCTATCTCAGCGCGATGATGCTGCTCGCCTCGAGCGCACTCGCGTTTGCGACGGCTCGCGATCTCAGCTCGTTGGTCAGCCATCGCTGGGCTCGCGAGCTTGATCCGGAGGGTGTCTCCACCGACCCGAAGCGACACAAGATCACCCGTCGCGGCCGCCAGCTGCGCCGACGGATGACGCCAACGTTGTTCCTCCGAGTGATCGTCACCGTTGGGCTGCTCGGTTCCGGGCTCGGTGCAGTGGCCGCTGTGATCGTGTTCCGCGGTCGCGCCGTCGACGAGACGGATGCTGCGTCGACGGACGCACTCGCTGATCTGGTGGCCTCAGCGATCGCGATCGGTGCGATCGCTGTCGCAGTTCACGTCGTGTACGTGGTCTGGGCCGTGGTCGCCGCTCGTAATGCCTTCCGTCGCTCGATCATGGCGCCGAGCCCGTGGGCCGTCCTCTCGGCATTCATGTTGGGGCCGGTCGTCGTCGTCGGAAGCCTCGGGTTCACGGGCCCGTTCGGTGCTGCAGTGCTGACGATCGGCATCGTCGCCACCATCGCCGGATTCGTGATCGGTCAGTTGATCCTCGGTCGAACGGTGTCGTCGCTCGGCGGTCGTGGTCGAATCTTTTTGACCTGGATGGTGGTCGACTTCACGTGCGGACTGTTCGCCTGGTACACCTCCGCGATCAGCAATGATGCGGTCCAGACGGTGGCGCTCGTCGTATTGCAGGCAGGGATTGCTCTGCTCGGTTCGGCCTTGGCCTGGACCGCGATGACCCGGCTCGACCGGGCCTGTCGGGCGTATCAGCATGGCGGGTCGATGGCATCGACCTCACCGCTGCCGACGCCGGCCACCGCGTCAGGCCAGCTGGCCGCCGGTCACGTCGCAGTGGCGGCCGCTGCGGATGATCCGGCTTCGAGTTCGCCGACCTTGACCTCGTTGGCCTTGACCTCGTCCCAGAGTTGATCGAGCACGACAAGGTCGCTCGCGGCGAGATCGAGCGACCGCTCACGGGCGAGGCGTTCGACCCCCTCGAAACGGGTCCGGAACTTGCCGACAGCGGCGCGGAGGGCGACCTCGGGATCCACTTTGAGGTGACGCGCGACGTTCACCACCGAGAACAACAAGTCGCCCAGTTCTGACGCAGTCGCATCTCGATCGCCGCTGGCGTGGGCCTGGATGACTTCGTCGGCTTCCTCGGCAATCTTGGGCAACGCGCCGGAGACATCGGGCCAGTCGAAGCCGACGCCCGCAGCCTTCTTCTGAGCCTTGTAGGCGTAGGACAGTGACGGCAGCGACGACGGGATGCCGTCGAAGATGCTCGTCCTACCTTTCTCGTCGCGCTTGATGGCTTCCCAGTTGCGCAGCACATCGGTGGTGCCGTCGACCTCGACCGGATCGCTGCCGGCCGGCGGGAAGACGTGCGGGTGGCGGCGGACCAGCTTGTCGTGGATACCCTGGGTGACATCGGCGATGGTGAACCGGCCCTGTTGCTCGGCGATGGTCGCGTGGAACTCGATCTGGTAGAGCAGATCGCCGAGTTCTTCGATCAGATCGATGTCGGTCGAGGGATCATCGGCGTCGAGGTTCTGGAGGGCGTCGACCACTTCGTAGGTTTCTTCGAGCAGATGCGGGATCAGCGAGGCGTGCGTCTGCTCGATGTCCCACGGACACTGTTCGCGCAGTGTGCGGGCCAACGTATGGAACCGGCTGTAGTGCTCGGCGACGGCGACGTTGAGCACGGGGATGTAGATCGATGTCAGGTGGTCGGCCTCGACCGCGGTGTCCATCTCGGCCCACGTCGTGTGGGTGATCCGCTGCTCGGGAGTGCCGAGGCGCTGGAGGACGATCACCTCGACGTCGTCGTTGTCGACCTCGCCTGCATCGTCGACCGAGAGTTTGATGTTGTTGAGGACCCAGTTGGCGTGAGTGTGGGCGACGAGCAGCGGACCGTGCTCGCCGGCCGCCGCCGTGGCGAACTCGTGACCATCGATCAACCGGACGCCCGCTTCGATCGGGTCGATGCCGAGGACCGAGTAGGCGATGTCGAGGAACGACATCGCCGGAAGGATCACGCACTCGATTCGGGGATCACGGCGCAGGTCTCCAACGCTGCGTTCGAGGATCATCGGCGAACCGGGCACGGCGTACAAGACCTCGCCGAACTCGGTGGCAGCCGCGACCAGCGATTCGGTGACCTGGGCGTAGACGTCGCCGAACGTCTCAGATGATTCATAGAGGTGATCGAACGAGATGGCGTCCGGCATGAGCGTCGCTGACGGATGCACCGCCGTACGCAGGTAGCGGTGTTCGCTGGCGGCGATCACCTCGCGTGTCTGCAGCGTGACGTGATCCTGACTGCCCGGACCGAGCCCGACAACGACGATCCGAGGTAAGGCCATCAGCGAGTCGGGACCACCGTCGACGTCGCTGCGTCCCACATCCCGTAACGGCTGTCGATCGAGATGTCGGCGGCGCTCAAGAACTTGCCGGCTCGAGCCTGTCCGAGCGTCGCCGCCAACAACGGCTGCACCGCATCGGCGACCTCGTCGTACGGACGCTGCTGGATCAAGAAGAAGAACTGGCTGCCGAGCGTGACCGGCGGGGACGACTCGCCGATCGCGAGGTCGGCCACCGCTTGGGCGACCGAGGTGTACCCGGACGCCTCGAAGCATTCGCTGCCTGATTTCGGATCGGCATAAACCCCGTTGTTCGGCTCTGCTGCGGGGTCCACGGGATGATCATTGGCCAGGTCGGCGAACTTCTCGCCGGCCTGCACCGCGCTGTACGCGTCGGTGGCTTCCGCTTCGGTGTCGAACGCCATGATCCTGATGCAGATCACACCCGACGTGCCGACACCCTGCTCGTAGATGGCCTTGGCAGCGGCCGGATCGTTGGCATCGCCGCTCGATTTGAGCGCGGTCTGACTTGCAGTGAAGTCGATCAGGAGGTCCTGGGTCGGCCTCGAGAGCGTCGCCCACGTGGTTGCGTCCTGGCCCTGCAGCGTCGTGCTCGCCGCTTGTCGATCCTCGCCCGAGACCTGAATCCCGGAATTCTCGAGCCCAGCGATCAGGCCGGTGCTGTTGGCCCACAGGGTGAGCGCTTGGCGCACGACGGAGCCGTTGTACTCGCCGAGTGCATCGGGAATCATCGACGCGTCACCGCTCAGCTTGGGCAGATCTGCGTTGATCGCGGCGAGATCGTCGATGGAGAGTTCGTGGCTGCCGGCCTTGGCGGCCAGGCTGTTGTCCGTGAACGTGCTGCATCCTGCCGTGAGCGAGGCGGACAGCGCAACCGCCGTCAGGACAGCGGCGGTTGACAGGAGACGAGGGCGACGAATCACGTCAGAACCCTAGTGGTCGGAAGGGATTCGGCACTCAACGCCGTCCGAGAGAGTCAGACCGGTTGCAGGACCGGCGGGATGAGTTCGCGCAGGAAGCCGACCAGGAATGTCGCCGGATCCATGCCACGCTTGATCGGGACGACGAGTTGCTTGGTCTCGTCCTTGACGATCGCGTCGCGAGCGAGGCGGCGCAGCCGCAACTCCTCGCTGGTCTTCAGAAAGATGGGTGCCAGCCGAGCCTGGTTCGAGCTGATGCTGATGTCGCGCAATCCCAGCCGGTGACACTCGGCCCTCAGTTGGCCGATGACGAGCAGCGCCTCGGCCGGTTCCGGCAGGGGACCGTAACGGTCGATCCACTCGTTGCGGATGTCTTCGACGTCGGCATCGGTCTCGATTGCCGCGAGCCGACGGTAGGCCTCGAGCCGCAGTGCTTCCTTCGGTACATAGGTCGCAGGCAGGTGGGCGTCGGTCGGCACGTCGAGCTTGACCTCGCTTGGCGCCTTGGTTTCCTCACCTTTCATCTCGCTGACCGCCTCGGTCACCATCTGGCAGTACAGGTCGTAGCCCACTGCCGCGATGTGCCCGCTCTGAGCTTGGCCGAGCAGATTGCCGGCGCCACGGATCTCCAGGTCGCGCATCGCGATCTTGAATCCGCTGCCGAGGTCGGTGGCCTCACCGATTGTCTTCAGCCGCTCGTAGGCCTCTTCCGAGAGGCTCTTGTCCGGCGGGTAGAACAGGTAGGCATAGGCCCGCGAACCACTGCGGCCGACTCGGCCACGCAATTGGTGCATCTGGCCCAGCCCGAGCAGGTCGGCGCGCTCGACGACGAGCGTGTTCACGGTCGGCATGTCGATGCCGCTCTCGATGATGGTGGTGCACACCAGCACGTCGAGGTTGCCCTCGGAGAAATCGAGCACCACCTGCTCGAGGGTGCCCTCGTCCATCTGACCGTGAGCGATCGCGATCCGTGCATCCGGCACCAGTTCGCGCAACCGGGCTGCGCATTCGTCGATCGACTGGACCCTGTTGTGGACCCAGAACACCTGACCCTCTCGGAGTAGTTCGCGGCGGATCGATTCGATCGCAACCCGTTCGTCGTACTCGCCGACGAACGTCAGGATCGGTTGCCGATCGGCGGGCGGGGTCTGCAGCAACGAGAGATCGCGGATGCCGACCAGGCTCATCTCCAACGTTCGCGGGATGGGCGTCGCTGTCAGGGTGAGCACGTCGACGTTGATCTTCAGCTTCTTCATCGCCTCTTTGTGGTGCACGCCGAAACGCTGTTCTTCGTCGACGATCAACAGTCCGAGGTCCTTGAACTTGACGCTGTCCTGGAGCAGTCGATGGGTGCCGATCACACAGTCGACCTCACCCGTTGCGAGCCCGTCGATGACCTTGCGGGCCTGGCTGTTGGTGAGGAATCGACTGAGCACCTCGACCCGGATCGGGTATCCGCTGAATCGGTCGGCGAACACGTTGCCGTGCTGGGTTGCGAGCAGGGTGGTCGGTGCCATCACGGCGACCTGCTTGCCGTCCTGGATTGCCTTGAATGCTGCCCGCACGGCGACCTCGGTCTTGCCGAATCCGACATCGCCGCACACCAGCCGGTCCATCGGGAACGCCCGCTCCATGTCGGCCTTGGTGTCATCGATCGCGGTCTGCTGATCCGGTGTCTCGACGAACGGGAAGGCATCCTCCATGTCGTGCTGCCAGGGGGTGTCCTGGCCGAACGCATGGCCCGGCGCATTGATCCGCTTCTGATAGAGCACGACGAGTTCTTGGGCGATCTCGCGCACCGCCGATTTGACCTTCGACTTGGCCTTGGCGAAGTCCGCCCCACCGAGGCGGTGCAGCACGGGTGCCTCGCCGCCGACGTACTGGCGGATCGTGTCGATCTGATCGCTGGGGATGTAGAGCTTGTCGCCGCCCTTGTACGCGAGCAGCAGGTAGTCGCGTTCGACCCCGCCGATCGTACGCTTGACCATGCCCTCGTACTGGCCGACACCGTGGCTGTGGTGCACGACGTAGTTGCCCTTGCGGAGGTCTTCGAAGAACCCTGCGCTCTGACGCTTGCGGACACGCGGCTGGCGGTGGGTTCGACGGCGTCCGGTGAGGTCGCCCTCGGCGAGGATCGCGACCTTGGCCGATGCCACGGTGACACCACGATGCAGCGGGGCCACGACGATGCTGCCGCCCGGTCGGGTCAGGTCGACGCGTTCGGTCCCCTTGGACGATGGCACGATCGCGAAGTCGAGACCCTTGGTGCGCAGCAGTTCGGCCAGCCGCTGGGCAGATCCATAGCCGTCGGCAGCGACGACGACCCGGTACTTCTCGCGGAGCAGTTCGATCAAGCGGTTGGTCAGCCCGTCGCCGTCGCCGACCACCGGTCCCCAACCGCTGGCGTTGACGATGGGGGAATCCGGGTTCTCCGGTGACACCGTCATCATCCATGCGCCGGCCGTGCCGGCGAGCAATTGATCAGGCTCGGCGTGCAGGCGGGGGAACGCGACATCGGGATCGCGACCCCAGGTACTGGCAAGGGCACGAGCGAGGTCATCCTCTTCGGCGAGCAGGTCGTTGGCCCGGTCGCGCATCCGGCGCGGTTCGATCAAGACCACCTTGCCGGTCGTGGGCAGGACATCGGTGAGCAACTGATCGGCGTCGGTCAGCCACGGCAGCCAACTCTCCATCCCGTCGAACTGCAGACCCTCGGACAGCCGCTCCCATTGCTCGCGACCCCACGGCTCGTCGCCGACGAGTTTGGCCGCGCGGGCCTTGACCTCGTCGCTCGGGATCAATTCGCGAGCGGGGAAGATCAAGGCTTCAGCGAGATCGGCGACACTGCGCTGGTCGCTGACGCTGATGGTGGTGAGCCGATCCACCTCGTCGCCCCACAGATCGATCCGGATCGGGGCATCGGCGGTCGAGGGGAAGACATCGACGATTGCCCCACGCCGCGCGACCTCACCCCGGTGTTCGACGAGCTCTTCGCGTCGATAGCCACCGGCGACGAGCGTCTGCATCAATTCGTCGGGATCGACCATCCCACCCGGCACGACGCGGACCGGTTCGACATCGACCGCCCCAGGGCCGAGCCGCTGCAGCAGCGAGCGCACACTGGCGAGGATGATCGCCGGACAACGCGCAGGATCACGCAACCGCCACAGCACTTCCAGCCGGCGACCCATCGTCTCGACGCTCGGGCTGACCCGCTCGAACGGCAAGGTCTCCCACGCGGGGAACAGCATGACTTCGCCGGGTGCCATGAATTGTTGGAGGTCGTCGTACAACTGGCCAGCCCCGGTGCCGGTCGGGCACGCGACCACGAGCGGGCGCCGGGCGCTGAGGTGCTGCAGGGCAGCGAGCGAAATCGGGCGGGCGGCCTCGGGTACGGCGATCACCGCATTGGGTTGACCGAGGGCCTGAGTGAGCGCGAATTCTTCGCGGAGCAAGGGAGGCAGTGACGCAAGATTCACGGACGAGCCAGGGTATCGGCGTCAGTCGTCGGCGTCAGTCGTCGGAGGCAGTGGTGAGCGTCATTCGTAGGAGCGGAATTCCACCGTGTTGCCGTCGGGATCGTTGACGTAGACCGACCAGCCGTCGCCCCGTGCGCCATAACGCTTGCCGGGGCCGTCGATCACGGTGAATCGCACGTCGGCGACGATCGCGTCGACATCACAACGATCGACCACGAGGCACAGGTGGTCCATGTTCGTGCCGGACGACTCGCCGCGCACGAGATCGATGATCATCCCCTCGGCGACCCTCACTGATGGAAACGGTGCCTTGCGCTCGCGCCACAGATCGACCCGTACCGGTTCGAGGCCGACGACACCGAGATACCAGTCGAGGCTGCGTTCGACGTCGGCAACGATCAACACAATGTGATCGAGTTCGTGCACATGCATGGACCAGACCATACGACACATCGAACTGCAACACCGGAGGGGTTGCGAACAAGCGTTCGGTCCGCAAGGATGAGTGGATGTCGATCGGCCTCAGTTGGCAGACCACCCTGTTCGGCGATTCGCCACCTGGGTTCGATCCGTCGTTCGCGCAGGTCCAGCGGACATCGCTCGACGAGTATTCGTGGGTCGATCACCTGCCGGGGTGGCTGGGTGGCAGCGATCGTGTCTTCACCGATCTTGCCGACGCCTTGCCGTGGCGCCAACGCGAAGTGATGATGTGGGACAAGCGGCTGCCCGAACCGCGGCTCACGCATTGGTGGGACGGCCTCGACGGATCCGAAGCGCCGATGCCGCTGCTGCTCGACATCCGCGACGCGCTCACCGCCCGCTATCACCGCCCGTTCGACAGCATCGGCTTCAACCTCTACCGCGACGGCCGTGACTCGGTTGCGTGGCATGGCGACCGCGAACGATTCACCCACGAGCAACCCGTGGTTGTCATCGTCAGCGTCGGCGCAGCCCGCAACTTCATGCTGCGACGCCGTGGCGGCGGTGGCGGCGCATCGCGCAGTTTCCGGATCGGGCATGGCGACCTGCTCGTGATGGGCGGTGCCTGCCAGCACGATTGGGAGCACTGCGTCCCGAAGGTCGCCCGCGCCGACGGTCCGCGCCTGTCGATCATGTTCCGTCACAACCTCGCCGGTTTCAGCTTCCCCGGTCTCGGCGCTCGGAATGTCAAAGCGTGAGACGAACCCCTGCGCCAGGTCAGCAATCTGTGACATCGCGAATACGGTGGAGAGCTGGCGTGGCGGTGTGCCAGGCTGGCCCGATGCGCAACTGAGATGTCCCCGGTCCGTCACCACGAAACCAGAGGTTCCTCATGTCTGTTCACGCAACGCTGCACGCCCGTTCGCTCTCGCTGTCCCTCGGCCGAGCCACGATCCTCGACGGTGTCGATCTGTCGGTCTCACCCGGATGGCGGGTTGGTCTGGTCGGCCCCAACGGTGTCGGAAAGTCGACGCTGCTGCGGGTCATCGCTGGCGAGATCCATCCCGATTCGGGTTCGATCTCCACCTCACCACCGAACACACTCGTTGGCTACCTGCCCCAGGAGCCTGAACGCCGCCCGGACGAAACGGTCGAGCAGTTCCTCGCCCGCCGCACTGGCGTGACCGCGGCATCCATCGAACTCGACGCGGCGACGGCCGAGCTCGCCTCCGGCGAGGCGGGCGCCGACGACCGCTACTCCGACGGACTCGAACGATGGCTGGCGATCGGTGCCGCTGACTTCGAGTCACGAATCGGCGAGGTCTGGGCCGAACTCGGCCTCAACGACCGATTGCTCGGGCAGGCGATGTCGACCCTGTCGGGTGGTGAGGCAGCCCGAGCAAGTCTGGCGTCGCTGCTGCTCGCCCGGTTCGACGTGTTCCTGCTCGACGAGCCGACCAACGACCTCGACCTCGATGGTCTCGCCCGGCTGGAATCGTGGGCCACGTCGCTGCAGGCAGCGATGGTCGTGGTCAGCCACGACCGCGAGTTTCTGCGCCGAGCCGTCACCCACGTGGCCGAGATCGACGAGTTCACCCACGGCCTGACGATGTACGCCGGCGGATGGACCAGCTATCTGACCGAGCACGCCCTGGCCGCCGAGCACGCTCGCGAGCGCTACGAGGAGTACGCCGAGAAGAAGGGCAACCTCGCAGGTCGGGCGCAACGCGAACGCGAATGGGCGACGCAAGGACTCAGCCGAGCCAAGAACGACAAGTCCGAGAAGGACAAGCACATCCGCAGTTTCAAGATCAACCAGACCGAGCAGCTGGCCGGCAAGTCGGCCCGCACCGACCGGATGATGGAGCGGCTCGAGGTGGTCGAAGAACCGCGTGAAGCGTGGCAGTTGCAGCTGACATTCGGCGAAACCAGCCGCAGCGGCGCCGTCGTGGCCCGGACTGTCGACGCAGTCGTTCGCAACGGTGATTTCACCCTCGGACCGCTGTCGGTCGAGATCGGATCGGGCGAACGGGTTGCGATCGTCGGCCACAACGGCAGTGGCAAGACGACATTGCTCAACCTGCTGCTCGGTCGATCGGAACTGGAATCGGGTGAGTCCTATCTCGGGCCGAGTGTGGTCGTCGGTGAGCTGGAGCAGGGCCGCTCACAACTCGCTGACGCAGGGACGATCCTCGAAGCGTTCATGCGCGCCACCGCGATGACGATTCCCGACGCGCGTACCCTGCTGGCCAAGTTCGGCATCGGAGCAACCGAGGTCAACCGTCCAACGGCTTCGTTGTCGCCGGGGGAGCGGACCCGGGCGGTACTGGCGCTGTTGATGGCCAAGGGCACCAACTGTCTCGTGCTCGACGAGCCGACCAACCACCTCGACCTTGCGGCAATCGAGCAGTTGGAGATCGCCCTCGAGGCGTTCGGCGGCACGGTGCTGCTCGTCACGCACGACCGCACCCTGCTCCAGAACGTGCGCCTCACCCGGTCGATCGAAATACAGGATGGCCATCTGGTCAACGATGCGGACCTGCGTACCTCGCGCTGACGAGCTGATGGCGCTGCTGGCGCGGATGGCGCTGACGAATCAGCGGGTGTTGAATGTGTTCATGGCCGCTTCAGGGCCATCGCTGACGATCATCTCGACGGCATCTGCGGCTCGCTGGATGGCGACATCCATCTGCTCACGGTCGACGCGGGAGAACTTGGCCAGCACATGGGCTGCGCCTCGGTCCGGGTTCGGTGGCTTGCCGATCCCGATTCGCACCCGCAGGTAGTCCTGGGTCTTGGTGTGAGCGGTGATGCTGCGCATGCCGTTGTTGCCGGCCAGGCCACCGCCGACTTTGACCCTGATCTGGGCGGGTGGCAGGTCGAGTTCGTCGTGGACGACGATCAGGCGTGCCGGATCGTCGAGTCCGTATCGCTTGGCGAGCGCGCCGACAGCCTGCCCCGATTCGTTCATGTAGGTCAACGGGAACGCGAGCACACAACGGTGACCGGCAAGAGTGACCTCGGCGACCTTGGCTCTGTCTCGGCCGACCTTGAAGTTGGCCCCGACGCGCTCGGCGAGCAGGTTGACAACTTCCTCACCGACGTTGTGACGCGTCCGGACGTATTCCTTGCCGGGATTTCCGAGTCCGATGATGACGAACTCGAACGGTGTGCCCCGTCGTTCCGACCGCTCGCCGCGTCGGGAACCCCCGCCGAAGAGAGCCATCCGGAATCGCTATTCGGCGGCGGCTTCGCCGGCAGCGGCTTCGCCTTCGACGGCTTCGCCTTCGGTTTCGACGACTTCCGGCGTGGCGTCGGACTCGAGGTCGGCCTCGCTGAAACCGGCGAGGGCGGTGACGATGGTCATCTCGGGATCACCGAGTGCCGTGACGCCCTCGGGCATCGCGAGCGATTCCAGCCGAATGATGTCGCCAGGCTGCATGTCGGTGATGTCGACGACGAATTCGTTCGGCATGTTGTCCGGGGTGCACTCCACCTCGATCGAGTCGACGGCCGGGTCGACGAGGCCACCTTGGACCATGACGGCCTTGGCTTCGCCCTCGATGCGCAGCGGCACGGACACCGTGAGCAGTTCCTTCATGTTGATCTGGAGGAAGTCGAGGTGGGCGACGTTGCGCTTGACCGGGTGACGCTGAACGTCCTTGATCACCGCCGGGTACTTCTTGCCGTCGATCTCGAGCGAGAGCACGGTGTTGAAGCCGGCCGGGCCGGCGAGTGCGAGGCGCAAATCGCGGCGGCCGACGGCGATGCTGATCGGCGACATGCCCAGGCCATAGATGACGGCCGGGATGTTGTCCTCGGCGCGCATGCGGCGAGAAGCGGGCGAGCCGGTTTGGCGGCCGGTGGTTGCAACGAGAGTGGTCTGCGACATGATGATTTCCTCCGCCAAACGGCGCTCCAGAGATGCTGCTGGTTCAGCAAAGCCAGGTGGCGACGCTATCGGCCAAAGCTGCGCGATCGCACACATCTCACGACGTGCCGCGAAGTCCTACGCCTGATTCTCTCCACCGAAGATCTCACTGACGCTGGTGTCGTCGAAGACTGCCGAGAGTGCTTCGGCGATGATCGGGGCGATCGAGAGCACTTCCAACTGCGGCAATTCGGCCTTGGACGGCGTCGGCAGGGTGTTGGTGAGCACGACGCGCTCGATGGGAGCGTCGCGCAGGCGGCTGATGGCCGGTCCCGACAGCACGCCGTGGGTGGCCATCACCCAGACCTCGGAGGCGCCCCGGCGGATCAGCAGCTCGGCCGCCGAGACCACGGTGCCGCCGGTGTCGATCATGTCGTCGGTGATGATGCAGCAGCGGCCCTCGACCTCGCCGATGACCTCTTTGGCCTCGGCGATGTTGGTCGTTCCCTTGGGGCGCCGCTTGTTGATGAAGGCCACGTCGGCCCCCAGGTCGCTGAGATGCTGGGCGAAACGCTCGGCCACCTTGACCCGGCCGGCATCGGGCGACACGATGACCATGCCGGGTTTGCCGTTCGCGCGGACGTACTTCTCGAGCACGGGGAGTGCGGTGAGGTGGTCGACGGGACCGTCGAAGAAGCCCTGGATCTGGCCACTGTGGAGGTCGATCGACACCATCCGCTTGGCCCCGGCGGCGCGGAACAGATCGGCGACGAGACGAGCCGTGATCGGCTCTCGGCCCTCGGCCTTGCGGTCCTGGCGGGCGTAGCCGTAGAACGGGCAGACCGCTGTGATCCGCTTGGCCGACGCCCGGTGGGCGGCATCGATCATGATCAACTGCTCCATGATCGAGTCGTTGATACTGCGTCCGTTGCACCCGAAGTGGGTCTGCATCACGAACACGTCGCTGCCGCGAACGCTTTCGGCGAAACGCGGCCGGATTTCGCCGTTGGCGAACTCGACGATGTTTGCGTCGCCGAGCATCAGTTCGAGGTGTTCAGCGACTTCTTCGGCCAACGCGGGGTGCGTCCGTCCCGAATACAGCGCCAGACGTTTGGTGGTGACCTTCTCCATGACGCTCCCTGCCAGGACTGCGTGGCTCGTTGTACCCATCGGATCGGGGCCGATGAAGCCGTTGTCTGCTGGCCGAAGCGGTCAGTCGACGTGTGCAGTGTAGAAGGCGCCGGTCACTTGGCCCGAAACGACCGTGCTTCCGGGCGGTAAATGTGCGTACGGTCCGACATGGGCCCCGCCGCCGACCTCGGCGTCGTGACCAACGGAGTTCTCGACCACACAGTCGTCAGCGACGACACAGTCGATCAGGCGGGTGTCGGGGCCGATCTCGCAGCCGTTGCCGATGACCGTGCGACCTTGCAGGATGACGCCGGGGAACAGGGTGACATCGCGGCCGAGCCGCACCGTGACATCGATGAACGTTTGTCGCGGATCGAGCATGGTGACACCGTTCAGCAGCCAATGGCGGTTGGTCCGATTGCGCAGTTCGCGCTCGGCGAGCGCCAACTGCCAGCGGTCGTTGACACCGGCGGTTTCCTCCGGTGATGCCTGCATCGCGCCGATTCGATGGCCCATCCCGCCGAGCACGCTGACGACGTCGGTGAGGTAGTACTCGCCCTGGCTGTTGTCGGGCGACAGATGGCGCAGCGCTGGGCCGAGCAGGTCGCGACGGATCGCATAGATGCCGGTGTTGAACTCGGTGATCGCCCGTTCCTCGGGCGTCGTATCGCGTTGTTCGACGATGCGTAGCACCCGATCCGCACCCGCTTTGCCCGTCGCTCGGATGACCCGCCCGTAGCCGGTCGGATCGTCCATCACCGATGTGAGGACGGTGGCCGCGTACCCGTTGGCGACATGGGTCGCGATCAGGGTGTCGATGGTTTCGGTCCGCAGCAGCGGTGCGTCGCCGGGCAGGATCAGCACGGTCGACTCGTCATCGATGTCTTCGCCGGGAAAGGCCGACAGGCCGACCATTGCAGCGTCGCCGGTACCGCGCTGGACGTGCTGCTCGACGAAGGTGACATTGGCCCAATCGGGCGCTTGCTCCTGAACCTTCTTGGTCACCCGTTCGGCACCGTGGCCGACGACGACGACCGTTCGCTCGACACCGATCGATTCGAGCGCGTAGATGACGTGCATGACCATCCCGCGACCACAGATCATGTGCAGCGGCTTGGGCCGAGCCGAGCGCATCCGGGTTCCTTCACCAGCGGCGAGCACGATTGCAGAGACAGCCATGGCTCAGTTCTATCGCGCGCCCGCCGAAATCATCGGCGCCCATCGCGGGATCTGCGGACGATCAACTGCGGCTGAACTCGCGAATCACGCGGCCTGGGCGCTCGCCGGTGTTGGAGCCCTGCTCGGTGATGATGCTGCCGTTCACGAGGGTCGCGGCGTAGCCGCGGGCGCCGATCTTGAGCCGGCCGGCGCCACCGGGGAAGTCGTTGTCGAATCGGGGGTGCTCGGACGCGAGTGCGTCGATGTCGAACACGTTGATGTCGGCGAACGAACCAACCGTGATCGTGCCCCGGTCGACGAGGCCGAGCACCCCGGCCGGCATCGCAGTGAGCTTGCGGACGGCCTCGGGCAGCGTCGCGATCTTGCGGGTGCGGTGCCAGTAGGACAGATAGTGGGTGCTCATGTCGGCATCGCAGATCTGGCCGGCGTGGGCGCCGGTGTCGGCCAGGCCGGGATAGACGTGGTCGAACGTGATCAGTTGGGCGAGCCCGCCGACGTTACGGCTGAAGTACCACGTGTTGAACAGTTCGAGGCCGTCGCTGGCGATCAGGCGATCGATCACGAATTCGACGGGGTGCACGCCGAGTTCGGCGGCGTAGTGGACGATGTTCTTGCCGTCGGTCTCGTTGTAGTCGGGCGACGGACCGGTGCCGAGCGGATAAATCTGGTTGGGGTCGTACCACATGCCTTTGGTCATGCCCTCCTCGACCAACTCAGCTCGGATGGCCGGGTCCTTCAGCGCGGCGACACGGTCGGCCAGCGTGGGCAGGGCCATCAGCGCCTTCCACTTCTTGCCCTTCACCGGTGAGACCTGGGCCAGCCCGCAGAGGGTCCCGCTCGGTCGGGTCTGGGTCGCCAAAGTGATCCGCCCGACGTTGGCGTTGGTGTCTTCGAGAAAGGCCCCGAACATGTCGACCCCGGAGTTACCGCCGTTGCCGGCGCCACCGGAGAACAACACGTCGCCGCACGAGCGGGCCATCTCGCGGAGCAGCACGATCTCGTCAGCGGACTTCGTCGCGAAATCATTGACCGCTTGGAACAGTCCTCCGCCCGCCGCGTTCATCCCGTCGGCGACCGCCAGGTATTCGTCGAGCGGGGCGAGCGTGCCGGGAACATAGCGGCCGTCGGGAACGACGTGGATCAGGATCCGCGAGGTCGAGAAACCAACCGCGCCGCCGGCGACGGATTCCTCGGCGATGTCGCGCATCTGGTTCAGCTCGTCCGGCGTTGCCGGGGTGTCGCCAAGGGAACGTTCTCCCATCACGTTGTAGCGAACAGCGCAGTGGCCGACCATGCCGACGACGTTGATCGCCGGTCGCATCCGGGAGACCGAATCGAGATACTCGGGGTACGTCGCCCAGTCCCACGGCAGACCACCGAGAATCGCCTCGCGAGGCACGTCCTCGACGCTCTCCATCATCTCGGCGAGAAAGACTTTGTCGTCGGGCTTGACCGGAGCGAACGTGACGCCGCAATTGCCCATCAACACCGTGGTGACGCCGTGCCACGAGCTGGAGGTCATCAGCGGATCCCACGCGATCTGGGCGTCGAGGTGGGTGTGGAGATCGATGAATCCGGGCGTGACCACGAGACCCGTGGCATCGACTTCGCGTCGTGCGGCTTCTGTCGCGAGATCGCCGATCGCGGTGATCCGGTCGCCGTCGATCGCGACGTCTGCCCGGTAGGCGTCCGCTCCCGTGCCGTCGACGATGCTGCCATTGCGGATGATCAGGTCGTGGGCCATCGGTCGTTCTCCTCTGCGAGCGTCTCCCGTGGAAGCTACTCAGTGGCTTGCACGCCGCCGGTGTCGGGGTTATCGCTGGTGTAGCATCGCTGCGTGGGCGGGGAACATCAGGCAGGATCGAAAACGGACACAGCGGCACGCCGCGTGGCGCCAACACCGAGCATCGGCGTAGCGAAAGCACAGCGGTCGGTCGCCGCACAACCGATCGCGAGCCCTGCCCTGCGCGGCCACATGCCGACACGTGGAGCGGTCGAGGGCGTTTCGACGACGAGAGCCGGCCGGATCCAGCGGATGCAAGCCCCGGCAACCGAGATCGGTCTCGCGGGTGTTTCGGCCGTGTCCCGCATCCAACGACGCGTCCAACCAATCTCGATGGTGCAGCGTGAAGCGGTTGACAACCGGGCCGAGAGCTGGAAGGCAATCGATCAGGCAGCGTCTGAGCGGCGGATGGCGCATGCCAAGGACGAGTACCTGTTCGACAAGAGCCTCGCGGGCGGCGACGAAGCGTTGGATGCGACGAACGACCGGATGGCGGGCCAGAAGGGTGAGGTCGCGGGCAACGACGTCAACGTCTCGCCGGTGTTCGCGTTCTTGTACAAGCGCAATCCCGCGTTGGCGATCGAGCAGTTCGGCTACACGCCGACGCAGGCTGCGACGATCTACGCCCGGATGAAGGAGCGGTCGAGCATTCCCAAGCCAACGGACCTGCTGCCTGCGGGCCAGGTCGCTGCTCACCTCGGCAAGTTCGCCAACGGAGCGCATGCGTTCATCGATCCATCCTCGAGCGGCAAGATCGAGGGCTCGATCGAGGATGCCCGGTTCAAGGGCTGGGGCATCGATGCCAACTTTGTCGCCCCACTCGACGAGGCCAACGCGCTCAACGCCAAGGCTCACAAAGAGCGAGGCATCGAAACCATCGAGGACGAACTCGGAATCCCCAGCAAGTACTGGTCCAAGAGCGAGTGGAACCCGAAGAAGGAACTCGTGCGCTGGGTGATCCCCAAGCCCAAGCTCAACCTCGACGAAGACAGCGCGGGTGTGGTGCTGGAGATGGCCACCGGGCAGGAATCCGGTGCCGATCCCCGGTTGTGGGTTGCCGGCGGCTTGACCAAGGGTGGTGCCAGCGAGGCGGTGCTCAAGGCGATCCCACGCGAGAACCTGGTCAAACATCTCGCCGAGGGCAGCATCCGCCAGAAGGTCGAGACCTACCCCGAAACCCGCGACGGCATCGCCTGATACGACGTTGAGCTCCGGGGAGAGGACTCGAACCCCTATAGACGGCACCAAAAACCGATGTCCTACCATTGAACGACCCCGGAAAGGATCGGGCCACACCGTATCGGGCGAGATGCGGTGAGCCGACCTCGGTTGTCGTCGAATGGGATCACGACTTGACTCGTGGACGAAATGCTGCGCGACCTGGCGTCGTCGGTTGGTGGTCGCAGTCTCGACGGGTAGCGTTTCGCACTTATGGGTTCGTTGATCAAGAAGCGCCGTAAGCGCATGCGTAAGAAGAAGCACAAGAAGATGCTCCGGCGTACCCGTCACCAGCGTCGTAAATAGTTCGACCGCTTCGTTTCTCCACGGCGTGCGCCGTGCGTTGCTCGACCGTCCACTCCGGTGGGCGGTCGTCGCCGTTTTCGGTCCGCGCCGCTTCAGGTGCGGGTTCAGGTTCGGGTGCGGGTGAGGACGATCGTGGCGTCGGGGAGGGCGTCGACGAGGGCCGGATGATGGCTGTCGAGGAACCATGTCGCACCGCTCCCGGCGAGGATCGGGGCGACGCCCACTGTCTGGGCGATTCTGTCTCGCCAGGTGGCCAACCGGGGCTCGACCATCAGCGCAGCGGGTTCGAGGTCGTTCGGCCCGTCGACGGTCGGTCCGCCGAGGTCGTCCCATGCCCGATAGACCGCAGGGGTCGAGCAGGACAATGGCGGGATGATCAGTGTGAAATCGCGTGCGATCGGTGGCAACGGTTCGATGATCTCGCCGATCCCTCGCACGATCGCCCGTCCCCCGACAAGGCAGAATGGTACGTCGGCACCGAGTCGGGCCGCAGCGGCGAGGTCGTCGAAGCCGGCCCAGCGCAAGATCGCGGCCGCATCGCCAGATCCGCCACCGAGCCCGCCGCCGTGCGGGATCTGCTTGTCGATCTCGACGAACGCCTTGCGGTCGGTGAGCCGCAGCGCCTTGGCGACGAGGTTGCTCTGGTCGGTCGGCATCCCGGCGCTGAACGGTCCAACGCCGCTCAACCCGGAGCCTGACGGATCGATCGTGAGCACGTCGGCCAGGTCGAGCGTGACCATCTCGGCGTCGATCAGGTGGTAGCCGTCGGGCCGGACGCCAGTGATCCGGAGCGACACGGTGAGCTTGGCCGGGGCGGCGACGATCTCGACGGGCACCGGGCGAGGGTAGCTACGCCGCGCTCGACGGCGGGCCGACCTCGTCCACCGCGTCGGTCAGCCGACCCCAGTCCTGCACCGAGAGTCGCTCGGGGCGGTCCTCGGGGTCGATCCCGGCGGCGGCAAAGGCCTCGGGCGACACGAGCGCAGCCAACGAGCGGCGCAGCATCTTTCGCCGCTGACCGAAGCCGGTCTCCACGAGCGTGACGAGCCGGTCCGGGTCCGCGTTGGTGGCCGGTTCGGCCCGGCGGACGATCTCGACCAGGGCCGAGTCCACACGAGGCCGGGGCAGGAACACGTCGGGTCCGACCTTGCCGACGATGCGGGCCTCGGCGCGGAGC
>JBDSDH010000082.1:0-4734 GCA_039920665.1 Ilumatobacteraceae bacterium
GCGCCCACTTCACAACCTGCGAGCCGGACTACGGCCGCGACGAGAAGTTCCAAAAGGCATACGCCACAGCAGCAGCAGACCCTGGCGAATGGGCTGCGTTCGAACGGCGGTTCCTGGCCGGATCAGAAGCCGACTACCAGGCAGCCGTCACCAATTGGAGGAGCGAGACGGCTTGAGGCCTTTCCGAACCGTCAGAGGTCCGGGATCGAGAACGCGAAGGCCGGCTGCTGGATGCCGCCATCGACCTCGATCACCGTGCCCGTGACGTAGGACGACGCCGGGCTGCAGAGATAGAGGACGGCTGCCGCGATGTCGGTCGGCTCGCCGAGTCGTCGCATCGGGATGGCGTCGAGCGCGTCGTCGCCGATCTCGTTGATCCGAAGGAAGTTGCGAAGTCCATCGGTCATGATCGCCCCTGGCGCAACCGCGTTGACCCGCACCCGCGGCGACAGATCGGCGGCGATCAACCGCGTCGCATGCTGAAGCGCAGCCTTGACCGTTCCATAGGTGACGAACCCGCGAGCGACCTGATGCGCCATGGCGGTCGAGATGTTGACGACCGCCCCGTTTCCGGTGGCCATCAGGTGTGGCACAGCGGCGCGAATCAACCGAACGGGGAGGGCCACGTTCAACTCGAACGCGTCGCGCAACTGGGCGTCGGTCGTGTCGAGGAACGGCCCGGACCGAGCTCCACCGACGACGTTGACGAGCGTGGTCAATTGGCCGAACTCTGCGGCCGCCCGATCGAGCGCGCGCAGTTCGTCGTCGGGTTCGTCGAGCGCCTCGATCGCGAGCACCCGATGACCCTGGGCCCGCAGCAGGTCGGCGGTCACCTCGATCTCGGCGGGCGTCTTGGCCCGGATCGCAACGTCGGCGCCGGCTTGCGCCAATGCGAGCGCGCAGGCGGCCCCGATACCTCGACCACCGCCGTTCACGAATGCGGCATGACCATCGAGCCGGAATGCATCGAGGATGCTCATGAGGTCACCGACGCAACGCTGATGCAAGACACGGCCATCAGCTCACCTCGCGGTGGCGCAACCCGCGTGGGTCGAGCCGGTCGATCACCGCGAGCTGTTGCTCGTCCGGAGCGGGCGTCGTCGCGACCTCATCGACATGGGCGAGTTCGAAACCCGTCGCGGCCTGGACGTCATCGACGGTGACGCCTGGATGCACGCTGACGAGCCGCATCCGATGGTCGGGGGTCTCGAAGTCGAGCACGGCGAGATTGGTCACGACTCGGGGCAGTCGGTGATGTCGACGAACGGTGTCGCTCATCGTCGCGACCCGGTCGTATCCGAGCCCCGACACCATCGCGACCTTGTCGACGAAGACCTTCGTCGAGTGCTTGGGGATGAAGAAACTCGTCGCGTGGCTGATCGTGTTGCCTGGTCCCCCCCGCACACCGAGCAATTGCACCGTCGGACGGGTGAATGGTCCGATGTTGGCGATGTTGGAGTTGCCGAAGCGATCGATCTGACTCGCTCCCATCATCACATGGCGACGCCCGGACCAGACGGTGTCGAAGACCGAGCGGAACGGCATCCAACCAGCAACCACCTTGTCGGTGCCGGCGATCGGGAGATCGCCTTCGACGAAAAACGCTTCGCCATCACTGATCAAGAGATCTGGTTCGAACGTGGCACGAGCCGTGCGAGCCGCCAGCATCTGGATCGTCCCCATCCCGGAAGCAAAGATCTCACCGTCTCCACGGAACGCCTCAGCTGCAGCGAGCACCACGACATCGGCGAGTGCCGTCATTCGGCTGCCTCCAGCATCGCGTCGACATTGTCGGCGTAGGAGGGGGCATGGGCCAGGACGCCGCCATCGACGTTGATGACCTGTCCGGTGATGAAGCCGGCGAGGTCCGATGCCAAGAACGCAACCATCGCTGCGACATCGTCCGGAACGCCCGGTCGTTCGATCAGACGGCTACGGGCGAACCGACGACCTTGAGCGGGATCGAGATTTTCGATTGCTGCCGGGCTCATGATCAACCCGGGAGCAACGGCGTTGGCGCGGATGTTCTGACGGCCGTACATGGTGGCCACATACTTGGTGAACATCGCCACCCCGGCCTTGGCGGAACCGTACGCGGAGCGTGTCAGATCTCCTGCCTGGCCCGCGGTCGATGTGGTGTTGATGATCGACCCGCCACCTCGCGCGAGCAAATGCGGAACTGCGTGCTTGCAACCGAGCATGACGCCCCGCATCGTGATCGACTGGGTCCGGTCCCACAGTTCGACGGTCATGTCCTCGAGTGAGAGATCGCGGCCGAGCACATCGGGACCGAGGGCAGCTGCGTTGTTGTGGAGTACGTCGAGACCGCCGAACGACTCGACCGCGATCCGCACCATCGCGACCACCTGGGCCTCGTCGGACACGTCGACGACAGCTGCAACAGCGGCTCCACCGCTGGCGACGATGTCGGCCACCACAGCGTCGGCGCCCTCGCGATTGATGTCGGCCACGACCACGTCGGCGCCGAGGCGAGCGAACATGGCGGCGGTTGCAGCGCCGACACCGGAGGCAGCTCCGGTGATGATGGCGATCTTGCCGGTGAGGTCGATCATGACTGCTCCTCGTTGCGGTTGGGGGTGTCGCTCGTGTCGCGATCGGCATCGCGAGGGCTCGGGCTGAGTCGGAAGTCGACGAGATGTCGGCCGTCTTCGAGTGGTGTCCAGACGAGTTCCAAAGGATGGTCGACACAGACGTCGCCGAAATCGTTGTCGGGATCGACGAGGTTGGCGAGCACTCGAAGTCCATCGTCGATCTGGACCAGGGCCACCATCCGCGGTGGTGCCTCGCCGATCGCTCGATGCAACGCCCATGAGTACAGCCGATAGTCGGTCGGAGGAGTCCGCCACGACAACTCGGTGCCGAGACAGTGCGGACAACGCGGACGGGGATAGTGGACCCACGCCGAGCACGAGTCGCACCACTGGTATTGCAGGCGTTGCTCGCGCGTCGCATCCCAATACGGTTCGCTTGCCGACGTGATCGGCGGATCGAGGCCAACGGTGCTCACAACGTCTCCCGAGTTCCCAGTACGACCGTGCCGGTGGACGACAAGACGCCGCCGCATCCGTGGGCAACGGCGATCTTCGCGTCGGGCACCACGACGCCGCTGCTCCGGCCGCGTAGCTGACGGGCCGCCTCCACCAGCAAGAAGATGCCGAACATTCCCGGGTGGGTGTACGACAGGCCACCGCCGCTGGTGTTGGTCGGCAGCCCGTCGAGGCCGAGACCGCGCTCGGCGACAAACGGTCCACCGTCGCCCTTCTTGCAAAAGCCGAGGTCCTCCAACGCAAGCAGCACCGTAATGGTGAACGAGTCGTAGGTCTGGAGCACGTCGACATCGTCGACGCCGATCCCTGCCTGAGCAAACGCCTCCGGTCCGGAGATCGCGCCGGGCGTGACCGTCAGGTCGGGCATTGCGCTGATGAGCAGATGGCTCTGCGCGCTGGCTGCTCCGAGCACGTACGCCGCGTCGCTGCGCAGGGTTGCAGCGCGGTCAGCGCGGGTCATCACGATCGCGCCGGCCCCGTCGGTGATGAGGCAGCAATCGAGGCCGCGGAGCGGACCACAGATCGTCGGCGTGGCGAGCACCTCCTCGACGGTCAGCGGCTGCCGTTGACGCGCCCGCGGGTTGTGGGTTGCATGGTCGCGAGTGGTCACCGCGATCTGGGCAAGATGCTCCGGCTGGGTGCCGAACACCGCCATGTGCCGCTGCGCAGCAAGCGCGTAGGGCCCGAGTGGCTGGAGGATGCCGGTCGGCGATTCGAATGCGAAGTGTTCGGCGCCGTAGGGCGAGGCGTCACCGCGCAGGATTCCGTGCCGCTTGCGATCACCCTTGGGCGTGTTCGCATACAGGACGACGACGACGTTGCAGACGCCCATCGCGAGGGCCATCGCCGCGTGCTGGACGTGGAGTTCGAAGCTCGATCCACCGACATGGGTCGAGTCGATCCACCGTGGCGAGAGCCCCAGCCGCTGGGCGGTGAGGAGCGGGCTCATCGCTCCGCCGGCGATCGCCAATCCATCCACCTCGCGCGGCTCGATGCCGGCATCCGCCAGTGCTTCCGCCACCATCCGCATCTCGAGATCGATGCCGTAGTCGGCCAGTTCGCCGCTGGGTGATGCGTCGTCGGCCACGCCGACGATCGCGACCCGGCCGCGCAGGGAAAGCTTGTCGTTCGGCTGAGTCATCCGCGGTTCGTCTCGTTCCAGGGACGATCGCGATCGACCTTGGGTTCAGGGGGCAGACCCAGGACGCGCTCTCCGATGGTGTTGCGCTGCATCTCGGTGGTGCCCCCACCGATCGTGTTCGAACGGGCGTTGAGGAACGCCTTGACGACATCGATCTTTTCGGTTCCGTCGCCCATCCGGTCCTCGGCCATCACGTCCGGCTGATGGAACTCGTAGGTCGAGATGAGCATCCCGTCGGCACCTTTGATCCCGACGCAGAAGTCCATGATCCGCTGGGGCAGGATGCCGATCGCGAGCTTCAGCACCGAGCCCTCCGGTCCCGGAACGCCCGCCTTGCGGGTCGTGTCGGCACGCAGTGCGGTGAGTCGAATGACCTCCGCTTCGCTCCAGAGCTGCATCAGCAGGTCGCGCTTGACGGGATCGGTGCTGCCGCTCTCACGCCAGGTACGGACCGCATGGGCAATCGGGCCGAATCCTTTCGGCTTCTTGGCCGAGTCGCCGTTGTGGGCGCGCTCGTTCATCAAC
>JBDSDH010000083.1:0-2743 GCA_039920665.1 Ilumatobacteraceae bacterium
TGATCTCGCCGTGGACGAGCGTCCATGCGGCACCGACCTCGATCGCCGCGCGGGCCTCGTATATTTCGGCGACGTCGTCGACGCTGAGCTCGACAACGAACACACCGCGATTTCGGTAGCTGATCAACAGGCCTTCCTGATTCAGCCGCTGGAGCGCTTCGCGAACCGGACCACGCGAAATCCCTAGCTCGGCAGCAACATTGGCTTCGTTGATCTGCTCGCCCGGCGTGTAGGATCCGTCGATGATGCGATCGCGGATCTGATCGGCGATCACCATCGACGTATTGCGGGCGTCGATCGGGGTAAGTCTTCGGGAACCTGACATATGCAAAACCTCCTGCTAGGACCTCGGGATTGCGAAGTATTTGTATTCCAAGAACTCGTCGATACCGACTTTGCCGCCTTCACGGCCGAGTCCGGACTGCTTGACGCCGCCGAACGGGGCAGCGGGGTTCGATACGAGACCGGTGTTGATGCCGACCATCCCCACTTCGAGCCGCTCCCCCATACGCAATGCGCGATCGATGTCCTGAGTGAAAACGTAACCCACAAGCCCCCATTCGGTGTCGTTGGCAAGCGCGATCACTTCGTCCTCGGTGTCGTACGGAACGATCGCGGCAACGGGTCCGAAGATCTCGGTCGACATGAGATCGGACTGGGAGTCGACATCGTCGAGCACCGTTGGAGGGTAGAAATAGCCTGGCCCAGAATCTTCCTGCCCACCCACCAACGCCCGAGCACCGCGCGCGAGCGCATCGTCGACGAGTCGTTGCACCTTGGCGCGGCCGCTGCGATCGATGAGCGGCCCCACTTCCACACCCGCCCTACTGCCGGCACCGACTGTCAAGGCACCCATGCGAGCAGCGAGCTTGGCAGCGAAGTCCGTGGCAAGCGATCGGTGGACGAAGAACCTGTTGGCTGCAGTGCAGGCCTCGCCCATGTTGCGCATCTTGGCCACCATCGCACCGTCGATGGCCCGGTCGAGATCAGCGTCCTCGGCGACGATGAACGGGGCGTTCCCGCCGAGTTCCATCGACGTCCGCATCACGGTCGGAGCTGCCTGCGCCAACAAAATCTTCCCGACGGCCGTGGAGCCGGTGAAGCTGATCTTCCGGGCCGAGCCGCTGGCCATCCACGATCCGACGACTCCTGCGGCGTCGGTCGTAGGGACCACGTTGACTACGCCGTCGGGAACCCCTGCTTCGACGAGGATCGCAGCCAATGCGAGTGCGGTCAGCGGAGTCTGTTCGGCCGGCTTGAACACCACCGTGCATCCGGCAGCAAGCGCGGGGCCGATCTTTCGGGTGCCCATCGCCAATGGAAAGTTCCACGGCGTCACCAGAATGCTAGGACCGACCGGGGCTCTGGTGACGATGATGCGGTTCTTTCCATCGCCGGTCAACGTGTGGTCGCCCGAGATGCGAACTGCCTCTTCGGAGAACCATCGAAAGAACTCTGCACCGTACGCGACTTCGCCTCGGGCGTCGGCGAGCGGCTTGCCCATCTCGGCGGTGATGATGGCAGCCAATTCCTCGGTCCTGGCGATGATCAAGTGGAATGCACGAGAAAGGATCTCGCTTCGCGCACGTGGCGCTGTCTGCGCCCAGGACTCCTGCGCTGCAACGGCGGCCGCCATCGCAGCCTCGGCGTCGCTGATGTCGGCATCGTCGACCGCGGCGATCACTTCGCCGGTTGCAGGATCGACGACGTCGAACTTCCTCCCGCTGTTCGCTGTTCGCCAGGCCCCGCCGATGAACAGCTGGGTCGGCGAGGTGATGGCCGGGCGCGTCATGGACGTCATAGCTACTGTCCCTTCCTGGAGGTCTGCGTCGAAGGTGCGGGATCGAGGAGTTGTGCCAGGTGCATCGAGGCGGTCGCGCTCTGATTGCCGGTCAGTTGGCGCACCTGCATGTGGCAGCTGAAGCCGTCGGTCAGGATCGGCCTCGTCGAATCAGCGCGTCGTACCGCGGGTGCCAGGGCCTGTTCTGCGACTTTCATGCTCATGTCGTAGTGATCCGGTTCGAAGCCGAAGTTGCCCGCCACCCCGCAGCAGCCGGTCGCCTCGTCGACGCTGCCGATCCCCGCGGCAGCAAGCGCCTTTCGCTGCATGGCTTCGCCGAACACCGCGTATTCGTGGCAGTGGGTCTGCACGGTGACTGCTTCGGGGACGTCGGCCGACGGGCTCCACCCCGCGGCGGCCTGCTCTATCACCGCACCGGCGAAACTCTGCACCCGTGCGGCGACCCGTCGAGCCGCCTCGGTGCCCACCAGTTCGGGCATATCCTTGCAGAGCGTTGCCGCACAGCTCGGTTCGGTGACGACGATCGGCCGATCGGTTCAATCATCGAGTGCGGCAACGGTTCTGCTCAACTGCTTCTTGGCAGTTGCCAGCTGCCCCGTCGAAATCCACGTCAACCCGCAGCACACGTCGGTCCTGCACTCTACTGTCCGGTTGCCCTCGGCGAGAACGCGAACCGCAGCACCGACGATGGCCGGCCGAAACCCCTTGGTGAAGGAGTCGACGAGCAGCACGACATCACCTCCCGGCACGGATCCCGCTGTCTGCGTGCGTAGTTCCCGTCGCGAGGCGAACCGCGGCAGCGATCGCTTGGTCGTGAGACCGCCGATTCCGGCAGCGATGATGCCTGTTCGCGGAGTCATTGCGCGGTTGAGTACCGGCGCCAGGATGGACGTCACTTTCAACCAGCGTGGCAACCAGCCCAGCGAGTAGTGCGCCATCGGG
>JBDSDH010000084.1:0-32256 GCA_039920665.1 Ilumatobacteraceae bacterium
GCTGCGGCGTAGGCGTCCTTGAAGGTCTTGACGCCGGGGGCCGCGTCGTTGGCCGGGTCGTTCGGGTCGAGGATGTTGCTCGACGTGTAGACCCCGTCGCCGCTGCCGGCAGCCAGCAGGCTGATCAACAGCCGTGAGCCACAGGTGTTGGTCTGGAACACGATCGGGTTCCAGTCGCCGGCGACGGCCTTGGCGTTGATGAGCTCCTTGGTGAACGTCGGGCACTGTGCGCCGAGCGGGATCGCCATGATCGCGTCGGGCCTGGCCGCCGCGATTGCGCCGACCTGGTTGGTCGGCGGTGTGGTCTCGGCCTGCTCGATGGTCTGCTCCTCGATGATCTCGATCCCGGCCTCGGCAGCGGCTTCCTTGAAACCGTTGACGTAGACCTTGCCGAACTCGTTGTTGACGCTGAACAGTCCGACCGTCTTGACGCCGAGGTCCTTCATCTGCTTGGCGTAGATCTTGGACTCGATCGTGTACGGAACGAGTGCGCCGGTCAGCCACGGGTAGTTCTCGACATCGCCCCAGGCCGGCGACCCGGTGAGCGACAGCAGCTGCGGAATGCACTCTTCGTTGAGCGTGTCGCGCACGGCGAGGTTGTTCGGCGAACCAATGATGCCCGAGAACATTGCGACGTTGTCGTCGATCAGCGAGGAGACCACGTTGGGCGTCTGGGTCGCGTCGTACTGGTCGTCGCGGATGTCGATGCTGACCGTATGGTCGGGAATCAAGTTGTTGTCGTTGGCGTACTTGAGGTACAGCTCCATGCCTTCCTTCACCGGAGAGAAAGCGACGGCTGGGGTGCCGGACAGCGGCTGGGCCGAGCCGATCTTGATCTCACCCTCGATCGGGGCGGTGGCGGCTTCCGGGTCGGCACACTTGTCGGTGTCGACCGTCCACGCCTCTGGTGCGGGCGCCTCGGTGTCGGCGGTCGTGGTGTCGGCTGCGTCGGTCGCAGCGGTCGTGGTGTCGGCTGCGTCGGTGGCCGCCGTGCTGGATTCCGGTGCATCGGTGGCGACGGTGGTTTCACCGCCTGCTGCGACGGTGGTCGTGGCTGCGTTCGTGGACGTCGCTGCTTTGTCGTCGCTTCGACAACTGACCAGCAACAAACATCCCACGGTGGCGATCGCAGCAAAGCTCTTACTGTGTCGGTTCATCGTGTTCCTCCCCTATCTATTCGACCTCGCCAGCGAGGGCTGGTGAGGGTTGCTCTTGGAGCTCTTGGGCAACCGCGAGCCGAAGCGGCCGTGGAGCGATGGTGAAAAATCTACGCCCCTGGGTCTTGAAAAACCCGACAAGGCCAAATGGTGCGATGAACACGAACACGATCACGATGATCGACAGCAGGAACGGGGCGACCGCTTCGTTCTTGAGCGGACCAGGCAGGAAGGTCCAATCGCCGGCGTTTTCTTTGACGAAACGGTTGACGAAGTAGTACGCGAATGCGCCGACAACCGGACCGGTGAGCGTCGCTGCGCCACCGAGGAACAGTGCGAGCAGATAGATGATTGCTTGCAGGATCAGGAAGTCGGTCTCGAACATCGCCGACGATTTGGCGGCGAACAACCAGCCGGCCATCGCGGTGATACCCGCTGATACACCGAACGTGATCGTCTTGGTGAGACGCAGGTTGACGCCCATCACTGCCGCAGCGGTCTCGTTGTCACGAACCGCAACGAGCGAGCGACCGATCCGGCTCTTGCGCAGATTGCGAACCACCACATACGCCACGAGCAGCAGGACGAATCCGAGCCAGTACAGGTAGATCGCACGGTCCTGACGGTTGGCCTTGAGGCCGCTCCACTCGGGCGGGTTGAGGCGGAGCCCGGCGAGCTTGGTGTCCTTGACGGTCTTGTCGAGGAACTGGGCGGCAATGGTGGGCCAGACGAACGCGACAGCCAGTGTCACGAGCGCCAGGTACGGACCTTTGAGCCGCAATGCCGGCAGGCCGACGAGGAAGCCGACGATGAAACAGAGCACGATGCTGAGGAGCAGCGCCTTGTACGGACCCCATCCCCACGCGCTGACGGTGTAGCCGGTGGTGAACGACGCCAGGCCGGCAAATGCCGAATGGCCGATTGAGATCTGGCCGTTGTATCCGAGCAGCAGGTTGAGTGCGACCGCCGCAATCGCGATGATGGTGGCCTCGGTGATGCTCTCGAGGGTGGCTGGTTTCGCAGACAGGTAGAAGTAGTAGACGACGCCGAACATGGCCGCCGATGCAAGCAGCCGGGCACCCCAGTGCTGAGGGCTGCCTTCTTTGATCACGATCGGCATGGTCAGACTCTTTCCACTCGTGAGCTACCGAACAGGCCGGAGGGTCTGACGACGAGCACCACGAGGATGATGATGAATGCAACGGCGACGGCGGTCTGGGCGCCGATGTAGCTGCTGCCGACCCAGTCCTTCGGATAGTGCGAGACGAGGCTCTTGATGATGCCGAGCGAGAGTCCGCCGACGAGCGCGCCGAGCGGACTGTCGAGACCGCCGAGCGTTGCGGCAGCAGAAGAAAGCAAGAAGATCTCGAACATCGTCGCCGTCGTGATGTTGGTGTTGATGCCGCCGATCATCGCTCCGGCGACCGCGCCGAGCGCGGACGAGATACCCCAGCTGAGCATCAGCGTGCGGGTGGTCGAAACGCCGACCAGCTTGGCCGAGTCAGGGTTGTTGGCAACCATCCGCATCGCCAGACCGACCTTGGTTTTCTGGAACAGCAGGAAGAGTCCGCCGGTCAAGGCGAGCACCGTCAACAACACGCCGATGTCCTGATATTTCCAGACGGTGTTGTCGCCGAGTCGGAAGAAGTCGAGCGGCTTGTTGGGGAACAGGCTCGGGAAGGCGAGACCGTCGGCCGAACCCTTGAACAACAGCGTGGTGAACGAGTTGAGGCCCTGGAACATCGCAATCGACACGACCACGACGGCCAGCGGCGACTTCTTGCCGGCTGGGCGCATCAATCCGAATTCGATCACTCCGCCGACGACGAAAGCGCCGATCGCGGCGACGATGACGGCGAACCACATCGTCGAGCCGTGGTCATAGATCCACCACGCACAGAAGGTCGCGAACAGTGCCATTTCGCCTTGGGCGAAGTTGAGATGGCCGGTGCCGCGGTAGATGACCACCAGCCCCAACGCGACCAATGAATAGATGGCCCCGAGGGCGAGACCGTTGATGACGTATTGCAAGAATTCACCCATGTGATATCACGTCCTCGATCAGTAGCCCAGGTAGGCCTTGCGGACGACGTCGTCGGCCGCAATCTCTTCGGCGGTGCCCGATGCGACGATGGTGCCGGTCTCCAGCACGAATACGCTGTGCGCGATCTGGACAGCCAGGTTGGCGTTTTGCTCGACGACCAGGATCGACAATCCATGCTCGGCATTGAGCCGACCGAGGATTGCGAACAGTTCCTGGGTGATGATCGGCGCCAGTCCGAGGCTCGGCTCATCGCACAGCAACAACTTGGGTTTGCTCATCAACGCCCGAGCGATCGCCAGCATTTGCTGCTCGCCACCGGACAGGCTGCCGGCTTTTTGGCTGCGGCGCTCGCGGAGGCGAGGGAAGACGTCGTACCACTCGTCAATGTCGGCGTCGACGTCGGCACCACCTTTGCGGATGTAGGCACCGGCGCGCATGTTGTCCTCGACGGTGAGGTCGGTGAAGGTGCCTCGACCTTGGGGCACCTGGGCGATTCCCATCCGAACGATCTCGTTCGGAGCGGTGGTCGTTATGTCGTTGCCGAGGAACGTGACGGTTCCCTTGCGGGCGATCATTCCCGAGATGGCCCGCATCGTCGTGGTCTTGCCGGCTCCATTCGCTCCGAGCATGACGGCGACTTCACCTTCGTTGACGTGCAAACCGAGTCCTTCGAGAACCTGCACCGCGCCGTATCCGGCGACGAGATCCTTGATGTCGAGCAGAACGGTCATGCCGAGGTTCCCAGGTAGGACGCGATCACGCGCTCGTTGTTGCGCACGTCATCGGGGAGGCCCTCGGCGACTTTGCGCCCGAACTCCATCGCAACCACCTTGTCCGAGATTCCCATCACCATCGCCATGTGGTGCTCGACCAGTAGCACCGCGAGCTTGAACTCGTCGCGGACTCGGACGATTGTCTCGCTCAGTTCGTCGACCTCGCTGTGGGTGAGGCCCGATGCAGGCTCATCCATCAGCAAGAACGTCGGTCTGGCGGCGAGCGCGCGGGCGATCTCGAGCCGCTTGAGGGTGCCGAACGGCAGCCCGATGGCCGGGCGGAACGCGAGGTGATCGAGTTGCAGACTGCGCAGCAGGTCGCCGGCTTCGTCGCGCAGACCCCGCTCGTATTTGGCGGTGCCGATCCGCAACGCCGAACGCCAGAAACCAGCGGTGCCCTGGCTGTGGGCGCCGACCATCACGTTCTCGAGCAGGGTCATCGACGGGAACAGGGCCAGGTTCTGGAACGTGCGGGCGATCCCGAGCTTGGCGATCCCATGGGCTGGGACGGCCAGTAGATCGTGACCGTTGAAGGTGACGAGACCTTCGGTGGCGTCGTAGATCCTGCTGATGACGTTGAACATCGTTGTCTTGCCGGCGCCGTTCGGCCCGATCAAACCACAGATCTGACCGTCATCGATGGTGAACGACAGACCGTCCAACGCAACGATCCCGCCGAAGCGCACTGAGACATTTTGTACGTCGAGCATCGACATCGTTGACTGTCCCCCTTCCAGACGCAAGGACGATAGCCCAAAGGTGACCAACGGCATAGGCCTTCTTGCCCGGTCATCTTGGTGGCGATCGCAGAGGCCTGCATTCGCGGGATGTCAGTGGCGGAGACAGCGGGGACAACGGCGGCGCGGTTCGATCGTCGTGCCGTGTTGGCAAAGCATTGCGATTGGCGGCGCGCTGGGGACGGTACGGGTCAGTTGCCGAGCTCCGCACGCAAGACGTCGATCTCGGCGGCGATCACGCCGCGAACCTGATCGCGCAAGGCATAGATGTCCTTGTGGGTCATGCCGGTGGTCTCGATCGGAGCCAGTACGCGGCATTCGGCGCGGCTGTAACCAATGCGCCAGTCCTTGGGACGCAGCGCAGTGTGGGCACCGTGCACGGCGACCGGCAAGATCGGAACCCCGGTGTCGATCGCGAGTCGGAACGCGCCATTCTTGAACTTGCCGAGTTCGCCGGTTTTGCTGCGCGTTCCCTCCGGGAAAATCATCACGCTGACCTTCTGATCGAGACGGTCCTCGCACTGTTTCATTGCATCGGCCGCGCTGGTGACCTCGCCGCGGGTGAGGCGCACATCGTTGGCGAGCGTCATCAACCAACCAACCACGGGGATCTTGAACATCTCGACCTTGCTCAACCACTTCATCTCGAACGGCAGATGGCTGATCAACAAGATGTCGACGAAGGACTCGTGGTTGGACACCACGACATACGGCCGCCTCGGATCTGACGGGATGTCGCCACTGACGTGGAAGGTCCACAGCGGGTTGAGGTGCTGATGCACCACCGGCAGCTTGCGGAACAGGTAGCCGGTCCAATACCGACCCTTGTCGAACGGCGCAGTGACGACCCGAACGACCGCCATCAACGGCAGCCAGACAATGACACCGAGACCGAATGTCAGCCAGAACCACAGCGACAAGATGGTGCGCTGCACCTCGCCACCGATCAGTCGTTGGCGGATCGTGCGCTTGCCCGGTGGAGTTGTTTTCGCTGCTGGTGTCGACGCTGCCACGCTGCATTCTTGCACGCGACAGCGTTGTTTCAGCGGGCGATGCGGGCGAACATGGTCTTGAGGTAGGCGCCCTCGGGGAAGCCGATCGGGTGGTCGGCACCATGGGTGGTGCGCAACATCTCGCTGACCCGGATCGGGGTGCTTGCGGCGGCAGCATGGATGCCGTCGAAGAACTCGTCGTTGCGGACTCGGCTGCTGCACGACGACTGGACCAGGATGCCGTCGTTGTCAACGAGTTCGAGCGCGAGCCGAGTCAGCCGCCGGTAGGCATGCAGTGCTCGATCATGGTCGCTGTTGCGACGAGCGAATGATGGCGGATCGACAATGACCATGTCGTAGCGGCGCTTCTGCTCGACGTAGGACTTGAGCACATCGAAGACGTCGCCCACCTGGGTGGTGTGCTTGGCCGCAGCGACGTTCTTGATGAACGCGTTATGCGCCATGTTGCGCTTGGCTGTCTCCAGCGCCTGCGCGCTGAGATCGACGCTGTGTACCGATGTTGCGCCACCGGCGGCGGCGTACACCGAGAACCCGCCCGTGCACGAGAACAGGTCGAGCACATTGAGACCCTTTGCGAGCGGGCGCACCTTGTTGCGATTGTCGCGCTGGTCGAGGAAATGCCCGGTCTTTTGGCCGTGGATCACATCGGCCTCGAACATCAGCCCGTGCTCGTTGAACATCACCGGTTCTGTCGGCGCATCGCCGATCAGAGCAACACCCTCGCGAAGACCGAACAACGGCTGGCCGGCGACGTCGCGGCTGAAGCGCACGATCAACCGCTCCGGCTGCAGTTCGCGTTCGATGATCGGCACGATCGTGGCGAGATGCGGCAGCCACGAAGCGGCGTACAGCTTGAGCACGAACGTGCCGGCGTAGCGGTCCAGAACCAAACCAGACAGACCGTCGTTCTCGCCGTGGATGACCCGATAGCCAGTGGTGTCGCCGGCGCGCAGCACCGGTTCGCGCCGTTCGGTCGCGGCTCGGATCTTGGCCGTCCACCACGCCTCGTCGATGGTCAGCGGCTTGCCCTGATGCAGGATCCGGATCCGGATCGGTGAACTCGGGTCGTACAGCCCGATCGCTGCGAACTGCCGATCCGCGTCGAAGACGACGGCGACGTCGCCGGGCTTGCCCTCACCGTGGTCGTTGATCGCGACGACCGAACCGTCGAACACCCACGGATGCCCACCACGGATCTGGCGGAGGGCGTCGTTGGTGACCCGCACGGCGTGCCGCTTGGCGGAGGGTGATGGCACGGCATCGAGCGGAAGCATCTCTTCAGTATGGGCTGACGGTGGGCTGTATGGTCGGCCGATGGCAACGACCACCACGTCCGACGACGTCCAGATCCACTACGAGACGGTCGGCGCGGGTCCCGATGTCGTGCTCGTCCACGGCCTGACCGACAGCTCCGAGACGTGGGGTGTGATCACGCCGACGCTTGCCGAGCGCTACCGGGTCACCACGCTCGATCTGCGCGGCCACGGGCGGTCCGGCGATGCGAAGACCTACGACTCGATGGCGATGACCCATGACCTCGAGGCGGTGGTCACCGCTGCCGGGATCGAGAACCCGCTGCTCGTCGGTCACTCGCTCGGGGGCATCGTCGTCACTGCCTACGGGGCGAGTGCGCCGACACGCGGCATCGTCGACGTCGATCAGGCGTTGCAATTGAGTGCCTTTCAGGCAGCGCTGCTGCCGGCCGAATCGATGCTGCGTGACCCCGACGCGTTCCCGGCCGTGATCGCGATGGTGTTCGACGCAATGGATGGAGAAGGCATGACCGAAGCGGTCAAGAACCACGTCCTCGCCAACCGGCGGCCACGCCAAGATGTCGTACTCGGCGTGTGGGACCTCGTGTTCAAAGCATCGGTCGACGAGCTCGACCGCACCATTGCGACCATCGCCGGTTCGGTGTCTGCGCCCTTTCTCGCACTGCAGTACATGGAGCCACCGCCCGGCTATGCCACGTGGCTGCAAGAGCTGATCACTCAGGCCGTGGTCGAGCAGGCCGTCGCCGGATCGGGCCATTACGAGCACCTGCTCGACCCGACCCGATTCGTGAACCGGGTCATCGACTTCGACCGTTCCTGACCGAGCCAACCGGGTTGGCAGCACCCCGTCCGACCAGGGCCATCGGCCGGTCGACCCGATCGACAAGTAGTCTCGTTGCGGCCCCCGATCGGAGTCCTCGTTCTCACCCGCGCATCTCGCCGTCAGCAGGAGTTCAAACATGGCACACGCAGTTCAAGGAATCGTCGCCAAGGGCAAGGGGCTTCCCGTCGAGTTGACCACGATCCTGGTTCCGGATCCCGGCCCCGGTGAGGCGTTGGTCAAGGTGCAGGCCTGCGGCGTGTGCCACACCGACCTCCACTACCGCGAGGGAGGCATCAACGACGAGTTCCCGTTCCTGCTCGGCCACGAGGCGGCCGGCATCGTCGAAGCCGTCGGTCCCGATGTCGTCAACGTCAAACCCGGCGACTTCGTGGTGCTCAACTGGCGTGCGGTTTGCGGCACATGCCGTTCGTGCCTCAATGGCAAGCCGAACCTGTGCTTCAACACGTTCAATGCGACGCAGAAGATGACGCTCGAAGACGGCACACCGCTGTCTGCGGCGCTCGGTATCGGTGCCTTCGCCGAGAAGACACTCGTCGCTGCCGGCCAGTGCACGCCCGTCAACCCAGCCGCCAAGCCCGAAGTCGCGGGCCTGCTCGGTTGTGGCGTGATGGCCGGGATCGGTGCAGCGATGCTGACCGGCGAAGTGCAGCGCGGCGACAGCGTCGCGGTGTTCGGTTGCGGTGGTGTCGGCAATGCGGCGATCGCCGGAGCGAAGCTTGCTGGTGCGACCACCATCATCGCGGTCGACCTCGACGACCGGAAGCTGGAATGGGCCAAGCAGTTCGGTGCCACCCATACGGTCAATGGTTCCAAGGTCGATGCGGTCGCCGAGATCCAGGCCGCCACCGGCGGCAACGGAGCCGACGTGTGCATCGAAGCAGTCGGCCACCCCGAGGTGCTCCGCCAGGCGTTCTACGCCCGTGATCTCGCCGGCACGGTCGTCCAGGTCGGCGTACCCACACCGACGATGACAATGCCCGACATCCCGATGATCGACTTCTTCGGTCGTGGAGGTCAGCTCAAGCCGAGCTGGTACGGCGACTGTCTCCCCAGCCGCGACTTCCCGATGCTCGTCGAACTGCACCTGCAGGGTCGTTTGCCGCTCGAGGACTTCGTTTCCGAACTCATTGGCCTCGGCGATGTCGAGGACGCGTTCCACAAGATGGAGCGCGGCGAAGTCCTGCGTAGCGTCGTGGTGATCTGATGCCGTTCATCAAGACACCCTCGATCGAACTCATCACGACCAACGGCATTTTCGCCCTCGACGGCGGAGAGTGGGAAGTCACGAACAACATCTGGCTGGTGGGCAACGAGAAGGAAGTCATCGTCATCGATGCCGCCCACGATGCCCAGCCGATCGTCGACGCGATCCATGATCGACATGTCAGGGCGATTGCCCTGACCCACGGCCACAACGACCACATCAACGCAGCAATCGCGCTGCAAGATGTCACCGACGCCCCGATCTATCTGCATCCGGCCGACCTGATGTTCTGGCACGTTGTCTACCCCGACATCGCGCCCGACAAGTCGCTCGGTGATGGCGACGTGCTCCGTGCGGGTGGCGCTCAGCTCGGCGTGATGCACACGCCCGGTCACTCGCCGGGATGCTGCTGCTTCCACGTTGTCGGCGCCGGTGCCGACGGCAACGACGTCGTGTTCAGCGGCGACACCCTCTTCTGCGGTGGCCCCGGTGCCACCGGTCGCAGTCACAGCGACCACGGCACCATCGTCGAGAGCATCCGTCGCAAGCTGTTCAGCCTGCCGATGAGCACCATCGTCCACACCGGCCACGGCGAGAGCACCACCATCGCCGCGGAAGCCGAAGCCCTCGGCCGCGCATAGCCCACCCGTCGATTTTCGGTTCTGCGCAACCACGACGTCCGCTGTTCCTCGGTTTGCGTCAGCGCACAGATCAGACTCTGCTCTGTGCGCTGACACAAAACCCGAAGGGATCCTTCGCCAGCGCGGTCTGCACCTGTTCGACGACCCACCGTGGGCTCTCGGTGATATGCAGGTACGTGAACTGCAACGGCAGGTAACCCTCCAGGATCAGCTGATTCAGTCGCTCGGCATCTCGCTGCATTTGTGACGGCGTGCGGTGGTAGCGATAGCCGAGCACCTCGACGACGACCGGAGTGCCGGGGAAGCGGAAATCGACGCGGACGAGCTTGTCCTTGGCTTTCGTGAGCACGACCTGAGGAGCCGGAATCGGCAGGGCGTGCTCGTCGCAGAGTTCGAAGAACCGTCGTTCGAGCCAGCTGTGACCACCTCGCGTCACCTCCACCCCCTCGATCACCCGGAGCAGGAGCGGGATCCCGAATCGGCCACTCGACCGCAGCGTCGCGATCCGTGTGTGGAGGTGGGTTTCGGTGAACTTGAGGTCACGGAGACCGGAATCAATGGCGAGAGTGAGTCGCGCGCTGGATTCGGTCCGCGACAGATCGATCACGGTTCTCGCCGGGGCCGTCACCGGGATCCCGAGCGTCTCCTCGCGATCGATCGGGTCGAGCACCGTCGTCGTGTGGATGATGTGGCCGATGCGGTTGACGTGTCGGCCTCGAGGGATCAGCAGACTGAACGGTGGGGCGAGCACGAACTCGTCGTACGGGTGCAATGCCGCTGCGGTGGGTCCGCACGCCCAAACGGGATCGCCGACATCAGCAATCAGTTCCTGCAATGCGTGGAAGTGTTTCGGGTCGACTCGGTTGCCGCTCTGGTCTCGGCTACGAAGCATGTCGTCATTGGCGACACCGGTGTTGAACCGACGAGGTGATGCCTCGCGCTGACCTGTCGCGCTCGTCCCGAAGGGACGACCGATGCCGGTCATGCCCGTCATTCAAGACCGCTGCGCGCCAATCGACAACGTGCGAGGAGCCTCTTCGGTTTGTGTCAGCGCACAGTCCAGACTCTGGCTTGGGCGCTGACACAAACTCCGGTCGGCGTCACGGATCGCAGGACTGCGGGGGAGGGGACTAGAAACGGGTCATGTCGGCCACTGTGGATTTCGATCCGGATGCACTGCGCGACAAGTACCGCGAAGAGCGCGACAAGCGCTTGCGGGCCGACGGCAACGAGCAGTATCTCGAAGTCGTCGGTGACTTCGCCCGCTACCTCGTCGATCCCTACGTCGATCTGTCCGAGCGCGAACCGCTCACCGATGAGGTCGACGTGGTCGTGGTCGGTGGTGGGTTCGGTGGCCTGTTGGCCGGGGCACGCCTGCGCGAAGCCGGGGTCGACGACATTCGGGTGATCGAGAAGGGCGGCGACTTCGGGGGTACGTGGTACTGGAACCGGTACCCGGGCGCGATGTGCGACGTCGAGTCCTACATCTACCTGCCGCTCCTGGAAGAAATCGGCTTCATGCCGAAGGAGAAGTACACCCACGCCCCCGAGATCCTCGCCCATTGCCAGGCGATCGGCCGTCACTACGACCTGTACGACAATGCCTGTTTCCAGACCGAGGTCACCGAACTGCGATGGGACGACAGTGACAACCGCTGGGTCATCTCGACCAATCGTGGCGACGCGATCCGAGCCCGGTTCGTGTGCATGGCCAACGGTCCGCTGCACCGTCCGAAGTTGCCGGCGATCCCCGGCATCGAGACCTTCGATGGCCATACGTTCCACACCAGTCGCTGGGACTACGACTACACCGGCGGCAACTCCGACGGCGGTCTCGACAAGCTCCACGACAAGAAGGTCGGCATCATCGGCACGGGCGCGACTGCCGTGCAGTGCGTTCCCCATATCGGTGAGGGCAGCGAGCACCTGTACGTGTTCCAGCGCACGCCCTCGTCGATCGACGTCCGTAACAACCGACCGACCGAGCCGGAGTGGGCAGCCAACCTCGAGCCCGGCTGGCAGCGGCGGCGGATGGACAACTTCAACACGCTCGTTTCCGGAGGTTTCGAGCCCGAGGACATGGTCAACGATGGCTGGACCGACATCATCGGCAAGTTGCTCGTGATGGTTCGCCAACGCAACGACGGTGATCTGAGTGCCGAGACGCTATTGAACACGCTGGAGTTGGCTGACTTCGAGAAGATGGAACAGATCCGGGCGCGGGTCGAGGAACTCGTGGCCGATCCTTCGACCGCCGAGGCACTCAAGCCGTATTACCGCCAGTTCTGCAAGCGGCCGTGCTTCCACGACGACTACTTGCCGACCTACAACCGCGACAACGTCACGCTCGTCGACACCCACGGTCGCGGTGTGGAGCGGATCACACCCAAGGGTGTCGTGGTCGACGGCGTCGAGTACGAGCTGGATTGCCTCATCTACGCGACCGGCTTCGAGGTTGGTACCGAGTACACCCGCCGTTCCGGTTACGAACTGATCGGTCGTGACGGCATCACGCTCACCGAGCGCTGGGCCGATGGGGCGATGACCCTCCATGGGATGCACAGTCGCGGGTTCCCCAACGTTTTCATCGTCAGCAACATCCAGGCCGGCTTCACGGTCAACTTCCCGCACATGCTCGACGCCCAGTCACGCCATCTCGCCTACATCATCGCCGAGGCCGCCAAGCGCGGTGCCACCGTCGTCGAGGCATCCGAGCAAGCCGAAGCAGAGTGGGTCGACACGATCGTCAAGCTCTCGGTCAACAATCGGAAGTTCCTCGAATCGTGCACGCCCGGTTATTACAACAACGAGGGCAAGCCCGGCGATCGCAGCACCCGCAACTCCAGCTACGGCGGCGGCGGTTCGGCGTTCATCAAGGTCCTCGAACGCTGGCGCGAAGATGGTGAACTCGCGGGTCTCGAGTTGCACTGAACCGTTGGTGTCCACCATCCACAGCGCGATCAGGTCGGTGTCGTTCTTGCCCTTCCATACCAGCTGCGGATCCAGGCCACGGTCGAGCAGTTCCACGACAACGACGTTGGTGCTCGACCTCTGGAGTCACGAACTCGTGGGCATCGGCCACGCCGACCGGAACGACCGCCATACGCCGAAAGCGATCGAAAAGTCTTCCCGGGAAGACTGGGTGACGGGAACGACGGTCGTCAGAACAGCGTCGGTGGGTCCTGCCTCGTCGCTCCGACCGTTCGACTCGATCGACCGTTCGGTGGCTCGTCGGGCGACGCTGGAGCCGTTCGTCCGATGATCTCTTCGGCCCGAGCTCGGATCTTCGCTTCGGGTCGCTGATCGCGCGGGCGTACGCCGCGTCGACACCGTCGGTCACCGCGAAGAGTTCGAGTCCGGCACGCCGCACCGCGTGGTCAGGGCTGTCGAGTGCGGCCCCGATCAACAGTCGCCGGGCCGGAGCCGGAATCGAGTCGACCTCGTCGAGCAGGCCACTCATGATCGCAGCGGCAGAACGCTTGTCCAGCGCTCGAGCGCGACCGAACACCGCACCCCAAGAATTCGGGTTGCGCCTGACCACTCGGCCGGCGGCCCACCGCCGCAGCGCAGGCGGCAGCTCGCGACGCACCACCGTCGGGCCGTCATCGTCATCGTCATCGTCATCGGTGGGCTGGTCGACCGGCGCCGGCTCCTCACCGAGGTCGATGCTCAGTTCCGCGCCACCGAACCAGTCATCGGGAAGCACCCAATACAGCGCCTTGTCGCCGCTGATGAATGTCCGAGCGAGGAGATCGAGCGCTTCGTCGTCGAGAATCGCCTCGTCCTCGATCCGGCGCACGAGCTGCGGGACCCCGTCGCGCCACCGGGGATCGGTCAGCAACAACATGGCCGTCACAACTGATGTTTCAGGCTCGATCTCGTGGTGCTTGGCCAACAGGCCGAAGGGCTCGTGCGCATCCACGCTCCGGCGAATCACCGGGCGCAACACGAGTACTCGGTGCAACTCATCGGCGCTCGTCGCACCCCAGAGTGCGGCGAGTTCCCCCAGACCGTCCATGGGATCAACAGGCCGTCGCACGGCAAGGATTGTAGACGACGCCCGACCTACGGGCCCAGAGCTCCTATCGGTATGACTGACCCGCCATCATGGCGTCGGTAGCCGTAGCCGTCCCCGGTGATGACCGCCAGCACCGTCGGCGGGCCCACCCGATCCGTGTCGACCAATGAGGCGAACTTGGTGAGGGATGCCGCACCTTGATCCGTATGGCCTGCCCCGAGCTTCACCTCGAACGCGCCCCATTGCACTGAGTCTGCGATGAGTGCCTCCGGGTTCACCGACAGCGCTGCGGTGGCGAGCGACGGGTCGACGAAGTGCCGCTTCGCGGCACTTCTGAGCGGAGTCCTCGACCGCATGTGCGGTGCCCACGCGGGCTGATCCTCGAGAACCATGATGAGGATCGCCCCGGCCGAAGTGAGGAGGATCTTGAGCTCGCTGTCGACGACCCTCGCGATCTACGCCATCACCGCAGCCCAATGGCCATCAACATCGAAAATGACGAGCTCGCGATCAACGAAATTGCCACCGGCGTCCTCGTCGCAGATGGAGTCAACGTGCCAGCGCCGTCCCGGATCGACGGCCAGCAGCGCGGCGATCGCGTTGTCGAGCGCGGAGTGGGCGTGGTCCATGTTGGAGATCTCGACGTAACCCCAGCGACCGAGACCACCGTGGTTGTTGACCGCGGCGAACCAGTGATCACGCGCCGCCTCGGCCTTGGACTGGTGGAGCAGCTGGTCCTTGCGGCCACGCGCGGACTCGCCGGCTGCCACTGCCTGGCCAGCGGTCACGATCGGTTGCGGAGCTCGAACTTGAGGATCTTGCCGCTGGCGTTCATCGGCATTGCATCGACGACCTCGACGAAGCGCGGCACCTTGTAGTTCGCCATCGAGCTGCGGCACCAGGCAATGACGTCGTCGGGTACGATCTCGGCTCCGGGTTTGGCGACGATGAACGCTTTGCCAACCTCGCCCATCCGCTGGTCGGGTACGCCGATGACGGCCACCTGGCTGACACCGGGGTACGTGCTCAACGCCCGCTCGATCTCGGCAGGGTAGGCGTTGAACCCGCCCATGATGAACATGTCCTTCTTGCGGTCGGTGATCTGGATGTAGCCCCGTTCGTCACCGACGGCGATGTCGCCGGTGGCCAGCCAGCCGTCGGCATCGATCGTCTCGGCGGTCGCTTCCGGGTTGGCGAAGTAGCCGCGCATGATCGTGTAGCCCCGGGCCAGGACCTCGCCCGGTGTTCCGACCGCGACATCGTTCCCGCTGTCGTCGACGAGTCGCACTTCCATCCCCGGAATTGCTCGGCCGGACGTCTGCGAGATCGTCTCGTCCGGGTCTGCATGGCGGCACATCGTGATGATGCCCGTGCTCTCGGTGAGGCCGTAGCCGGTGACCACGGTTTCGAAGTGCAACTCCTCGCGCATCCGCCGGATGAGTTCGACCGACACCGGCGCCGCGCCGGTCACCGCAAGGCGCAGCGACGACAGGTCGAACGACGCGACATCGGGGTGATCGAGAATCGTCTGGTAGATCGATGGCGGACCGGGAAGCATCGAGATCCGCTCGTCTTCGATCATCTGCATTGCAGCTCGCACGTCGAACATCTTCAGCGGCACGATGGTCGCGCCCTTGATCAACGCGGCGACGATGCCGGACTTCAACCCGAACGTATGGAAAAACGGGTTGACGATCAGATATCGATCGGTGTCGCGCAGACCGACCACGGTTGCCCACGCATCGAATCCACGAACGGTTGCGGCATGGGTCAGCATCGCCCCCTTGGGCTGGCCGGTGGTGCCGCTCGTGAACATGATGTCGCTGAGGTCGTCAGGATTGATCGCCGCCGAGCGGATGGTCACTTCGGCGTCAGGTACGTCGACTCCCGCGGCAACGAAGTCGTCCCACGCGAGGTTCGTTCCGGCGTCGCCGGACATCACGACGATCGACTTCAGCGAATGGACCGTGTTGTTGCCGACGAGCAGACCGGGGTAATCGGTGTCGAGGAAGTCGGTGACGGTCAGCAGTACGCGAGCGCCGGCGGTGCCCAACACATACGCGGCTTCGGATCCCTTGAAGCGGGTGTTGATCGGCACCACGGTGGCGCCGATCCGGTAGGTCGCGAGGGCGCTCAACAACCAGCGGAGACTGTTGGGGCCCCAGATCCCGACGCGGTCCCCGGTGTCGACCCCGGCGGCGAGCAACGCCTTCGCGACGCGATCGACTTCGGCGGCGAGTTCGCTGTACGACAGGCGCACGCCGTCGCCGACGAACGCCTCGCGATCGCCGTACAAGGCAACGGCGCGGTCGACCACGGCGGGGATCGTGGCGACCCCGAGGTCCGAAATTTCGTCGTCCCCGCTGGGTTCTGACGCGACGTCATATTCGTTCATCCGGGCGACTATAACTCTGAGGTGAGAACAAATCCGGGGGTGACCTCGCCGCTGCCTGCGCTGTACCTCCACGAGACCATCGACATCGTCGGTCAGGGAGCGGCCCCCTACATGGAGCACACCCTGGGTGCAAGCGGCGACGAGAAGAACCACTACGTGCTCCAGGGCACGTGGTACGTGATGGGTATCACCGGTCGTTGGCCGCAGGTGATCAACATCTGGGACGTCCCCGATGGCTGGGACGGCTGGCAGCGGTCGGTCGATCGGCTCAATCTCAAACGCAGCGCGAACAGTGCGCTGACAGCGTGGTGGGACGAGGCGTTCAAGTCGCGCTCCGGCGGATTCGATCGATTGCTGGCCGGCGTGCCGGGCGGGCCGACGACGGAAACGCTGGTCGGCGAAGGCGTGCAAGCCGCACTGTTCGCACACGAGATCAACACGGTTCGACCTGGTTCAGCGATCGAGTTCCTCGCCGCTGTCCGCGACCTGCGGGTGGCGCTGATGGGGGAGTACGGCTTCACCGCGACCGGGCTCTACGAGACGCTGTTGACCGACACCGAGGCAATCACGGTCTGGGCCGGGTCGGTCGACGCCCACGTGCGGTTGCAACGAGCCGAACACGCGGCCCGGCTCGGCACGTCCGATGCCGATGATCGGCTTGTTGCGTGGCGTCGAACCGCTCGCCAATTCGTCACGTCGTGGCGGGAGGAATTGATGACGCCGTACCCAGGAATACGCATCGGGCCGCCGCGTGCGCCAGAATCTGACGGTGCGTCAGATGAACCAGCCGAATCGACCTGACCAATGAGAGGCATCCTCTCGTGGGGCATCCATCTCCCATACCGGCGGCTCGACCGCAGCACGATCGCGGCGATTGCCGGGATCGGCGGCGGCAAGGGACACCGAACCGTCGCATCGTTCGACGAGGACGCGACGACGATGGGTGTCGAGGCCGCCCGGCGAGCCCTCGCACCGGTGCCCGATATCGCCCTCGGATCGGTGTGGATGAGTACGGTCGCGGCGCCCTACTTCGACAAGACCAATGCCACCACGGTGCACGCTGCGTTGCGGCTGGCCGGCGAAGTCGCCGCCTACGACACGCTCGGTTCGGTGAAGTCGACGCTGGGCGCGCTACGCGCTGCGCTCTCCAGTGACGCGCCGGCCCTCGTCGTTGCCAGCGATCTGCGTGGGGGACTGCCGGGCTCCGGCGACGAGGCCAACGGTGGCGACGCTGCTGCTGCGCTCGTGATCGGAAGCGACTCCGACGGGCCAGTGCTCGCCGAGTTCGTCGGTCGAGGCGTCGCGACGGAAGAGTTCCTCGACCGTTGGCGCACACCAGGTGACAGTCGCTCGAAGCTGTGGGAAGAGCGGTTCGGTGAGACCCGCTACGCAGCGCTCGCGCCGATTGCCTGGAAGGCTGCGCTCGCTGCGGCCGACATCGAAGTCGCGGCGATCGATCATCTCGTCGTCGCCGGTACCCACGACCGGGCCAACACGAGCGTCGCCCGCAGTCTCGGCGTCCGTGCCGATGCGATCGTCGACACAATGGCTGCGACGGTCGGGAACACGGGTGCTGCGTCGCCGGCGCTGTTGTTGAGCGCGGCGCTCGAACGTTCCCGGCCTGATCAACTGATCGCACTCGTGGTGCTCGCCGATGGTGCCGAAGTGCTGCTGTTCCGCACGACGTCGGCGATCGCGTCGTTCGTCCCCGCCCGCTCGATCGCGACCCAGATCGCCGGTGGCGGTCCGATCGCATACGGCAAGTTCCTCGCCTGGCGCGGCAACCTCACCGTGGAACCGCCGCGACGACCTGAGCCCCCGAGACCGTCGGCGACGGCAGCCAACCGCGCCCGTGACTGGAAGTTCGGCTTCGTTGGCAGCGTCGACACCGACGGCGAGGTGCACCTGCCGCCGTCACAACTCGATGCCGAGCGACGCCCGATGGCCGCAGCGCTCGGAACGATCGCGACGTACACGATCGACAAGCTCTCGTATTCGCTCAACCCGCCGGTGGTGTTCGCAGTCGTCGACTTCGATGGTGGCGGGCGACTGCCGATCGAGCTCACCGATGTCGATGCGGCCGAGGTCGAGATCGGCGGGCGGGTCGAGATGACATTCCGCCGTCTGTTCACATCCGACGGCGTGCACAACTATTTCTGGAAGGCACGTCCGATCCGCGACACCGCTCACACCGCCGCTGTCGCCGCTGGAAACGAGGAGAGCTGAGATGGCTTCACACGGGATCAAGGACCGCGTCGCGATCATCGGGATGGGCTGCACCCGATTTGCCGAGCACTGGGACAAGAGCCTCGACGATCTGTTGATCCATGCCAGCGACGCGGCGTTCACGTCGGCAGGAGTGACCAAACAGGACGTCGATGCGTACTGGTTCGGCACCGCTCAATCGGCGATGAGCGGCATCGCTCTCGCCCGCCCCCTCCAACTCGAAGGCAAGCCGGTCACCCGCGTCGAGAACTACTGCGCAACCGGATCCGAGGCGCTGCGACAGGCGTGCTACGCCGTCGCCAGCGGCGCCTACGACAGTGCGATGGCGATCGGTGCGGAGAAGGTCAAAGACAGCGGGATGCAGGGACTCAATGCGTTTCCGGTGCCGAACGACGGCACGTCGCGCACCCTCACCGCAGCCGCGATGTTCTCGATGGTCGCGCCAGCGTATGCGCAGAAGTACGGCGTCGACCGAGCCCATCTCAAGCGGGTTCTGGCCCGGATCGCGTCGAAGAATCATGCCAATGGGGCCAAGAACCCACTCGCCCAGTTCCGCAAGGAAATGAGTGTCGACCAGTTGTGCGCGATGCCCGTCGTCGCCGGTGACCTGTCGGTGTTCGACTGCGCCGGCGTTGCCGATGGCGCGGCCGCTGCGATCGTGGTGCGGGCCGAGGACGCCCACCGATATACCGATCGGCCCTTGTACATCAAGGCGCTGAGCTTGGTGGCCGGCAACGGCAGCGGGTTGATGGACCCGTCCTACGACTACACGACGTTCCCCGAAATTGTCCGTTGCGCTGAGGATGCTTATGCCCAGGCCGGCATCACCGACCCCCGCCACCAGTTGGCGATGGCCGAGGTCCACGACTGTTTCACCCCGACCGAACTGGTGCTGATGGAAGATCTCGGTTTCTGCGAACGGGGCACCGCCTGGAGCGAGATCGAGGCCGGATCGTTCGACCTCGACGGTGATCTGCCGGTCAACCCCGATGGTGGCCTGAAGAGCTTCGGACACCCGACCGGCGCGAGCGGGCTGCGGATGATGTACGAAGCGTGGCTCCAGCTGCGCGGTGAGGCCCCGCCAGAGCGACGGATCAGCACCTACGGCGAGCGCGACCTGGCCCTGACTCACAACCTCGGCGGCTTCCCCGGCGAGATGGTCAGCTTCATCAGCATCCTCGGCACCAGCCTCGGCTGAGTTGACACCCGCCGCCTCGGCCATACCGAGAGTCAGCGGGTCAGCCAGACCCAACCGAGTGGGGGCAGGGTGATCACATCGTCGATCATGTCGGCGTCGGCTCCGCTGAGCACACACCGGGCAGGCAGGACGTGGTGGGTGTAGAGCTGCTGCGGCTTGACGACGAGGGTTCGATCACCGAAGTTGGCCACCATCCACATCGGGTTCTCGCGCCGGTGTCGACGGGCGAACGCGAACAGACGGTCATCACCCTGGCGCAAGATGTCGACCGTGCCGCCGGCGCGCACTTCGGGCAGCGAGGCCCGAGCCGTTGCGAGGCGGGTGAAGATCGAGAACACCCGCTGTTCGAGTGAGCCATCGACCGAGCGCCGGTCGGCCGCTGCCCAATCCATGTGGGGCCGGTGCATCCAGCGGTTGTCGTCGGCGTGGACCGGATCGGCCGACCAGTCGGTGTCGTTGCGGAGCCCGATCTCATCACCCATGTAGAGCAGCGGGATGCCGCCGTACGCGTAGGTGACCGCGTACAGCAACTCCATTCGCTTCAGTGCAGCGTCGAGCGCGGCGTCGTCATCGCGCAGCAGTGCGTCCTCGATGCCGCACAGCGAGGCGGTCGTGCCCGAGATGCGGGCATCGCCGGTTTCGTCGTTCTCCTGGAACTTGGCGCCGTGGGCGTACGACATCGCGTAGTCGCCGCTGTAGAACTCGTTGAGGAAGTCGCGATGGGCGAACTGGTCCCAGCCGACGCTGGCCGCATCGTCGCCGGTGATCGCCCAACCGATGTCGTCGTGGCAGCGCACATAGGTACACCAGGCCGAGTCGTGCGGCGCCTGACCCATCGACGCGAGGACGTTGCTCATCAACCGACCGTCGGTCGCGGCGAGACTGCTCCACAACTGCACCATCAACTGGTTGTTGTAGGCCAGGTTGCACTCGTTGCGCTGCGGATCGCCCGGCTCGAGTTCGGCCCCGAGATAGGCGACGAGTTGCTCACGCGGAACGATCGCCTCGGCCTGCAAGAGCAGCGAGGGGGCCACGATCGCCGTCAGGGCGCGGTACGCGCTGAGCAGGTGGTGCACCTCTGGTTGATTCTCACAGTCCGTACCGAGCCGCTTCCAGATGAACGGCGCCGCATCCAGCCGCAGGACCTCGACGCCTCGGTTGGCAAGTCGCAGCATGACGGCGAGCATTTCGATGAACACGTCGGGGTTCGCAAAGTCGAGGTCCCATTGGAACTCGTTGAATGTGGTCCACACCCAACGACCATCCACCAGTGTGAAATTGCCAGGGGCGAACTCGGGGAACACTTCGCGCAGGGTCTCCTCGTACTGATCGGGCAGGGTGCGATCGGGGAAGGTGATGTAGTACGCGTGCTTGGCGGCATCACCGGCCTGCGCAGCAACGGCCCACGGGTGCTCCTGGGCGGTGTGGTTCATCACCACGTCGATGCAGAGACTGATCCCGCGGTCGCGCAACCGACCGGCGAGCGTTTCCAGATCGGCCATCGAGCCGACCGTCGGGTCGACGTGGTCGTAGTCGGCGACCGCGTAACCGCCGTCGTTGTCACCGGGCCTCGGCAGCAACAGCGGCATCAGGTGCAGATACGTGACACCGAGTTCGCTGAGATAGTCGATTCGCTCGGCGATGCCGTCGAGACGGCCTGCGAACCGATCGGTATAGGCGACGTAGCCGATCATCCGCTGATGTTGGAACCACATCGGCTCGGCCTCGCGACGGAGGTCGAGTTGTCGCAACTCGTCGCTGCGAGCTTGGGCGAATTCGTTCAGAGTCGCGACGATGCGGTCGCGGAAGCCGTCGAGGGCGCCGCCGTAGACGGCCCGCAGGGCGCGCTCGGCGGCTGGCCAGCGGCGATCGAAGCGGGTGGACATGAGACTGGGTGAGGACACCGTGCTCACCGTAGTTCGGGTCTGCTTCTCAATCGCCGAAGCTGATCCCGAGATCTTTGGCCGAGATCACCGTGTCGGACAGGGGATCTACCGTCTTCAGCCGGTTGGTGGCCTCGGCGAGTGGCACATAGTCGACGACTGGCGGGTTGAGCGCGACCATGATTCCGTGGTGGCCCTCATCGAGCGCACGCACCGCTGCTGCGCCGAATCGGGTCCCCAGGAGCCGGTCGAACGAGGTCGGTGAACCGCCCCGAAGGAGATGTCCGAGCACCACGGTGCGGCTCTCCTTGCCGGTCAACTCGGCTAGTTCGGCGGCGACCCGCCCGCCGATCCCACCGAGCTTCTCGGCCTGGCCAATCGCCTTGCCGATGACCGAACGTGTGCCTCCGGCCGGGACCGCGCCTTCGGCCACGACCACGATCGCGAAGTTGGCCTTGCGTGTGCCGCGGTGAATGATCATCTCGGCCACCTTCGACAGATCGAACGGGATCTCGGGGATCAGGATCGCGTGGGCGGCAGCGGCGATGCCCGAATGCAGAGCAATCCACCCGGCGTAGCGACCCATCACCTCGACGACCATCACCCGGTTGTGCGACGTGGCGGTGCTGAAGACACGATCGATGCATTCGGTCGCGAACTCGACCGCAGTGTTGAAGCCGAATGTCGACGCCGTCTTGTCGAGGTCGTTGTCGATCGTCTTCGGCACGCCCACCACTTTGAGCCCTGCCTCGGACAACCGGCGGGCGATGGCCAGCGAGCCATCCCCGCCGATGCTGATCAGCGCGTCGATGCCGGCCTTGGCAAACATATCGACCAGTTCGTCGGTGCGGTCGACGCTGATCCAGGTGCCATTGGGCTGTAAGACCGGGTAGTCGGTGGGATTGCCGATGTTGGTGCTACCGAGGATGGTGCCGCCGAGGTGGCCGATGCCGCGCACATCGTCGCGATTGATGTGGAACACGCCACCGCCGCCAGGGTATTTCCCCGGATTCAGCAGCCCGGTGAATCCCTCACGGATGCCGACCACCTCCCACCCCCGGCGAATGGCTGACAGCGTCGCCGCCCGGATCACCGCATTGAGGCCCGGCGCATCGCCCCCGCCGGTGCTGATCGCTACTCGCATCTTCGTGAAGTTACCTGGTCCGGGTAGCGTCGGGGTGATGGAGACTCCCGTCGCTGGATCGGTCGTGCAGGCGATGTTCGAGGCGGCACTCGCTGCCCAGCAGCATGCCTACGCGCCGTATTCCAACTATCGCGTCGGAGCCGCGATGCTCACGCCGAGCGGCACCGTCTACGCCGGGTGCAACGTCGAGAATGCGGCCTACCCGCAGGGCTTTTGCGCCGAAGCGGGGGCGATCGCAGCGATGTGCATGGGCGGCGAACGAGAAATCGTGGCCGTGTTGACGGTGTGCGACGGTGACGAACTCGGAACGTGCTGCGGCGGATGTCGTCAGCGGATCCGTGAGTTCGCATCGTCGTTGGACATCCCGATCTACGCGGCCGACGGCAAGGGTGTCCGCGAGACCTTCACTCTCGGCGGGCTGCTGCCCCACTCGTTCGGACCGGAGCACGTGCAATGAGCGATCGCCAGCCCTATCTCTCCGCTCGCCTGCAGGGCCTCGGCACCACCATCTTCGGTGAGATGTCAGCACTTGCACTCGCGACCGATGCGGTCAACCTCGGCCAGGGATTCCCTGACACCGATGGTCCACGCGAGGTCCTCGACGCCGCGATCGACGCGATCAACACCGGGCATAATCAATACCCGCCGCTGATCGGTGTGCCCACGTTGCGGCACGCGATCGTCGAGCACCAGCAGCGGTTCTACGGGCTGCAGTTCGACCCTGACACCGAAGTGCTCGTCACGTGTGGCGCCAGTGAAGCGCTGGCGAGCACGCTGATCGCACTGCTCGACGTCGGTGACGAAGTGGTGTGCTTCGAACCCACCTACGACATGTATCAGGCCTGCGCAGCGATGTCCGGGGCGACGATCAGGCCGGTCACCCTGCATCCGCCCGACTATGCGGCCGACATCGCCGAACTGCGCGCGGCCATCTCGCCGCGGACCAAGCTGATCTTGCTCAATTCGCCGCACAACCCGACCGGCAAGGTGTTCGACCGCGACGAGTTGCAGGCCATTGCCGACATCGCGATCGAGCACGACCTGATCGTGGTCACCGACGAGGTCTACGAGCATCTCGTGTTCGACGGGTTGGAGCACATCCCGCTGTCCACATTCCCCGGGATGCGCGAACGCACGGTCACGATCTCGAGCGGGGGCAAGACGTTCAACACGACGGGCTGGAAGGTCGGCTGGGTCGTTGGTCCGGCGGAACTCGTCGCCGCGGTCCGCACGGCCAAGCAGTACCTCACCTACGTCAACAGCGGACCGTTCCAACCGGCGATCGCGGTCGGCCTTCGGCTGCCCGATCAGTTCTTCATCGACATCGCTGCCGACCTGCAGGCCAAGCGCGACCGGTTGTGTGCGGGCCTGGTCGAGGCCGGGTTCGATGTCTTCCATCCGCAGGCCACGTATTTCGTCACCGTCGACATCCGTCCGCTGCGCGCCGACGGGGATGGCTACGCGTTCTGTCGCGAGCTGCCGGCGCTGTGTGGCGTCGTCGCGATCCCGAACGAGGTCTTCTACACCGACCCCCGGCGTGGCCGTCATCTCGTCCGGTTCGCGTTCAGCAAACGGTTCGAGATCCTCGACGAAGCAGTCACTCGATTGAAGGGACTTGCTCGATGACAGCAGTCACTCCCGCAGATTCCGTCCGCGTCGCGGCGATCCAACACGACATCGTGTGGGGTGATCCGCAGGCAAACTTCGAGCATCTCGCCCCGTTGATCGCCGGTGCAGCGGCGTCCGGAGCGCGACTCGCGCTGTTGACCGAAACGTTCAGCACCGGGTTCGTGACCGATCGGGCGATCGGGGAACCAGAGGGTGGTCCGTCGTCGCAGTTCATCATCCAGCAGGCCGCGGCCAATGGGCTGTGGGTCGGTGGCACATGCCCGGAGATTCCCACCGACGCATCGATCGACGACCAACGTCCGTACAACAGTTTCGTGATCGCCAGTCCCGAGGGCGCGGTCCACCGTTACCGCAAGATCCATCCGTTCACGTTCGGCGGCGAGGACAAGCACTTCCGGGCCGGCACGGACCTGATCACGATCGAGATCGAGGGACTGCGGGTCAGCCCGCTCGTGTGTTACGACTTGCGTTTCGCCGATGAGTTCTGGCAGCTCGCGACGCAGACCGATCTGTTCCTCGTGCCGGCCAACTGGCCCGCGGCTCGGCGGACCCACTGGCAGGCGCTGCTCCAGGCCCGGGCGATCGAGAACCAGGCCTATGTCATCGGCTGCAATCGGGTCGGCGAAGGTGGGGGGCTCACCTACAGCGGCGACAGCCGGATCATCGACCCGCTCGGCGAACTGCTCGCTACTGCGTCGCGCAGCGAGAGCATCCTGCTTGCCGACATCAGCGCAGACACCGTTGCTGCAACCCGCGATCGCTTTCAGTTCTTGCGCGACCGCCGCAGCTGACGGCCCGCCGGAGCCGATGGCTGTTCGGCCAGTCGTCCTGGGAAGACTCCGAGACGCTCCGATCACATGATGGCTGACCATCCTGCGGATGTCACACCCCGTTGCGATGATGCTCCAATGAGCGTTTCGCAAGCCTTCGCCGACGTGGATTTCGCACCGATCGCCAGCTCGTTCGACAGCGTGTTCGAGCGCACGTTCGAGGCGTGGTCCGTTCAATCGTTGGAGTACGAGATCTGCAGTTGGGCGGCGAACATGACTGCGGCCGATGCCCGTTGGTTGCGGATGATCGCCGAGTTCGATCGGCAGCAGGGTTGGGCTCGACACGGAAGTGTCTCGTGCGCGAAGTGGTTGCAGGCCAGGGTCGGGCTCGACCGTTCCACAGCGCACGAGAAGGTTCGCGTCGCCCACGCGTTGGAACAGTTCCCGCTGTTCGCCGTGGCGATGTCGGCAGGCGTGCTGTCGTACGCAAAGGTGCGGTCGATCACGCGGATCGCGACCGCTGGAAACGCTGACATGTTGTTGACGATGGCGCTGGAACGATCGTCGAATCAGGTCGAACGGTACGTCGCCTCGTTTCGCAGATGTGAGGTTTCCGAGGATGAGCTCGAAGCTAGAGCATTCGCTGAACGGTCGCTGTCGTATCGCACCGAGGATGCGTCGATGGTGATCACGATCCGGGTTCCTGTCGAGGCGGGAGCTGCGTTCATCGCAAGCGTGGACCGGTTCGTGAACACCGCCGAACGCGACACTCCGCAGACGGCTCGGCGGGCCGACGCAGCGATCGACATGGCCGAGCACGCGGTTGCCAACATCGATCACGCCGGATCATTCGATGGTCAATACCTGGTGACGTTGCACCTCACACCCGAGGTCTTTGCCGACCGCGAAGCCGAATCAGATCGAGCATCTGACCGTCACGACGTTTGCTGTGTGGCGCCGGGCGATGGAGTCGATGCCCACCCTGCTGCCGTCTCCCGCATGACAGCCGAGAGGATCCTGTGCGATGCCGTGATGCACGGCTCCCGAATCGATGGTGCCGAGGATGGCCTGCTGGGCGCAAACAGACGGTTCCCATCGGCCAAGTTGCAGCGCGCATTGCGTCTGCGCGACGGCGGGTGCATGGCTCCCGGATGCGACCGGCTCGGCTGGCTCCACTCGCACCACATCACCCACTGGACCCAGGGCGGGCCAACCATCGCCAGCAACCTCGTCAGTCTCTGCAGGTTCCACCATCGACTCGTCCACGAGGGCGGTTGGCGGATCACCGGCGACGCCAACATCGGCGGCCGACTCACGTTCCACCGGCCCGACGGCACCACCTTGGCCAACGGCGAAGAACTCCTCGTCGGCCATGCGAAGTTCATCGACATCGGATGCACTGCCGACGCAGTCCGACCGGGTGCCTCGGTCCAGGAACAGCTCGAAAGCATCGCCGACAGGCGACGCATCAACGAACGCTGTTGCGGTCTCGGCCGCAAACGTCGGGCCGCGTTCAGTCGTCCTGGGGCGACTGCCGGCACGGAATGGCCAGATCGGGTCGACCTCGCCGTGCGTGGCGGCCGCTGACAGACGGGACCCGAGCTTCGTCGAAGAACGCAGCTCACGAACTAGCGTCGGCGCGGTGGAGCGGATCCTCGCGGTTGCATCGCAGACGGTTGGCCCGTGTGTGGTTGTGGCCGACCTGTCGTGGCCACACGGCGAGTCGATCGTGCTCGAACTGGTGACCCACGACGGTCACCGGTTGATCGGCAAGGCTCACCGCCAGCCGCGCAAGTATGCGGCCGAGCTCCACGCATACCGCAACTGGGTCGGGGCGCTCGGTGCTCGTGGTCCGACGCTGATCGCCTCCGACGATGACGCCCGAGTGCTGATCATGACGAGGCTCGATGCCCACCACCTGATGCTCGACAGCGAGAGACGTCGCGATCGTGACGTCTCTCGCCAGGCTGGACAGCTGCTCCGGCGATTGCATGGTTCTCAGCCGCCCATGCCGATCCGAAACTACGCGGCTCGTCAGCGCGAACGGCTCGAGGAATGGATCGCACGGGCAACCCCTGGCATCCTCGCTGCCGACGAGATCGCTTTCGCTCGCGACCAGGTCGCATTGTTCGATCAACAGGCCGATCCGCTCGGCGTGCCCTGCCATCGCGACTGGCAGCCGCGTAACTGGCTCGTCGACGATGACGGCCGGATGTATGTGATCGATTTCGAACACAGCAAGGTGGGACCCTGGCACGACGATCTGCACCGGCTGTGGTGGGACGAGTGGCGGGGACGACCCGAGCTCGCAGCAGCGTTCTTCGACGGCTATCACGGCGAGCTCACCGACGACGAACGGTCAGCGCTGATCGCGGCCTCGTGCATCGGCCATCTCTGCACCATCGTCTGGGCGGCCGAACACACAGACGTGCCCTTCGGGGCCTTCGGCCGTCGCAGCCTGCGTGCGGCGATGGCGACGGACATCACATGATGGCTGTCACACCCCCCTGCGATGGTGTGTCCCATGAGTCACCAGTTCGACAGCGACACCACCGCCGACACCGACACGCCGTGGGCTGACTTCGGCCGCTGTGTCGGGGTCGATCCCGATGTGTTCTTTCCTCGCCGTGGTCATGATCCAGCGCCGGCCAAGTCGCTGTGCCGTCAGTGCGCAGTGCGATCGCAGTGTCTCGAATGGGCGCTCGACACCAACCAGAAGCATGGCATCTGGGGCGGCATGACCGAGGGTCAGCGTCGTCGTCTGCGCCGCCCGATCATCGTCTCCGCCGAATCCGTGACCGAGCCGACCCGCTCGGCGCCGGCACGTCACCTGCATCTGGTGCGGTGATGTGGGGTGAGGTGTGGTCAGTGGTCCGGCCACTCCTTGCGGAATGTGGCCAGAGCAGCATCGGCATCGGCCAGCGCCGCTTCCCGGGTGTGCAACACAGTGAGCCGGTCGTCCACCTTGCGTTGTGCCTGAGCGAGTAGCTCAGCCGCCTCGGCGACCGATCGCTCGGCGCGTTCCACCTGCGATTGCGCGTCGTGCAACTGTCGCTCGAGTTGGATCTTGCGAGCCCGATCGGCCGGACTCGGTCCCACCGGCGGCGGAGGGGGAGCCTTCTTCACCACCGCCTTCGGTTTCGTCGTTGCCGGTTTCGCCGTTGCCGGGTTCATTTGGGTCGGCTTCGGTGTTGGCCGGTCGGCGACGTCGGATGCACCGCGGAAAAAGTCGTCGCCACCTGCGACAGCCGATGCTTCGACCACGCCGAGCCGCAATGGTTCGGTGTCGCCGCTGCCGACGAAGCGGCGCACCAATGCAACGATCTCGTCGCGTTGGCCTTCGCCATTCGCTCCCTCTCCAGTGAGCAACTGCACGGCACTGTCCACTGCCGACTTCGTCGCCCCACGCAACTCCGAGGTGGCGTCGCGCAGGGTGGATGCATCGCCGTCGATCGCCGCGGCCTGGGCCTCTGCTGCGGCGTCGATCGCGTCGACCAGGCGGTCGATGATCGGGCCGTGTTCGTGTGCCAACCGGTTGAGCGCGTACTCGCTCAGCTTGGGCCGCTTGAGGCTGCTGACCAGCGTCGCGTCGTCGGTTCGTCCGTTGATCTTGAGCAGCTTGGCGAGTCGATTGCGCTCGGCGACGAACTCGCCGGGCGACAACGCGAACAACCCGATCGCTTCGTCGATCATGGGGCTTCGATCATGGGGCTTTCGATCATCGGGTTTCGATCATGTTGTCGGCGGCCCCAAGGGCTTTGCCAACATCGAGACCAGGATGCCGTAATCGGTTTCTTGTTGGCCGACCTCGACAAAACCCAGCCGTTCGTGGAAACGCAGCGATCCATCATTGCGCGGTCGCAGGTTGACTTCGCAGAACAACCACGGCGGCCCGACAATGTGCTCCTGGACCGCTGCGTAGATCGACGCGCCGATGCCCATGTTGCGCGCGGTGGGCGCGACGACGATTCGGTCGAGGTAGGCGAAGTCGTCGTACCGGTCGCAGAACCAGCGGTAGTTGACACTGGCGTAGTCGGCACCGGGACCGAAGTTGATGCAGAAGCCGACGATCTGACCGTCGCATTCGACGACCAGCGACAGCAGTGATTCATCGACCAACCGTTGCATCTTGGCGTTGTCGGCTTCGCTCACAGCCGGGATCGAGTCGTTGTTGAGTGCCACGCACGCATCGAGGTCGGCTGACTGCAACAGGCGGATCTCCATCGAGCAGAGACTACGGCCGGCACTCGCCAGGCGCCGCGATCGTTCCTTAGGATGCTCGACGATGGGACGCCTCGATGACCTCGACCTGAAGCAACGATTGAGCACCCGCGACTACGAGAAGCGGCTCGTCGGCGCGCAGCGCCGACTATTGCAGTTGCGGCTCCATCTCGGTGGCCAGATGGGCAGTGGCAATCTCGGCCCGGCACTGCTGATCGTGCTCGAAGGCCCCGATGCTGCTGGCAAGGGTGGTGCGATCCGGCAGATGGTCGGCCCGCTCGATCCGCGCCACTACCGCGTCTCGACCTTTGCCGCCCCGACGTTCGACGAGAAGCGTCACCACTTCCTGTGGCGGTTTTACAGAGAGCTGCCCGGCCTCGGCGGGATGTCGGTCTTCGATCGCAGCTGGTACGGGCGGGTCCTGGTCGAACGGCTCGAGGGCTATGCGACGAACGAGCAATGGGGGCGCGCCTATGAAGAGATCGTCCAGTTCGAGAGCACATTGGTCCGCGAGGGGATGATCCTGGTCAAGCTCTGGTTGCAGATCAGCGACGAGGAACAAATGCGCCGTTTCGAGGCCCGTCAAGCGGACCCGCTCAAGCGCTGGAAGCTCACCGCAGAAGACTGGCGCAACCGTGATCGCAACCGAGAGTACGAGGTTGCCGCCGAGGACATGTTCGCCAAGACCGATCATCACCTGAGCCCGTGGGATGTGATCCCTGCCGAGCAGAAGAAGATGGCGAGAGTGCTGTCGTTGGAGGCACTGATCAATCGGATCGAACGGGCAATGCCCCACTTCGAGATGACCGTGCCGAGCTTCGACGAGTTGAGAGCGGACGGAAACTGGTCGAGCGACGACGGTTGATCATCAACGACGTCGTTTTCAACCGCTGCCGGTGCTGGAGCGGCTGTTGGAAATGTTGGTGGTGAGGGTGTCGACAAGGCGATCGAGGACCGTCCGGACGGCATGCTCGGGAGGCGCGGCGTAGCTGATCAACAACGCCTGACGGTGGGGGCCGGGGCGGTGCCAGAACGCGCCGAGCCCTTCGACCAAGAGATGACGTTCGGCGGCCGCAGCGATCAGATGGCGTTCGTCGGCGCCAGGCGGCAGCCGGAGCACGGCGTGCAATCCGGCGTCGAGACCTTCGACCGTCACCGTTGGCACGTCGGCCGCCAACCGCGCAATCAACGCGTTCCGACGACGTTGATAGGCCAGCCGTTGCTTGCGGACCTGGCGCTCGTAACCGCCTGACGTGAGCAGATGTGCGAGTGCGATCTGATCGATGGTCGACGGCGTCGATCCGCTCAGGAGTGCCGCGTCAGCGACATGTGTCATCAGGGCCCGGGGTACCACCAACCACCCCAGCCGGATCCCCGGCGCCAGTGTCTTGCTGGCTGTGCCGGCGTAGATGATTCGTTCTGGAGCGCGCGATTGCAACGCCGTCAGCGGCTGGCGGTCGTAGCGGAACTCGCCGTCGTAGTCGTCCTCGATCACGAATCCGTTCGTCGACTCGAGCCATCCGACCAGGCTTGCCCGCCGCGTCGGTGCCAGCGCGACGCCCAATGGATGTTGATGAGATGGGGTCAGCACCACCGCACCGACATCGAGCGACCAGAGCAGATCGGTGCGGGCGCCGAGTTCATCGACCGCAAGCCGGGTAACGGTCATCCCGCGCGATGCAACGACCTCGCGATGATGGCGTGCCGTTGGGTCCTCCATTGCGATCGACCGGACGCCACGCTGAGACAGCGCCGACGCAACGAGACCAAGACCGTGTGTGTAACCGCTGCAGATCACGACGTGATCGGGGTCGACCACCACGCCACGGACGCGTCGCAACATTTCGGCCAGCGCCTCGCGCAGTTCGATCCGACCGATCGGCGAGCCGTATCCCATTGCCTCGTCGGGTGCGCTGCGCAGAACGTGGCGGAGGGCCGCAGCCCAGTCCCGACGGGGGAACGCCGAGACATCGGGGCTGCGGGGACGGAGATCGATCAACGGTGGGACAGAGGTTGGTGGGCGTGGCCCGCCGGGTGACGTCGAGCGCGTCGACTCGACACCCAGGGCGACCGTGGTTGCGGCGCCGGGGCGGCTTGTCAGCCACCCTTCGGCGACGAGTTGCTCGAACGCATCGACGACGGTGCCGCGAGCAACGCCGAGATTGTGGGCCAGGGCGCGGGTCGACGCCGTCGAGTCGCCGGGTTGGAGACGCCCGTCGCGGATAGCACCGCGGATCGACTGCTCCAACGCTGCCCGTCGGCCGATTGTCGGGTCGAGCTCGATGGCCAAACTGGTCCACTTCGAAGCCATCGAACTGGATCCTACAATTGGTCCGGTCAGTTCTTACGATGTTCTCATGACCACGACCACGTCCTCCGTGACGACCACTTCCACGACTCCGCGGCTATCGATCCCAAAGGTCGCACCCGCTCTGTACAAGGCTCAGCTCGCGCTTGATGCTGCCGTGCGCGACAGCGGCATCGACGCCGGGATGCACGAGCTGATCAAGATCCGTGCCTCGCAGATCAACGGCTGCGCGTTCTGTCTCGACATGCACACCCAGGACGCTCGGGCGATCGGCGAAACCGATCAGCGGATGCACCTCCTGGCCGCCTGGCGCGACACGGACCTCTACGACGAACGGGAGCAGGCAGCACTCGCCCTCACCGAGGCGATCACGGTCATCTCGGCCAACCATGTCCCCGACGCCGTGTGGGATGCCGCCGCAGCCGTGTTCGAGCCGGCCGAGTTGGCCGCGATCGTGATGGCGGTCATCTCCATCAACGGCTGGAACCGGATCGCGATCAGTTCCGGATCGAAAGGTGGCGAATACCGCCTCGGCCAGCACGGCTGACCCAATAGGGTCGAGCACATGGGGGAAGCACTGATCGAGGCCACGCGTCTGTGCAAACGCTTCGGCGACTTCACCGCGGTCGACGGGATCGACTTCGTGGTCCAGCCGGGCGAGGCGTTCGGCTTCCTCGGTCCCAACGGCGCGGGCAAGTCCAGCACGATGCGAATGATCGGCTGCACATCACCGATCAGCGGTGGCACGTTGCGGATGTTCGGAATGGATCCAGCGAC
>JBDSDH010000085.1:0-2961 GCA_039920665.1 Ilumatobacteraceae bacterium
GGTCCAGCTATCGTCAAATGTGGCTGCGTATTTGGTGCAGCGCTCGATGCTCTTCGTCGCCGCCCCCTGCTCGTGGAACTCCCAACCAACAGCGAGGTTGTCCAGAATGATCATGTTCATCGTGTCAAATGTGTCTGGCCGAGGGACGACTGCAGGAAAGTCACCAGGAACACCGATCAATTGGGCCGAGGGTGAAGTTCCCAGCGAACCCGGATACGCGGTGTCGGAGGTCGGCGACGTAACCGGTGACTCCGTTGCGGGGATCGTTGCCCTGCTCGCGTCGGCGCCCGTACTGACCGGCGAGGAGTCGTGACGACTGCTGACGACGAGGGCGCCTGCAGCGGCCCCTGCGACCACCACCACAGCAGCGGCGGCCGCCGTCGCGATCCATCGGTTGTTGTGTCGGACCTCGGCGACGCGCATGTCAGGGGCGAGTCGCGCGACCTCGCGCATGGTCCGTTCGAGTAGTGCGATGAGTTCGTCGTCGGACTCGATGGACTGATTCATGACAGGTCCTTTCGGAGAGTGGTCAGCGCTCGAAAGGCGAGCGACCGAACCGTTGGTTCAGGGCAATCAAGAAAGTGCGCGATCTCATGGTCGGGCAGATCCAAATAGATCCGGAGCACCAGGACAGTGCGCTGGCGCGGAGGGAGGCGTCGCAAGAGCCGCCAGGCCTCGTCGAGCTGTGGCTCCCCGGTGACAGCCTCGCGAGGTCGGGGCAGCGCCCGTGCACGGCTATCTCGTCTGCCCAGTGAGCGCACCCGGTTCACGACCGACCGCTTCAAGTAGTAGTCCGCGTTCTGGATCGTGTTCCATCTCGGGATCGCGGCGGTGAAGACGTCCTGGACTACTTCCTCGGCGGTTGCCCGCGAGCCGCTCAGCAGCGTCGCGAGTCCAATGAGCTGTCCTCGGTAACGGGCGTAGATGTCGCCAACCTCGTCGGGAAGCTCGTTGTCCACGTCCAATCGAATCACAACCAGTCAGACGCCCGGGCGACCGTCGGCGTTGCACGTTCCTTCGACCAATGTCGTTGGCGCAACAGGCGAACAGGCCGACACAGGGCGACACGAGGCGATACCGGCGCGCAGGTTTCTCGGTGCCTTGGAGCTGCGCCCCCTCGAAATTCACCTCTGTAGGTCTCTGACGGTGTGTGGTTGAGGGTGCGGTCGAGTGTGTGGCCCCAGGTACTTCTCGAGGTCCGTCAGGCCGTTGCCCGAGGTGCAGCGTCACGAAAGTCGATTTCGGGAGGCATGAGTTGTTGTGAGGACATCGACACGAAATCCGCAATCGCCTGCGCCCCCTGACTTCCTGACCCTGGAAGAGGCAGCACGGATCGCTCGCATTGGGCGCACGACCGCCTACGACATCGCTCGCGAGTTCGAGGCCACAGCTGGTGCGAGCGGCTTACCGGTTGTGAGATTCGGCAAGCAACTGCGTGTCCCGCGCTATCGGCTCGAGGAATGGCTTGGCGGACCGATCACGTGGCCGATCCTCGATGACGACGCGCCAGTCGCGTCCCCGAGCGCGTCGATCACGACTGTGCCCTCCAGCACGCGCTCTACCCACCGCTCTACTCGGCCTGCCAACCAAGACGCCCTGCCGTTCACCGCGTGACCGCCATGACCTTTATTCAGGACCCCCGAACCACCGACTTTTCAAGGACAGACGAGTGCACAAAGACGCGAGTGAATGGAGGTGTGTGGTGACCGTACGCGTCACGACATTGAAGGGATTCGACGCTGGTTCCTATTACGTCGAGCAGTTGCCGAACTACTACCTGGACTCCGGCGAGCCGCGCGGGGTCTGGCTCGGCGCGGCAGCGACCGAGCTCGGCCTGGCCGGCGAGATCGATGATGCTGCGTTCCTGGCGGTGATGGCCGGTGTGGACCCGTGTCGACCCGATCGTGATCTCGGTCGCCACTACGACGAGAAGTCAGTGCGCGGTTTTGATGTCACCGCGTCGGCTCCGAAGTCGGTGTCGGTGTTGTGGGCGCTTGGCGAGATGAGCGTTCGTCGCGGGGTCGTCGACGCGCACGACACGGCCGTCCACGAGCTTGCTCGCTGGATTGAAGATCACGCCCACACCCGGTATCGGATCGGGGGAGAGGTGGCGGTCGTCGATGCCGAGGGGATCGTCGCAGCCGCGTTCCGGCAGCACACCAGTCGAGCGCTGGATCCGCAGCTGCACACGCACCTCGTGATCGCGAACAGGGTGAAGTCACCCGACGGTCGCTGGCTCGCGCTGGACGCCCGGTTGATCAAGCGTGATCAGCAGACCCTGTCGGCCGTCTATCACGCGAGCCTGCGAGCGGAGCTGACGCGCCGGCTGGGTGTGAGGTGGAAGGAGCCCGAGCACGGCATCGCCGAGATGGCAGACGTCCCGGAGCCTCTCCTGATCGAGTTCTCCACGCGGACCGCAGCGGTGGCGCGGCGGATCGAGGAGAAGCTCGACCGGTTCGTCGAGACCATGGACCGCGAGCCGACGTCGCGTGAGCGTTGGCAGCTGGAGCGCGAAGCCGCAAAGGACAGCCGGCCGGCCAAGGCGCACGGCATCGATGCGGAAAGCCTCCACGTCCAGTGGGCCGAGCAGACCCGAGCCCTCGGTCTCGACCCGATCGGCGTTGTTACCCACGCGACCGGGAAGGTCGTCGGGCGCGTCGGCATCGATCGCTCGACGGTGCCATCGATGGTTGATCAGGCGATCGCGAACATCTCCGAGAAGCAGTCCAGTTGGCGACCGAGTGAGATCCTGCGCGAGCTCGCCGCCGTCGTCTCGACCGACGTCGCAGTTCCAGCGGCGCAGCTGGTCCCCTGGCTGAACAAGGTGACCGAGATCGTGGTCGCGAACTATTGCATCGACGTGTCCAAGCCGATCGAGGCAGATGCGATGCTCCGCAAGGACGGCCGCCCGATCACCGAGTCCGTGATCGACCGGGCACTGACCACCCAAGCGATCCTCGA
>JBDSDH010000086.1:0-4506 GCA_039920665.1 Ilumatobacteraceae bacterium
CGCGTGGCAGTGGCCGTCCTCGTCGTCACGGACGCTCCGCCATGCTGAGCATCGGGAAGCTGGCCAAGGGCCAGGAGGGCTACTACCTCGACGCCGTCGCTCGCGGCGTGGAGGACTACTACCTAGAGGGCGAGGCTCCCGGCCGCTGGCTGGGTCAGGGAGCCGCTCTGCTCGGCCTGTCGGGCGAGGTCGATTCCGTTGCCCTCGCTGCGGTGCTCGACGGCCGTGACCCGAGAACTGGGACACAGCTGCGCTCATCGCCAGGCGGCCGGGTCCCCGGCTTCGATCTCACCTTCAGGGCGCCGAAGTCGGTGTCCGTCGTCTTCGGACTCGCTGGCGGTCGATCTCGACGAGATTGGCGAAGCGCTCGATCAATCGTCGGCGAGTGTGTCGTACATCGACCTCGCCGACGCGACGGTGTGGCCGGGTGAGCTGTTCGATGTCGATCAGGGACCCGACGACTTCGATGCCGACAACTCGGACCGGTGGCTGCCGGTTGTCGGCGACCGGTCAAGGGCTGCCTACGCTGTGATGGAGCGGTTCATCGCGACGATCGACAGTCCCGGACTCGCCTCGCGATTGCAGGCCGAGATCAACGGGTCCGGTGCCTTTCGACGCTTCCAGGCAGAGCTCAGCCGCCATGACGACGAGTACACCCGCTGGCATCGCTCCCGTGACGATTCCCGGCTCGGACGCGCGAGAGCATGGCTCGCCGATCACGGCTATCGATCCACCCGCTGACCCCAGCGAGTGACTCGGCGGGCACTACAGATCGGCAGTTCGGGGTTGCTGTGATTCAGTGATGATCGGCTCGACTACCATCCGTTAGCGACGCCGCCAGCCGAGTGCGGCTTCTTCGAGGAGTGGTTATGTCTAACTTCCCTGCGATCACACACGTCGCGCTGACGGTTCGCGATTTGTCGGTGAGTGCCCCCTGGTATGAGGCGTTGTTAGCCGTCGCACCAGTACTCGACGAAGATACAGATCCGGGCTTCCATCACACCGTTTACCTCCTTGGAAATACGCTTCTCGGACTGCACCAGCACGAACAATCTGCGCCGGACGAGGAGTTCAGCGAGCACAGGATCGGTCTTGATCACGTAGCGTTCGGCTGCGCGAACCGCGCTGAGCTGGAGATGTGGGCGAGCCGACTTGACGAGCTTGGCGTCGTACATGGTGGAATCAAGGACGCCGCGTACGGCTCAGGGGTGAGCTTTCGCGATCCCGACGGGATCCCGCTTGAGTTCTTCGCGCCGCCGGGCTGACCTGCCCGAGACGGTTTCGAACCGTCCCCGCACCTGCGCAGATTTCCCGAAGTGACGGCCGGTGTGGAGCGACCTAACGGCAGTTCGGATCGGGTGCTCGTGGGGGTGCGGGAAGTGCCAGAATCGGGAGATGACCGGCAATCGATGGGGTCCGGGTGACGTGTTCAACGACGTGCCAGACCTCTATGACCAGATGCGACCGGGCTATCCCGTCGAACTGTTCGATGATTTTGTCGCAATAGCGGGGATACGTCGCGATTCCCATGTTCTTGAAGTCGGATGCGGCACTGGCCAGGCGACCGGCTCGCTTGCGTCGCTCGGCTGCTCTGTGACCGCCGTTGAACCGGGCATCGCAATGGCAGCCATCGCTAGAGCGCGGCTCTCGGACCGTTCCACGGTCGATGTCGAAGTGTCGACGTTCGAGCAGTGGGACGACCGCGGGCGCACCTTCGACGCGCTCGTTGCTGCAGCATCGTGGCACTGGGTCGAGCCATCCATCGGTTGGCCCAAAGCGCACAAGGTCGTTCGCGCTGATGGCTGGATGGCGCTCATCGGCCACGTCGTCGTTCGGAGAACCGGCGAACCCGAGGTCTACGCAGAGACTGCAGACCTTCATGAACTATTCTCACCTGGGAACCCCTCCTGGGGCCACCCACCTTTCGAGGATGAAGTGCGCACCACGGACTCAGGCTGGGGACCCGAGATTGACGCTGGCGGGCTGTTCGGTGAGACCGTTGTTCGCTGGTATCCAACGGTGCAGTACTTCGATGGCAACGGTTTCGCTGACCACCTTCGTACCACCTCCACCTACCGACGACTCGAAACAACCGTCCGCGAACCGCTGCTGCAGGCGATTGCCGAGCGGATCCACACGCAAATGGACGACCGAGCAGTGCGGCGCTACCTCTGCGGGATACGCCTCGGCCAACGCGCCGCCTGACCGCCCCCACGACTCGCTCCGAATGCTCGATCGGGGTGCGCTCTGCAAGCGCAACTGCAAGTGTCCATGAACGCCGGTTATACGCGTGATCCAGCGGGTGGCGGGTGGCGGGTGGCGCATCCCGTATCGCCGGTTATACGGGTGATCCGGCTGGGAGGCGGCCGCGCGCGGCGAGCGGCGAGCGGCGCAGCGTGACGAGCGCGGTCGATTGAGCCAAGCCACAGTTCCGATCGCGCTTATGGCTGTGAAGCGGCTCTATCGGTCGCAGGTCGTCTAGTTGTACGCACAGCTATCTCGTCGCGACTTGGAGCAAAGCAGATTGCGGCGTCCAATCAAGACCACATCTGCAGATGCGTGCGCGCAACTGGCGATCGCGGTGCCGCCGAGTGCAGCGAAACACGCGAGGGCTCGCCGCCGAGTCTGTCGATAGCCCATCATGCGAGCGCGATCAGACCGATGCCGGCCACGATCATGACGAGACCGACCACGATGCGGGGTGCGACTGACCGACGTTCTGACTGCTGGTGTCCGGAAGTCGTAACGATCCCGATGTTGCCCTGTCGAACGTTACGGTTGGCAAGCGAACCGGGAGTCGTGTCGCGAGGAGCGACGACAACGAACCCCAAGATCAGCAGGAAGATTCCGGCGTAGATGACCTCGGATGGTACCGGGACATCGAAACACGAAACCATTGCCGAATCGCAGCAAGGTTTGGATTGGCTGTCCTGATCGCCTCAGCCGCCCCCCGCAACCTGTCACCGTTTCAAGCCATGACGAGCCTGCGGTTGCGGCTCTGTCGTTCGCCGGGGCGCTGCCAGATCGCCGGGCACAACCACATCGGGCTCAATTGGACCCTCATACAGATTCCCGGCACGGTCGAGTCCAACCGAGACCGTCAAGAGCAGCACTGACCCGTCCGCAAGAGGGATGACATCGTTTGCAGTCGGTAAGCCGCGAGTCGCGGTGCCGAATGAACGCGTGTCGGCCCTTCCGGAGAATGCAATGACGACGGCCTCCGCTGCGCTCGCGGTCGATGAGTTGATCAACACCGCGACAGAAGAATCGGTCGCTGCAGAGGGGAACGGCTCTGACCACTCTCGCGTGAGATTGTCGACGCCGGATGGAACTCCGTCAGCGTCGACGCTGATTCCGCTCACGGTGCCATCGCGTCCGCTGAAACGCGTTACAACACCGACCCCCAGCAGCGGCTGGAGCGCTGCCAGCATGAGCAACGCGTTTCCGCCGCCGTTGTCACGAAGATCGACGATCCATCCACAGACGTCGGTGTTGGATAGGATGAGCTCCCGAACTGAGTTGATGTACTGCTCGGCCGCATCAGTCAAAGCGAATTCGAGTGCGTCGCCGCTACGGATGACACCTGCGGACACACCGGGAATCCTGAGATAGCCAATTCCTGATGAGATGCGCTCCACCTCCGGAATCTCGGACTCATCGAGTGGCGAGTTTTGAGGCCCGAACACGCCCGCAGCTTGATACGGCCGCAACAGGGAAGAGTGAGCGTCCCCAAGATCCGCCAAGACCTGATCGAGGTAAGAGTACGCCAGGCCCGTCGCTGCAGCCCGGTCTACCCCAGCGCGTATTTGCAGCCAATCCACCCGGTCGGAGTAGTAGGCACGATCCTCGATGACATCGAGAGCGGAGACCAACCATTGATCCGACGGGTCCACAACTGGAACCGCTGTGGCGGTCGCTTCTCGATTTTCGACGTTCGTGTTCCCGTCCGAAACGCACGCTACGGCGATGCTGACAACACCCGCAAGCGCGAGCCATCGACCTCGGGCCACCATCGCATACTGCCCGGAGTGGGCGCACTTCGCAAGCCGGGTCAACCTCGCAGAACGTCCCACCTGCACACTGCCCCATAACGCCGGATCGAGGACGCGCTCAACGCCCTATTGTGCGGACCGATCGACAGTTCGGTGTTTCCCGTAGCGGTCGATGGTTTATCAAGATAAGTTGACGGCGTGGATCCTGTCATCCTCGCCAGCGCCCGCAAACACGGCATGCACGACGACGACATTTTCCACGCCTACCAATATCCGATTCGCGTGCTGCAACTCGACGACCTCACGATGCTCATCGGTCCGGACCTGTCTGCCCGACTTCTTGAGATCGGCGTGAGCACCAGCGACGGCATCGACTTCATTGTTCACGCCATGTCCGCACGGCCCAAATTTCTCAGGTGACAATCATGCCCCGTTCAATCCAAGACATCCTCGATCACGCCCACGAACTCGCACAACGCTTCGAGAACCTCGACCCTGAACAAGCAGTCGAAAT
>JBDSDH010000087.1:0-2994 GCA_039920665.1 Ilumatobacteraceae bacterium
GTCGGCTGAGTCCGGACGAGGTGGCTCGCTATTTGTTCCGCCGGGTGGTCAGTTGGGGCCGCAGCAGCAACGTGTTTCTCCAGAACGGGGCGCGGCTGTATCTCGACGTCGGCTCCCATCCGGAGTACGCGACACCCGAGTGTGACTCGCTGTACGACCTGGTGGTCCACGACAAGGCGGGCGAACGAATCCTCGAGAGCCTGGTCGAATCCGCCGAACAGCGACTGCGCGAAGAGGGCATCCGGGGCACGATCTACCTGTTCAAGAACAACACCGACTCGGCCGGCAACAGTTACGGCTGCCACGAGAACTACTGCACCAATCGCCGCGACGATCTCGGCCACTACGCCGAGGTGTTGATCCCGTTCCTTGTCAGCCGCCAGATCTATACCGGCGCCGGCAAGGTGCTGCAGACGGCGCGCGGTCCGGTGTACTCGATCTCCCAGCGGGCCGAACACATCTGGGAAGGCGTGTCGTCGGCCACCACCCGAAGCAGGCCGATCATCAACACTCGGGACGAGCCGCACGCCGATGCCGAGAAGTACCGCCGTCTGCACGTCATCGTCGGCGACAGCAACATGAGCGAGTACACCACGTTCGTCAAAGTCGGTGCGGCGGCCTGCATGCTGCGGATGGTCGAAGATCAGCAAATCGTCCTGCGCGACATGACGTTGGAGAATCCGATCCGAGCGATTCGCGAGATCAGCCACGACATGACATGCCGGCGCAAGGTGAAGTTGGCCAACGGCCGCGAAGTGAGTGCGCTCGACATCCAACGCGAGTATCTCGATCGCGCCCTGCGCTACGCCGACACCAAAGGCTTTCCGCCCATGGAGCAGAAAGCGCTCGAAATGTGGGAACACTGCATCTCGACGATCGAGAACGATCCCCTCAAGCTCGATCGAGAGGTCGACTGGGTCATCAAGCACAAGCTGATCGAGGCATACCGGGCCAAACACGATCTGCCACTCGGCCACGCCCAGGTGCAGTTGCTCGATCTGCAGTACCACGACGTCAGTCGGGCGCGCAGCCCGTTCTACAAGATGCAGGACCGCGGCATGGTCGAGCGGATGTGCACCGACGAAGACATCGAGACCGCCGTCGACCTGCCGCCACAAACCACCCGAGCCCGACTGCGAGGCGAGTTCATCCGGCGGGCCAAGGAACGCAAGCGCGATTACACGGTCGATTGGGTCCATCTCAAACTCAACGACCAAGCCCAACGTACGGTCCTCTGCAAGGACCCGTTCAAGAGTCGAGACGAGCGGGTCGAGAAATTGATCGCGTCACTGTGACCTGCTGGCGAAACCCTCGGCAGGACTCGGAGCGGATACTGTGGCCGTTGCATGACGACGGACATCGACCCCTTGCTCTCCGGTGACTCCGACCACAATCCGGAACAGCCACCAGAGCAAGACGTTCCGATCGACGACTTCACGACCGACGACCATGCGACCGACGACCTCACGACCGACGGCCAGGCGACCGACGACGACGTGACCGGCGAGAACGCCAAGCCGGTGACTCGCAGCGTGGCCAAGTCGATACGAGAGTGGATGGTCGTGGTGGTCATCGCCATCACGGCAGCCGTCGTGATGAAGGTGTTCGTCGTCCAGCAGTTCTATGTCTCCGGCCATTCAATGGACACGACATTGCACGACCTCGACCGGGTGCTCGTCAACAAGCTGTCCTACGACCTCCACGATCCCAACCGGGGTGACGTGGTCGTGCTGGAGGAGGGCATCGGCGCTGCCGAGCGTGACCTGATCAAGCGGGTCATTGCGCTGCCGGGGGAGACGATCGAGATCAAGAGCTGTGTCGTCTACATCGATGATCGGGAACTGGTCGAGCCATACCTCGACCCGCAGATCACCGGACCCAACAACTGTGGGTCGAGCAATTACGGCCCGTTGAAAGTTCCTGATCACGCCGTGTTCGTGATGGGCGACAACCGCCCCAACTCCGGTGACAGCCGCGGTGGCCTCGGACCGGTCGACTACGACAAGATCGTCGGCCGCGCCTTCGTCGTGATCTGGCCCAAAGACCACTGGCAGTGGCTCTGACTCGCTGAGACTCGCTGCGATCGCTGAGACTCGCAACTGGTACCATTTCTCGTACCGCTCGCCGTCGCATGTTCGTGACCCAGCCGAAAGGATCGAGATGGCCATCACCGCAAGCGAAGCTCGCAAGAATCTGTTCCCGTTGATCCAGCAGGTCAACGAGGACCGTCTGCCGATCGAAATCACGTCAAAGCGCGGCGATGCAATCTTGATGTCCATCGATGACTATCGGGCGTTGGAGGAGACGGCGTACCTGTTGCGTTCACCGGCCAATGTCCGCCGTCTGCTGGAAAGCATCGATCAGGCCTGCCGCGGCGAGATCGTCGAGCGCGCCCTCGACCGATGAGGCTCGTATTCGCCACGAACGGATGGGATGACTACGCGTTCTGGCAATCGGCTGATCGGTCGACTCTGAAGCGGATCAATCGATTGCTGGACGACACGCTGCGCAGTCCGTCCGATGGCATCGGAAAACCCGAACAACTCCGTCATGCGCTCGCCGGCGCGTGGTCACGCAGGATCGACGAAGAGCATCGTCTGGTGTACCTCGTCGACGGCGACGACCTGATCATCCTGCAAGCTCGCTTCCACTACAGCTGATCGTGGATCAGCCGCTGATTCACAAGCGCGGTGGGCCCAATTCGGCGGTGTAGGCGTCGACCATCCGGTCGACCCAGTCGCTGTGGACGCCATCGATTCCCATCCGGAATATCGGACGCAGCACGTGCTCGAACTGCAGATCCCAAGCAATCGCAGCCAGACCGAACCGGTGACACAACGACACCAGCCCGCCGTTCCAGTCGGTGTGGTGCATGTTGAGCGCATGGATGCCCTCGCTCGACAGCGTCGCCGCCCGCCGCTCGAGACCTTCTTTGATTCGCACCAAACGAGTCGAATCGACCAACTTCGCCCCGTCGAGTTCGTCGCGCACGGC
>JBDSDH010000088.1:0-7689 GCA_039920665.1 Ilumatobacteraceae bacterium
CTGGCCGACTTCATCCCGGCAGCGTTGGCCAACCAGATCGACTGGCACAAGACCTACGTCAACTGCTTCACCGCCGGCGCGAGTGGCGTGCGCCGGAGCCGGATGCCGATGGTGCTGCCCGACGAGGAAGCGTGCATCAAAGCTGCACTCAGTATGTGCGGGAAGGACTTCCATGAACCCAAGCGAGTGGTGCGAATCGGCAGCACGCTGCACATGTCGCACTGCCTCGTCAGCGCTGCGGTGCTGGCTGACCTCCCCGCCGGGGTCACCGCCGGCTGACACTTGGGCTGACACCGAGACTGCGCCCAATGGGCGGCGGGACGACGCTGGTGATCCGACAACGCTTGATCGATCGCGCCACGGCGGCGACGGTGACATTGATCGCTGGCCCGAGCGGGTTCGGCAAGACCAGCCTTGCGATCCAGTTGATGGCGCTCAGCCAGCACGGCTCGGTTCGAGTACTGATCGATCAGGACGCAACGGCTGCCGGGATCGCAGCGCACATTGGTCAAGTGATGTCGATCGCCGGACTCAGCGACCTCGCCAATGCACTCGCCAAAGCACTCGCCGATGAGGATCCCGATGAGGCACTCACGGCGTTCGTCGCGGCCTGGGCCGAGCGTGCCGACCTGTTGCAAGACCGCCCCTGGCTCGAACTCGAGTCGTACGGCTTGCCACAGCTGCGCGCCGCCCTGTCGCTGATCGGTGACCGACAGCTGGCCACGCGACCACACCTGCTGGTCAAGGCGACTTGGGTCGCAGAGGGTCGCGACCCGGTAACTCGTCGGTCCTGCGACGTTGGTCAAGTTGCTCGCACTGCGTTCGACGTTGACGGTGAAGGAAGTCATCGACGCGCTCTGGCCCGACGCCGATGGCAGCGAACGTCCTGGCCTCGCTCGGCTGGCGGTGGCCGCCTACACCGGTGAGCTCCTGCCTGGCGACCGGTTCGAGGACTGGGCCGCGACACGCGCGAGCGGCTCAAACGGATGTTCCTGTCTTTGGTGGACCTGCCGCTGACGGCACCGGGCCGCTGACGGATCCTGTGGTCAGAACAGCCGCGACACCACGATGGTGATCGCTGCATAGTGCAGCCCCGCACCGATGATGGTGCAGACGTGGAACACCTCGTGGAAGCCGAACACGCGCGGCCACGGATCGGGACGCTTGAGGGCGTAGATCAACGCACCGACCGTGTAGGCCAGCCCACCGCCCATCACGAGCCAGAACGTGAGCGGGCCGAGGCCGGTGTACCACTGGCTGATCGACGGCAGCGCCGCCCAGCCGACGACGACGTACACCGCCGCGAACGCCCAACGCGGCAGATGGGACGGCACCCATTGCAGGGCAATCCCGATCGCTGAACCGATCCAGCAGGTCGCGAGCACGCTCGTGCGATGCCAGCCGCTCAGCGACACGACAGCCATCGGCGTGTAGGCACCGGCGATGGCGAGGAAGATCGTGCAGTGGTCCAGCTTCGACATCAACGCCCGCGTCTGGGGCTGCCAGCGCAGGCGGTGGTAGGCGGCGGACACCCCGAACATCGCGCTGGTGCCGGCGACGTAGACGACGATGAGTCCCGCCCCCCGATCGGTGTCAGCTGCCTCGGCGATGATCACCGAGCCGAGCACGATCAGGGTTGCAAACGCGACAACATGCGACCAGCCGCGCAACAGCGGTTTGGTGAGCAGCGCAGCGACGATCGTCGGCATGTGCTCGGGTGCAGCGGGTTCCACCCAGCAACGGTAGCAAGTGGTGACGTGCTCAAGCCCGGCCCTGTTCGCGCCGATAGTTGAAGCGGTCGGAGGAGCGGTTGCGGACCCGCACAACCAGACCATGACCATCACCACGATCTCGGAGCTCGCAGCATGAACGACGGACCACCCTCGCACTCTTCTCAGCCGGCGCCACTGCACCCCGACCTGCACCCAACTCTGCGACGCCAACTCCGGCGACTCGGTATCGGCGATGGTCCACCCGATGCCGAGCAGTGGTCGGTTCTGCTGGAACGCGTCACCGAGGGCTACACCGAGGACGACCGCGGCCGAGAATTACTCGAGCGCTCGCTCGACATTTCGACCCGCGAGATGGGTGACCTGTACGACGAACTCCAGCGCAGCTCGGAACATCAGATTGCGTTCGAGCGCGACAGGTTGCAGGCCGTGTTCGACGCGGTGTCCACTGCGTTGTTGGTCGTCGATGACCGTGGTGTCGTCAACGCCGCCAACCCTGAGGCGCTCCGCCTGCTCGGCCCATTGCATGCGGTGGTCGGTCAGCCGCTGGAGACGTTGCTGATCGCCGGAAACAGCGAGCACAACGAGTTTCCGCTGCTGCAGGACAACTGGCGCTCGACGGTCATGTTCCAGCAACGCTGGCAGGCCGATGACATCAACCTCCGCCCGCGTGGCATGGAGCAATTTCCTGCCGACTGTGTGATCGTTCCGTTCCGTGGCGGCGCCACCGGTGGCAATCTATCGATGCCCGCCAACAGTGCTGTCGTGGTCATCACCGACAACAGCGACCGCGAGGTCTCGCGTTCGCTGTTGGAGTGGCAGGCCAACCATGACGTGCTGACGGGTCTCAGCAACCGCTCGCTCGTGACCGATCGGCTCGAACATGCCTTGCTGTTGGCTGGGCGTTCCGGTTCGTGGCCGGCTGTGCTGTTCATCGACCTCGACCGGTTCAAGTCGGTCAACGATCTGCTCGGTCACGCGACAGGTGACCGATTGTTGATCGAAGCAGCTCGCCGGATCGAACGCTCGATCCGCGCGGTCGACACCGTCGCTCGGCTCGGCGGCGACGAGTTCGTGATCCTGTGCGAGGCGCTCGAACGCCCCGATCTGGCCGAGCAGATCGCTGCGCGGATCTTGCACGCGCTGGAAGCGCCGTTCGACTTCAACGGCGAAGAGGTGTTCGTGTCGGCGTCGATCGGCATCGCTCGCGGGGACCGGACCACGGTGTCGGCGGACGATCTGATCCGTCAGTCCGATCTGGCGATGTACCGCGCCAAGGAGAACGGACGCAATCGGATCGAGACGTTCGACCCAGCGATGCATGCCGAATCACGGCGCAAGGTGAACGTCGAGCGGGCACTACGCGAGGCCCTCGACAACGACGAACTCACCGTTGTCTATCAACCGATCTTCGACACCGCCGAGGGCGCGCTCGTCGCATTCGAGGCGCTCGTTCGCTGGGACCATGCGGAGTACGGCAGCATCGGCCCCAACGAGTTCATCCCGTTGGCGGAGGAGGTCGGCCTGATCGCGGCCGTCGGCGAGCGGGTGCTCGAGATTGCCTGCCGCGATGCGGCTTCGTGGCGAGAAACCGCCCACTTCCCGATCGGGCTGCACGTCAATGTGTCGGCTCGTCAGTTGAGTGCATCGAGCTTCGTCAACTATCTCGCCCGAGTCTTGCGTCACCACCACATCGAACCGTCGAGCCTGACGCTCGAACTCACCGAGTCGGTGCTGCTCGACAACCCGGAGCGTGCTGCGACCCGGTTGATGGCACTGCGAGAGATCGGCGTACGGGTCGCAATTGACGACTTCGGCGTTGGCTATTCATCGCTCGCCTACCTGCGTCGGTTCCCGCTCGACGTGCTCAAGGTGGACCGCCAGTTCGTGGCCGGGATCGCCAATTCACCGCCTGGCCAGCACATCCTGCAAGCCATCGTCGACCTCGCCGCCGGTCTCGACTACGACGTCATTGCCGAGGGTGTCGAGCAACCCGAGGAATTGGTGCTGCTGCGTCAACTCGGCTTCCAGTACGCCCAGGGCTACCTGCTCGCGGCGCCCATGCCGCCGGCCGAAGCGCTGCTGCTCGCCGCTGCCTCGGCGATTTCGAGGCCCGCGCAACGCGAGCACTCGACGGACGAGGCTCTCCAAGCTCGATAGCTGGTGAACGGCTGCGACGATTGTTGCATCGCGTTCTCGAACGGTCGACGGATCAACTGCCGAACGCATAGCCGAGGTCGGGCGCAGTGAGCATCGGTGCGTAGGCGATGCCGGCCGCCTCGGCCATCGCAGCGACGGTGCCGCCGCGATCGACGATCACTGTGATCAACACCGGCTCGGCACCGAAGGCGCGCACTGCATCGACTGCCTCGAAAATCGAGGAACCGCGGGTGACCGTGTCCTCGGTGATGACCACCTTGTCGCCGGGCTGCAATGCGCCGGCCACCCGTCCGGTGACCCCGTGATCCTTGGCCTCCTTGCGCACACTGAAACTGCGCAGGTTCAGGTCGCGGGTGGCGGCGACTGCCGCGACGCCGTACGCCACCGGATCGGCACCCATCGTCAACCCGCCGATCGCGGTCGCGTCGGCTGGGATCAAGGCGAGGGCGACATCGGCCATCAACAGCACTCCATCGGCGCGGCACGCGGTCTGCTTGGTGTCGAGGAACCAGGTGCTCTTGGCGCCCGACTTGAGCGTGAAATCACCGGTCTTCACGGAGTACCGCAGCACGTGATCGCGCAAAGCTGCCCGGGCTGATGCCAGCGCATCGGAGGTCGTGGAGGTCATCTCCCGAACCTACGCCACCGCACCGAGTTCGATGGTCGGTAGGCAGGCGGATCGCGCGTTCTGGCGCTCGTGGGGTAAACGTTTATAGCGGCGCTGGGCGTCGAGCAGTCGGGTGTCCTGGAGCGAAAGATGCTGGTCACGTGCGCCTGGTTGTGCGCAGTCTTGTTTGGCTGGCGATCGCCGGGTTGGATCAGATGAGTCGCGGTGTTTGCGCGCTGTGTCCACCGTCGACGGCGAGGTCGATGCCGGTGATCCATTGTGACTCGTTGCTGGCCAGGAACACTGCGGCGGCGGCGACATCCATGGGTTCGCCGATGCGGCCGAGTGGCAGTCCGGTCGCGAGTTGGTCCTCGTGCTCGTCGATGACGTCGGCGACCATTGGGGTCCGGATGACCCCGGGCAGGATCGCGTTGACTCGAATGCCGAGCGGCCCGAGGTCGAGAGCAGCGGCCTTTGTCAGCCCGCGGACGCCGAACTTCGACGCCGTGTATCCGGCTGTCGAGCGTTGGGCTGCGATTCCATTGATCGATGCGATGTTGACGATGGAGCTGCCCGGCGGCATGTATTGGCTGACGGTTCTGATGCCGAGGAAGGGCCCGACGAGATTGACGTCAAGGACCTGGCGGAAGCTGTCGAGTGTCATCTGATGGATGGGCGCGCTGGCGTGGACGCCTGCGTTGTTGATGAGCACGTCGATGCGGCCGTGCATCTCGATGATCGACGCGACCAACTTCGTCCATTCTGTTTCCGATGTGACGTCGAGGTGGGTGATGCCGTCGCCGTCGATGATGTCGCACGACACGACGATGGCACCTTCGTTGGTGAAGTGCTGTACTTCGGCCGCGCCCTGGCCGCGTGCGGCTCCGGTGATGATGCAGACGCGACCGGCGAGGCGTCCGCTGGATTCGGCGGTCATTGCGGATCCCGATTGAGCGAACGGCGCGCGCTCGGTGCGTGCATGTCGTTCATTGGCCGCCGACCGCGTACTTTGCGATCGATGTCGTTGAGGAGCCGGCCCCTCGGAAGTGTGGGATGACGTGTTCTCCGATGTTTCGGATCGTTTCGAGCATGGCCCACTGGGGAACCGTGCCCATCTGGTTGAGGAACAGGATCTCGTCAGCGCCTGCTTCGACGAGTCGTTCGACGTAGCCGATGCAGTCATTGACGGTGCCGTACGCGTGGTTGGGGTTGAGCATCGCGAACCGTGGGTCGCTGAAGTCGACGCTGATCTTCTCTCGTCCGATCGCGGACTCGATGACTGCGGTCCCGTCAGCGGTTCGTGCGCTGAGGTCGGCGGGCCAGGTTGATGGATCGGGCAGAGGATGTGCCCCGTTGCTGGCCCAATGGCCGATGGCTTCCATGAAGAAGCGTTGGCCGCGCATGCCGATGCGGCGCGCTTCGGGACCGTCGTCGAGCACGACGGTGGGGCACAGCGCGGCGAGGTGCTCTGTGGGTCGTGAGCCAACCTGATCAGCTGTCGTCCGGTTGGCGAACGCGGTCCGGTACAGCGCGTTCTTCTCGGCGACCTGTTCGGGCCCACCGAAGCCGAGCACCAGTGCGCCGATGCCACGGCTTCCTGCTGCGGTGAGCGTGTCGTTGTGGGTGCATGCCATGTACAGCGGTGGGTGTGGGTCCTGGATTGGCTTCGGGTGGATGCGTCGGGGTGGGAAGTCGACGAACTCTCCGTGGTGCTCGATGACGTCCTCGGTCCAGATGCGAGGGACGAGTCGCATGGCTTCCTCGATCATCGGTGGGAGGTCATCGAGGGCGTACCCGAACGTGCCGGCCTCTTGTTGGGTGCCGCCTTTTCCGAACCCGACGTGGAGGCGGCCGCCGGAGAGGATGTCGAGGGTTGCGCACCGCTCGGCGATCTTGACCGGATGGTTCTGTCTGGGTGGAAGACAGATCACGCCGTGCCCGATGCCGATCCGCGTGGTGCGTCCGGCGAGGAAGGCGAGGAACGTTTCCGGTGCACTCATGTGTGCGTATTGCTCGAGGGCAGTGTGCTCGACCGCCCAGATCGTGTCGAACCCAAGCTGTTCGGCGAGCAGTGCTTGCTCGAGGATGTCGCGCAGTGCGATGACGTCGCCCTCGCGACTGGTGTCTGCGGTCTGGGCTTCGTAGATGATCGAGAACTTCATGTTCGCCTTCTGTGGTGGACGATCGGGTTTCAAAGACGAGTTCCACTGTGGCCAATGGCCGCATCCGTCGTGAGCTAGTATGTAGCCAATGGCCACATCTGTCAACCGCCCACTCGGCCGCGACGAGATCCACGAGGCAGTCCTCGACGCGGCCGAGCGCCTCTTCGCCGAACGCGGCGCATCACACGTCACGATGCGAACGATCGCCGCCGAAGCGGACGTGACCTACAGCCTCGTGAACCGCCACTTCGGGACCAAGGAGGCGTTGGTCGAGAAAGTACTGGCGAGGTTCGAAGAGCGCTGGCTCGGCCGGCTCGCCGGTGACGCCACCTACGAAGGCGCTCTCGACATCCTGTTCGGCGATTCCGCAGACAGCGGACCGGCGATCCGCCTGATGGCATGGACGCTGCTGTCGAATGACGAAACTGCCATCGCGGACGCGCAACGACGGCACCTCACCATCGACCGACTTCCCACGCTCCGCGACTCCGAAGATGGTATCGATGCTCGGCTCGACGCCGCAGCCGCAATCGCGTTCGCGTTCGGCTGGCGATTCTTCGCCCCCATCCTGCGCGACGCACTCCACCTCGACGACGTCGAGGGCAGCGATCTCCACGAGGCGATGCGAACCCGAATGCAACAACTGGCTCGGCTCAGCGACCCCCTCATCGGTGGCGGGTGACGTCACGCGACCCGGGGTGGTTCACCGGTTCCAGATTCGTACACACGTGTACGAGAAGTCGGAAGGCTGGTGGACCGTGAGCCCCGGTCGCTGCACTGTACGCGGCCGATGCCCATGGCGGCCCAGTCCCCGGACAGCACAACTTCTATCGCGGCGCACCTCTCGGCACCTACGACAGCCAGACTTGCGAGGCGATCGACACGCTTGCCGACCGGCTCGACCCAGTCGCGGCGGCGGCCTCATGGGACCGAGCGCTCCAGGCCCGCTGGGAGCGAGAGCCGGTCTTGATTCACGGTGACGTGGCCGCCTCGAACCTGCTCGTTCGTGACGGAGATCTGCGAGCGGTCA
>JBDSDH010000089.1:0-4520 GCA_039920665.1 Ilumatobacteraceae bacterium
TCACCGTCAGCCGCCTTGAGTTGGAGGCCAAGATCCGTTCCGGTGAGATCGACACGGTCATCATGGCCTTCCCGGATCTGCAGGGACGTTTGGCAGGCAAGCGCACCACCGGTCGCTTCTTTCTCGACACTGTCGCAGATGCAGGCACCGAGAACTGCGACTACCTGATCGCCTGCGACCTCGATTACGAGCCGGTGTCCGGCTACACCTTCACCAGCTACGAGAAGGGCTACGGCGACATGCTTGCCGCTGCCGATTGGAACACGATCCGGATCATCCCGTGGATGGAGAAGACCGCAATGATCATGTGCGACCTGTTCGACGTCGACACCAACGAGCCGATTCCGGTTGCGCCGCGCACCATCCTTCGTCGTCAGGTCGATGCGGCGGCCGAGCTCGGCTTCCTGCCAATGGTGGCGAGTGAGATCGAGTTCTTCCTGTTCCGCGAAACCTACGAAGAGGCCCACGCCAAGGGATATCGCAATCTGACGCCGCACAGCCCCTGGCTCGAGGACTACAACATTCTCCAGACCAGCCACGACGAGTACGTCGTCGGCCAGATCCGACGTAACCTCGAACTCGCCGGTGTTCCGGTCGAGTTCAGCAAGGGTGAAGCCGGCCGGGGCCAGCACGAAATGAACCTCGACTACACGACCGCGATCGAGATGGCCGATCGCAACAGCGTGTACAAGAATGGCGCCAAGGAGATGGCGGCGCTCAACGGGCGCAGCATCAGCTTCATGGCCAAGTACGGCATCGACGAGACCGGTTCGTCGTGCCACATCCACTCCAGCCTGTGGAGCCTCGACGGCGCAACTGCAGCGTTCGACGGCCACCACGAGCCCGGTGCCGAACAACACCACGGGATGTCCAAGGTGTTCCGCCACTACCTGGCCGGTTTGATCGCGACCTCGCGTGAGTTCGCACTGCTGTGGGCCCCCACGATCAACAGCTACAAGCGTTTCCAGCCGGGGTCGTGGGCACCGACCGGAATTGGTTGGGGACTCGACAATCGCACGCTCGGCTACCGTCTCGTCGGTCACGGCAAGGGCACCCGGGTGGAATGCAGAATTCCGGGCAGCGACGCCAACAGCTATCTGGCTTTTGCGGGAGTGCTCGCGGGCGGCCTGTACGGCATCCGTAACGAACTCGAACTCGGCGAGCCGTTCATCGGCAATGGGTACACCGCACCCGACATCCCGAGGATCCCATGGAACATCAGCGACGCGATCGGTCTGTGGGAGCAGAGCACGATCGCCCGGGAGTGCTTCGGCGACGACGTGCACCACCACATCCTGACGATGGCCAAGGGCGAGTGGGCAGCATTCAACCAGTCGGTCACCGATTGGGAGCTTCGGCGCTACTGGGAGCGCATCTGACGCGGTCGTGCGTCAGTAGGATTGCCGCTCGTTCGTTCCAGGAATTCGCCTGGTCGGTTTCGCCTTGGAGGCGCACGTGGGTCGTTTGAGTGGCAAGGTCGCATTGATCACCGGAGCGTCATCAGGACTCGGTCGAGTCGGTGCAGAACTGTTCGCCCGCGAGGGTGCCCAGATCGTGATCGCCGACGTCAACGACGGCGACGACGCCGTCGAGGCAATCGCAGCAGACGGCGGCGAGGCAACGTTCGTGCGTTGCGATGTCACCGACGAGCAGTCGATCGAAGCTGCCGTGCAACACGCGGTCGACACCTTCGGCGGACTGCATGTGCTGTACAACAACGCCGGAGTGATGCTCGGTGACGATGACGGCCCGACCAACACGTCGGTCGAGACCTACAACCTGACGATGGACATCAACGTCAAGGGCGTCCTGCTGGCTTGCAAATACGCGATCCCGGCGATGCTCACCAGCGGTGGCGGCAGCATCGTCAACGTCGCCTCGTTCGTTGCCCACATGGGCGCCGCGACACCGCAGATCGCGTACACCGCCTCCAAGGGTGCGGTGCTGGCGATGACACGCGAGATCGCCACGATCTATGCCCGTCAAGGCATCCGCGCCAACGCGCTGTGCCCGGGGCCGGTGATGACGCCGTTGCTGGCCAAGTTCCTCAGCGACGACGACAAGCGCAACCGTCGACTGGTGCACATCCCGATGGGTCGATTCGGCGAGCCGATCGAGATTGCCAACGGTGCGCTGTTCCTGGCCAGCAACGAGAGCAGTTGGATGACGGGTCAGTCGCTGATCATCGACGGCGGCATCACCAGCGCCTACGTCACTCCGCAGTAGCCACCAGGCTGCACCGATGCTGATCCACGGTCGCGACGCAGACATCGGTGATCTCGCAACGCGGGTGATCGCCTTGCTGAGGGCGCGGTCTGCCGAGGCGCCGCTTGGTCGCACCGCGACGGTGGCCGAGTTGGCCGATGCATTGCGAGGCGCGATCGCGTGTGCGGGTGCAGCGCTCGACGACGCGTGGCGGCTGCTGACCGATGTGGTGCTCGCGAACACGATCGGGATCAACAGCGAGGGGATCGGCGCCTGGTTTCACGTCGACGCCGCCTACGGGGAGCGGCGCTCCTGGTCCCGGAACTGCGTGATCGATTCGCCGGGATCGAGCGCGTCGACTCGTTCATCATCGATCCGCACAAGTGGCTGTTCAACCCGTCGGGGTCGTGTGCGCTGATCTGCCGCAACCCGCTCCTTGCATCGGCGGTGCACACCCAACACAATCCGTACATCGACGTGTTCCGCGATCGCGGCGACGAATGGAGTCCATCCCACGTCGGCTACCAACTCACCCGACGCGCCGCAGGCTTGCCGCTGTGGTTCGCGCTCGTCGTGCACGGCACGGATGCATTCACCGATGCAGTACGACGCGGTGTCGCGCTCGCTCGCCACGCAGCATCGACGCTTGCCGAGACCGCGGGGGTCGATGTGATCGGCGATCCTGAGCTGTCGGTCGTGCTGTTCCGGCGGGCGGGCTGAAGGACGCTCGACTGGAGCTCATGGGCCCGTCGACTGCTCGCTGACGGGACGGCCCTCGTTGCTCCGACCACCTGGCGTGGCGAGCCGGTGGGGCGGCTGGTGTTCATGCATCCGCTGACGCCGGAGTCCCTGATCGACGAGATCGCCGAGACGTTGCGGCAATCCAGAGATCTGCACAGCGGAAGCTGGCACGGCGTCTGCGAGAATCGAACCATGGGACAGGTTGCATTCATCGGACTCGGAGTCATGGGGGCGCCGATGGCGCGCCACCTCGCGCAGAAGGGCCACGACGTGACGGTGTACAACCGAACGTCGGCAAAGGCCCAGGCATGGGTCGATGCCCATGGGGGATGGTCGGCCGAGACGCCCGCTGACGCTGCGGCCGATGCCGACATCGTGTTCCTGTGCGTGGGCAACGACGATGACGTGCGCTCGGTGGTGTTGGGGCCCGCGGGTGCGCTCGCCGGGATGCATCACGGATCGGTGCTGGTCGATCACACCACAGCGTCGGCCGATGTCGCCCGCGAGATCGGCGCAGCCGCTGCCGCAGTTGGCGTCGGTTTCATCGACGCGCCCGTCAGCGGTGGTCAGGCGGGTGCCGAGAACGGTGCCCTGACCGTGATGTGCGGTTGCGATGACCTGCTCGTGTTCCAGAAGGCGCGCGGCGCCATCATGTCGTTTGCCAAGGCGTGCGAACTGATGGGCGGCGTCGGGTCGGGACAACTGACCAAGATGGTCAACCAGATCTGCATCGCCGGCCTCGTCCAGGCGTTGTCAGAAGGCGTCAATTTCGCCCAGCACGCCGGCCTCGATGTCGCGAAGGTCGTCGAGGTCATTGGCAAGGGTGCCGCCCAGAGTTGGCAGATGGACAACCGCGCGCTGACCATGGCACAGGGCAAATTCGACTTCGGATTCGCGGTCGAGTGGATGCGCAAAGACCTCGGCATCTGTCTGGCGGAAGCGGAGCGCAACGGCGCCGCGCTGCCCGTCACCGAAACCGTCGACGGCTACTACGCGGAAGTGGAAGCGCAGGGTGGTCGTCGATGGGACACGAGCAGCCTGATGTATCGTCTGACGAATTGAGCTGTCGGAGTCAGCGGCGGGTCAAACCAGAGGGAAGGGTCGGAGCTGATGGAGCCTTGGGAGATCTACCGGACGAGTCGTGGGCGGCTGGTTCAGCTCGCCCCGACGCTGACCGTCGAGCAGCTCGCAGCACCGTTGCCCGCCACCCCGCCCTGGACTGCTGAAGATGCGTACCGGCACCTGACCGGTGTGTGCGTCGACGTGCTCGCCAAGAACTTCCCCGGGGCGACGTTGGACGGCGATGCCTGGACTGCGGCCCAGATCGAAACGCGTCGCGATCTCGACATCGACGCCGTGTGTGCCGAGTGGAACGAGCATGCTCCGGCGATCGAGGACCAGATCAAGGCGGCCGGCACTGCGATGTGCTTCCTCGCATTCGATACCTGGACCCACGCCCAAGATGTGCGCGCCGCTGTTGGAGCGCCCGCCATCCACGACGAGCCGCTGGTGACGTCGCTGGCCGAATACGCCCTCGCGACATTTCGCGGCTCCTACGCCAAGTCGGGTGCGCC
>JBDSDH010000090.1:0-15071 GCA_039920665.1 Ilumatobacteraceae bacterium
GCCACGGTTGCCAGAATCACCACGGGATAGTCGATCGCCTCCATCGAGGGCGAGTAGTGGACTCCGAGGCCGACGATGCTGAACGCGACGGCCAGGAGCAAAGTGGTCTCGAGATAGAGCAGGGCGGCGGGATGCGGCTGGCGGCCGGCGCGGAGATCCACATCCGCTGACGTGGTCGCGATCATCGCGCCGGCGAGGAAACCGGTGAGTGCGACGAGTGCCGCAGCGATCGCGCTCCCCTCGAGTTGGCCTCCGGCCATGCCGAGTCGGATCAGGTTGCCGCTCATGTTGGCGACGAAGACGGGCGTGACCCGTCGATAGATGAACGCATCGACGAATCCGGCGGTGGCGGCGAGGACCACGGCCAAGCCGAGACTGCCAGAGATCTGATGGTCGGACTCGCTGGTCACGATGGTCGGCCTGCGCTGGTTGCGAGTGGGAGATCGCGGTCGATGACGGGCATCCGATTCACTTTCGGGCCGCGAACGGGTCCACGTTCCGCAAAGTTGGCGGAACGGCCGAGTGGTTCACTGAATTCAACCGTACCCGGTGGCCACAGGTGCCACCGGCGCGGGCACCTTCAGTCTGCAGGTCGGTGCTGTCAGTCTTCCTGGGAAGACTTTTCGACGGGATCACGGTCGGCTATTTGTCGGGATCGCTTCGCAATTGATTCGCCCCCACGTTCATGGCCGCCCCGGACGAGCTTCCGGCACATTGTCCGCGCGCTGCCAGTAGCCCTGCGGAGACTGAGTCACCAGATCCCCTCAAGAGTCGGACCGTGATCAGTTCTCTCCGAGCCGTTCGCGCGCTGTTTGTTCGCGAGCGCACACGGTGAGCTCACGGGACGGGTCGAGGGAGGAACGGGCTGCCGCGCGATGACCGGGGGTCCACGACTGAGCACCGGAGTAGCCGGGTGTCGACTTGACTTCTGCGCCTCGGAGCACGGCAAGGGTTCTGACCCGCAACCCGTGATCACCGCCGATCCGCACGATCGCGGCTTCTGAACCGAAGAATCACACTCGGTCGATGGAATTCCTGCTCACGTTCTACCTCGAGGGTAATCGCGGTCGGCGAACAGCGACAGCGGTGAGGTCCTCTTCGCGATCGTGCCATCGACGTAGACCGACTCGACGGAGACCGACCCGACGGAGTCGGCTACCGCGAGTGCACGTGTCTGGACGGACGTACCATCGGGCATCGTGTCGACGCTTGCTCGACACGACCCACGGCCGGACGGAGATCGGATGACCGCACGGAACACAGATGGGGCCGCCACGTTCGCCATCGCCGCTGTCGCACTCGCAGCCGTCACGTTCGTCGTCGCTGTGGCCACCGTCGTGCGATCGGACGGCTCCGACGCGTCGGGGACGTCGACCTCCATTGTTGTCGGCGGCGAGCGGGTGAGCGGCGCGGAGAATCAGGACGACGGCGAGGTCGCCGATCCGTCGGCCACTGTGGAGGAGATCACGTCGCAGTCTGCGGCGGCGATGGGCGCCGTGACGAGCGTGGAGTTCCGCCTTTCCGCGACGGGCGCGCCGATCTACATCGACCAGTTTGACCGGATCGCGCTCACGTCGATGCACGGGCAATTCGCCGTGCCCGGACGAGCGCAGGCGGAACTCGCGGTGAAGATCGACGGGAACCTGAACACCCGCCTCGGCGCGGTCGCGATCGACGATGAGATCTGGCTGTCGAACCCCGTCACCGGTGACTTCGAGACGCTGCCCGCGGGGTACGACATCGACCCGTCACGCTTCTTCGATCCGGTCGGAGGTTGGCAACCGCTGCTCGCCGGGTTGCAGCAGGTCACGCTCGTCGGCGTCGAGGATCGCGGTGGACAGCGTTATCACATCAGGGGTACGGCGACGCCTGAGCAGATGAGCAACATCACGGCGGGGCTCGTCGGCGAACCGCAGGTCGTCATCGACCTCTGGGTGCATCCGACGACGTTCCGCGTTACGGCCACCGAGTTCGAGACGAGCAGCACCACCGGCACCATCGCATGGACGCTCGACCTCAGCTCGTACGGCGAGGCCTTTCAGATCGACCCGCCCGACAACATCCGAACGACGGCCACGACGGCCGCCGCCGTACCAACTACTGGAGCATGACGTGACCGAACCGTCCAGCGCCGACCGGCGATTGCCGTCGCCGGCGATGATCCTCGCCGTCGTCGGCTTTTCCGTTTTCGTCGCCGCCGACGACCTGACCGTCGTGTCGACCATGCTCCGGCCGATCATCGGCGACCTCGGCCTCGAGTTGCCCGACGGACTGGACGACGCAGCTTGGGTCGTCAACGCCTACCTCATCGCGTTCATCGCGATCATGCCGATCGCCGGTCGGCTGTCCGACGTGTTCGGCCGACGGCGGGCATTTGTCGGTGCTTACCTCACGTTCATCGCAGGATCGATCCTGATCCCGCTGTCGATCGGTTTCGACCAACCGTTCCGCTGGTTCCTCGTCGGCCGCATCCTCACCGCGCTCGGTGGCGGCGCGATGGTGCCGGTCGCGCTGGCCGTGATCGGCGACGTGTACCCCGCAGATCGACGAATACGTGCGCTCGGCACGCTCGGCGCGATCGAGACGATCGGCTGGGTGTGGGGTCCGCTGTACGGCGCGATGCTCGTCCGCTTCCTCACATGGGAGTGGCAGTTCTGGCTCAACGTGCCGCTCGGCGCAGCAGGCCTCATCGCGTCGTGGCATGTGCTCGCAGGTCATGACGAACCACGACTCGGTGCGCGCGTTGACTGGCTGGGCGCCGCACTCCTGACCGTGACGCTCACGTCGCTCAACGTTGCGCTCCTGAGCGGCGCCAACGTGCAGAGCGTCAACGGTTTGGACGAGCTGACCGGCGGCGGTGGCGCCAACCTTCGCTGGCTCTACCTTGTCGCAGTCGCAGCGGGCGCGACGCTGGTGTGGCAGCAGCGGCGCAGCTCGCATCCGCTCGTGGATCGACGGCTGTTCCGCAGCCGGCGCCTGCTGGTCGCGCTCGTGGTGAACTTCGTCGTTGGTGCTGGGCTCGTGATCGCGATGGTCGACGTCCCGCTGTTCATCAACTCGGTCGAAGGCGATCTCGAGCGCTCCGCCGTCGTTGCCGGCTACATCCTCTCTGCGATGACCGCGGCGATGTCGATCATGTCCTACGTCGGCGGTCGGCTCACCGAGCGGTTCTGGTTCCGCCCACCCGTGCTCGCCGGTGTGTCGATGTCGGCGCTGTCGTTCGCCTGGATGGGTGCGACGTGGAGCGCCGACACGTCGTATCCGGTGTTCTTGGTGCAACTTGCGCTGCTGGGTGCCGGTTTCGGTCTCACCGTTGCGCCGACGACGAGCGCGGTCGTGGAAGAGGCACCCGAGGACCAGCGCGGCGCAGCGGCATCGGTCGTGCTCGTCGTCCGACTGCTCGGACTATCCGTCGGCCTGTCTGCGCTCACGGCGTGGGGCCTCGCCCGGTTCCAGTCGCTGCGCTCCCAGCTCGACCTGCCGCCGCTGACCGATCCGCGCTTCCAGGAGGCCCTCGTCGATGCGCAGGCAAAGCTGACCGCGGAGTCCATCGCGCAGACGTTCACGGCCGCAGCCGTCATTGTGGGTGCCGGTCTGCTCGCCACGCTCGCGCTGCGGCGGACGGAGCCAGCTGCACCGATGGAACCGAACGACGGTGGCGCGATCGCGACGACACCCGACGTTGACGACACCGACGACGTTGACGACGTTGAGGACATCGACGAGCCGGCGTTCGAGCTCGTTGACGACATCGACGACATCGACGAGCCGGCGATCGAGCTCGTCCCCGCCCTCGTCTCGGCGCAACTCGGAGAGATGACGCGACGCATGCATCTGATGATCGGTGCGCTCGGGCTGCTGCTGACCGGCGCGTTCGTCGCCATCCTGCTACTCGCAGGCCGCGTGTCCGACGCGCGTGACGACGCATCGGCCGCACGCGCCGAACTCGCGCTCACCCGCGACGACCTCGACCGCGTCGAGGCCGGAGCTGCGCTCTACGCCTCGCAGATCGACGGGTTCCAGCAGCAGTTGACCGAGCTCGAGCCCGAGATCTCTGCTGGCGTCGAGCAGGCAATCGCAGGCCTGCGGACGTTCAACGCCTCGACGATCAGCTTCAACGTGCCGATCGACGAGGTCATCCCGATCCAGACCGAGGTGGTTATCAACCGCACGGTCCAGGTGCCGATCAAGACCACGATCCCGATCAACCAAAGCTTCGACACGACAATCCGCGTCTCCACGCCGTTCGGCAGCGTCCCGCTCGACATCACCGTACCCGTAGACGTCGACGTACCGGTCGACCTCACGGTCGACATCCCGATCAACGAGACGGTCCCGATCAGCGACGAGTTCGCGGTCAAGCTCGACATCCCGATCGCGATCGACGTCAGTGAGACCGAGCTCGGCGACCTCACCGAAGCGCTCGCGACTGGTCTCGAGTCGATGCAGAAGGTCCTCTCCGGACTGAGTGGCTCGTAGCGTGTCGAGGTAGAACTGTGCTTCTCCGCGCGTTGTTCGCGACCGTCAGCGGCCGGGTGGTGCGAGCTGTCCGCTGGCTGTTCGTTTCGGTTTCTCGGACCCGCATTCGGCGAGACCGCACTGAGGGGGCGATGTCTTGGTCTGCGCCGAATATCAGGCGACGCAGCGCAGCTCCTCGCAATTCAAGACAGCATCGCGGTAGAGGTTGACGGGTTGGCCGGTGGGCGACGCACCAGCGACTTGTCTCGTCCCGTCCATGCGCAAACAGGTTGTGAGGATTTCCCGTCCGCGCCTTTGTCGACGCGCCCGCGCTCTCGGTCCGACTTCGGCGGCCGCATCACTGTCGACTGGCGAATGTATGCAAGTCAGTGTTGTGGAGTGATCAGCATTGAGACAGCGGCGGGCAGCCGTCGTTGCCTGCGTACTGGTTGGCTCGGCTGTACCAATCTTGCATCGCAGCTTCCCACTCGGGCGTGACTGGCGGCTCGATGATCGGCGGGTTCGGCTCGCATGGAGCGGCGGCGAGCGCAAGGTCTTGGCACAGCGTCGGTCTTGTGATCTGCCACGCGGTGCCGTCGAACACTGCGATGCCGAAACGGTTGTCGAATGTGCCGTTCGCGGATGTGATCGTGTAACGGAACCATGCCTCATCGGGTTGCGTGAAAACCAACTCGTCGATCGCGTATGTTGCGCTCGCAGCGGCCGCGGCGTATTGGCCGACGTGGAGTCTGGCGACGGCGTCGTCGATGCCTGTCCTGTCGTCGAGCAGATCGGCCGGTTTCTCGTCGGCGGACAACGTCTGGTCGACGAGCAGTGCGTGACGTGTGCGGATCTGGCGCTCGGCTTCGGTCCGGCCGGCGGGTTGCTGACCCGGCGATGGGAGCGGCCGCTTCGGCGCGGCGCCGGGACCGCACGCTTCGCTGACTGGCCAGTTCACGTACGTGATCGGCGTTGCGGCCGATTGCTGCCCGGCGGCTGTCGTGGCGGTCAGTGTCAGCCCGCTCCAACCGTCGGGGTTGTCGGCTGCCTTCTGATCGAGGACGACAGCCGAGATGCCATCGACCGCTGGAGCATTGTCGATCACGGTGCCGTCGGCGGAAGCGAGGACGACGAGGTCGGTGGCAGCATCGACGCGGAGGAGCAGATACTGATCTCCGGGTGCGCTGGGACCGGCGCTCATCGATGTCTCGACCAGCACCGGCGCATCGTTGGCTATTTCGTCGAACCACGTCGACGCGGTCCACGCCGAACCAGACGGGCCGATGTCACCCGGGACGCCGAGGAACACGGCATGGTCGCCCAAGCATTCCGCAGCGGACCCGGTCGGTGCAGTCCAACTGAATCCGAACACCGTCGCGTACGTACCGTTGCTGCGCCGCACCACGAGATCACGTCCATTGGCCAATGTCCGCCGATAGATCTCAGTCGTGTCACCGAGATAGGTGTCGGCAAGATCCGCGCCGGAAGCGTTGGTCTGAGGCGCATCGACTCCGGCAGTCGACGGCGACACCGTACCCAGCGTGTCGTACGGCGCGATCGCGGTCGTGGTCGAGGCCGTCGATGCAGCGACGGTGGCAGCCGGCACAGAACCATCAGTTGCAGGTGAAGCCAGCTGCGGCGGGTGTTCCCCACAGCTCGCAACGGCCCCGAGCGTGAGTGCAGCCAGGAACGCGACCGCACCGAAGCGCCCATTCCGACGACTTGTCCCCATCCGAGCAGTCTCCTCCTTGGGTCGTGACGACGCAAGGACCAGCGTCGGGCACCCGCCCTCGCTGGCGACATCTCGATCTCGAGGCCATTGTGCGACCAGCGCCGGCATGCCGAGACATAGCCCAGAACGGCGCACCGCGCTCAGCGGGGTGTACCTCAGACAGAATGGTGACATCGCCCGTTTGATTCACGTGAATGGCCCGCCTGCGGCTGGGAAGACCTCTCTTGCGATGAGGCATCTGGACGATCACCCGCTCGTTCTCGTGGTCGACATCGACGACCTCAGGACAAAGCTCGGGAGATGGTCAAGTCGCGAGGAGTCGAGACTGATCGCGCGGAACCTGGCAATCGCACTCGTCGACAGTCACCTCAGCGCAGGTCACGATGTTGTCGTCCCGCAGTTCGTCGGTCGGGTTGCCTTCATCGAGCGGCTCGAGGCCACCGCTGCCCGACACCGAGCGCTCTTTGTCGAGGTGTTGCTCTCGGTTGACCCGTCGACGGCAGCCGAGCGGTTCCGGTTCCGGCGCGCTGGACTGCGGGCCTTGAATTCTGAGCATCCCGAAGGTGACATCGATCGAGTACGGCTTTCCGGTCGGCGACGTGTGGCATCCGTGGGGGCACCACCCTCGGCACGGTCGAGGACGACTGCGACGGGCGTTGGCCCGGGGCACGATTGTCGACCGAAGGCCGGACCGAGAACGCGGGCGGCCACATTCCGCGGATGATGTGCTCGTCGGTGCTCGGAATCCCTTCGCTGACCATCACGGTCTACTCACCGATGCGGATGCGTCCCGTCGTCTCGATCAGCTACGAGCTTGCCGCCGGGCACGGCCTCGAGGGTGCGGCGGGCCTCGCTTCGATGCGCGGACAGTTCGACGACGCACTCGATTTGCTTCCGCCGGGCGCTGCCGGCATCGGAACTCCGCCGCTCGACGGATGTCGAGTCGACTGGACAATCGGCGGCCGTCGCTTCGATCAATCCGACCATCTCGCCGAGGCACCCTTGATGACGCCGGATCTCGAGCAGTTGCGAGCCATGAACCGCCCACGGACCGTGGACGACCACGGCCGTGATCGACGCATCCGCAACACGTACAACCAGCCGGTGTATGCCCCACGCGATCTTGCGTGGGTCACCACCACACTCGTCGGTTTCGACTGGGCCCACCTCTTCACCAGCCCTCTCCTCGATTCACTCTTCGGCCCTGGCTGAGTTCGGTTGTTGACCTCGCTGCCGAGAATGGGGCTCTTTCGGGTCGAAGTGCTCTAGCGCCAGGTCGAAGGCATCCGTACGTTGCTGGATGGGGATCGGTCCCGGTGCCGGCCAGGCAGGGGAACGGATCGCCGAGACCGACCTGAACAGATCCGAGGCACCATGACCGTTCACGAAGTGACCGAGAAGACAGCGGCTGGGCCCGGCCGGTTCTCGTCGCACCTGAACGAATCCGATTCGGTGATGTGGACCATCGAGCGTGATCCGGTTCTGCGGACCACGATCGTGGCCGTCTCGATTCTCGATCGCAGCCCGAACTGGAAGCGCCTGCGTCGGCGGATGGACGAGGCGTGCACCCAGGTGCCGCGGTTGGGACAAAAGATCGTGGCGACACCGCTGCGCGTTGGTCCGCCGCGCTGGCAGGACGACGATCGCTTCGACGTCGACTACCACCTGCGCCGAGTGGTGTGTCCCGCCCCAGGCGACCTCCGCTCCGTGCTGGACCTGGCCGGCCTGATGGCCATGTCTGCATTCGACAAGGACCGGCCGCTGTGGGAGTTCACCCTGGTCGAGGGTCTGGCCGATGGTCGCGCCGCCTTCATCCAGAAGGTCCACCATGCGTTCACCGACGGGGTCGGCGGAATCAAGCTGGCCCAACTGCTGCTCGACGACTCGCGTACGCCGAATGCCCGGAGCCACACCGATCCCGGAGAACGATCGAGAGCGATTGGATCGCTGGAGGCGATCGTGCAACCGATCGCGGCTCATGCTCGCACCGCAATGGCACTGTGGCTGCGCGGCGCACGAGCGCTCCCTTCTCTCGCCACGTCGGCGGTGTTGCGCCCCGATCGTGCTGTCGCTTCGGGCGTGCAGACCGCTCGCTCGATCGCGAGGCTGTTGGCGCCGGCGATGACGCCGCTGTCGCCGGTGATGGTCGGGCGAGGCCTGTCGCGTCATCTCGATGCATTCGAGGTGCCGTTGGCCGATCTCCTCACTGCCGCTCACGCTGCTGACAGCACCTTGAACGATGCGTTCCTCGCCGGCATCACCGATGGATTGCGCCGCTACCACGAGCGGCGAGGTTCGCCCGTGACCGCTTTGCGGGTGACCATGCCGATCAACCTGCGCCAGCCGGGCGACCAACTGGGGAACAACCGTTTCGTGCCCGCCCGTCTGACAATTCCCATCGACGCAGTGGGTGCATCGCAGCGCATGCAACGCATGGGTGCGCTGTCGCGACAATGGCGGGCCGAACCTTCGCTGCCGATGAGCAACGGGATCGCGGGGGCTCTGAATCGGCTGCCGATTGCGATGACCACATCGATCTTGGGTGGCATGTTGAAAGCGATGGACTTCGTCGCGACGAATGTTCCCGGGATGCCGCATCGGGTGTTCCTGGCTGGGGCAGAGATCACTCGCGAATACGCGTTCGCACCGTCATCGGGTGCTGCGTTCAGCGTCGCGCTGCTGTCGCACGGCGATCAGTGCTGCATCGGTCTCAACATCGACACGACCGCGGTTCCCGATGCCGACGAACTCGTCGCCTGCGTGCGAGAGGGCTTCGACGACGTGCTGAGTGTGGGAGCGCAGCACACGCCGCGTCGCGGTCGGACCAACAGTCGGGTCGCGCGATGAACAGGATGAGCGCACTCGATGCGCTGTTCCTCCATGCCGAGGACGGCACGACCCATCTGCACATCGGGTCGTGCGCGGTGTTCGCCGGTCCAGCACCGTCGATGGATGAGCTGACCACGCTGATCGCCAGCAAGTTGCATCTTGCCGCGCGGTTCCGGCAGAAGGTGCGGTGGGTTCCGGGTGGTCTCGGGCGCCCGGTGTGGGTCGACGACAGCGGCTTCGACCTCGGCTACCACGTGCGTCACTCGGCGCTCCCGCCTCCCGGCGACGCGCAGGACCTGGACAACCTGATGGGTCGGCTGATGTCGCAGGAGCTCGATCGCAACCGACCGCTATGGGAAATGTGGCTGGTGGAGGGGCTGGCCGACGGGCAGTGGGCCTTGATCTCGAAGGTGCACCACTGCATGGTCGACGGCGTGTCCGGCACCGATTTGATGACGGTGCTGATGGACGCAACGCCCGATGCGGAGATCGTTCCGCCACCGACGTGGACGCCGGAAACAGAGCCCAATGATGTGCGGTTGGTGCTCGATGCTGTTGCTGACATGGCGCTCGCACCTGCGCGACAGGTGGCGTCGGTCATCCGCAATGTCGGCTCGCCGTCCACCACCCTGCGCCGGTTGACAGACACGGTCGCCGGGCTGCGCTCGTTCGGGCAACGGATGACGGCCTCATCGACACCGCTGTCCATCGAGGGTTCGATCGGGAGTCACCGTCGATGGGCCGTGGCGCGTTGCACGCTGGCCGACACCAAGGCAATTCGTGAGGTGTTCGGGGGATCGGTCAACGATGTGGTGCTCACCGCGATCACTGCGGCCTTCCGCGACCTGCTGGTGCGTCGAGGCGACGTGGTCGATCATGCAACCATGACATCATTGGTGCCGGTGTCGATCCGCGCCAGCGACGATCACACCTACAACAATCAAGTGTCGATGATGATCGCCGAGCTCCCTGTCGGAGTCGCGGATCCACTGGATCGGTTGAGCGCAGTCACAACCGGCATGGCCGAACTGAAGCGGTCGAATCAGGCAACCGCCGGTGCCGCAGCGTTTGACGTCGTGGACCGGATGCCTCCGGCGCTGTTCGTCGCCGGTGTTCGCACCGCAATGACCATCATGCGCCGCAGCCCGCAGCGAACCATCAACACGGTGACGACGAACGTGTTCGGCCCGCCGTACCCGCTGTTCGCACTTGGTCGAGAGATGGTCGACTATTTGCCGTTCGTGCCGCTCAGCCCCGGGGTGCGGATCGGGATTGCGATCCTGTCGTACAACGGTCGGCTGTCGTTCGGGATCACCGGCGACTACGACTTGGCGCCCGACGTACAGGGCATGGCCGAAGGAATCGAAGCGGCGATCGCGGAGCTCGCCGGGCTCGCCGAGCGAACAGGAGCATCACCGAAATGAGGAACAACAACAGGTGGCGCTCGATGGGCCACACGATCAGCCGCCGGACGGGTCTGACTCTCGCCGTGGTGCTGGTGGTCACCGCCGTCTTGGTGGTCGGTCTCAATCGCCTCGACTTCGCCACGGGTCAGGACAGCTACATCGACCCGTCGTCGCAGGTCGCGAAGGACAACGAGCGATATCAGACATTGTTCGGTGGAGAGAGCATGGTGGTGCTGTTCACGGCGGCGCCCGGCACGTCGATCGTCGATCTGTTCGGACCCGCCAATGTTGCTCAGTTCGCCGATGTCGAACAGCAACTCGTCACCAGTCCGGCCGTGCAATCGGTGGTGTCCCCGGTGACATTGCTGACCTGGACCCAGGACCTGGTCCTGAAGGGAGTCGCCAGCGAGATCTTGGCTCGTTCGATGGCACGCGATCCCGATCCTGCGGCGGGGGTCCTGCGTCAACAGGATGCGCTCGTCACCGTCCAACGTCTCGGAGCCGCCGGCAAGCAATCGTTCGACAACCCCGATTGGGTCAAGTTCCTCCTGTTCGGCAACGACGGGTTCACGATCGGTGCCGACGGCACGTTGGTCGCACCTGGCGACGATGCACTGTTGATCCGCAAGGCGCTGCGGGCGTTCATTCCGGACGCGCATCACGCGATCCTGGCGGCGGTGCTGGTCGGCAACGCCCAACTCGATGAACTGGCGGTCGGGTCCGAAGCCGTGAAGTCGGCCTTCCACGGGCGGTCCTTCGACAACGCGACCGTGACGATCACCGGCACGCCCACCTTTTTGACCGACATCAACAACTACCTGCAGGGCGGGATGCTGACGCTCGGTGGCATCGCCGTGTTGGTGATGATTGTCATCCTGCTAATCGCATTCCGGGTGCGTTGGCGGTTGCTGCCGTTGCTGGGCATGGTTGCGGGCGTCGCCTGGGGGTTCGGTGCGTTCGGTTTCACGGGCACGAAACTGTCGCTGGTCACCATTGCGGGCCTTCCGATTCTGATCGGGCTGGGCATCGAGTTCGCGATCCAGGTCCAGAACCGATTGGAGGAAGAGCGCACCGTCGAGGGCGAACAGGATCCGTTCGGCGAGACGCTGGAGACGATGGGGCCGCCGTTGTTGGCCGCAACCATTGCAGCGGTGATCGCGTTCCTCACGGTCAAGATCTCACGTGTTCCGATGGTGCAGGACTTCGGCGTCCTGCTCGCGATCGGCATCGTTGCGCTGTTGATCGCAGGGATCGTGTTGCCGATCACGATCATCGGCGCCCGCGAACGTCGGTCGCCGACAGTCGTCGAGCCCGGTGTCAGCTGGGTTGAGAAGACCGTCGACCGGTTGGGAAGCCTGCCGCGCCGGGCAGTGCTGCCGTTGGTGATCGTCGCGGTCGCGTTGCCCGTCCTCGGACTGTTGGTGGAGAACGGATCCAAGATCGAGAGTGACCCGATCAACTGGGCCGATCAATCCAGCGAATCGATTACCAACGCCCGCATTCTCGAACGCGAGACCGGCTTCGCAACCACGTTGGGTGTCTTCATCGAGACCACGGGCGACGCGAGCAACGGGGTCTTCACCGATCAGAGCGGAGCATTCGTCTTTGATCTGGTCCAGCGCTCGCTGGGTGAGAACGCCGAACTGGCGCAGGCATCGAGCCTGTCGACCACGGCTGGCTGGCTGGCTGAGGTGCCGGGAGCGACCCCGTTGCCGCCGACCGGGCTGGACATGCTGCAGGCATATCAGGCTGCGCCGGCCGCGCTGCAGGGACTGCTCGTTGCCGACGGCGGCAACTCCACCCAGGTGCTGTTCCAAGTGGGCCCGTCGTCGCTCGATGAGCGCGCGGTCGTTCTCGACAGGGTGCAACAGGCGATCGTCGATCCTGGTGCGGGTGCTCGCCTGCCCGCTAACGCGTCGGCGACCACCGGCGGACTCGCGGTCGTCGGCGTCGGACTGCTGGAGAACATCACCGCCAACCGGGCACTGTTGACCATCGTCGCGCTGATCCTGGTCGGTGCCTTCGTCACCCTGCGCTATCGCGATCTGGCACGAGGCGTGCTGACCATGATCCCGGTGTTGCTCGCGGTCGGGACGTCGGCGGTGTTGGTGCGAGTCCTGGGCATCACATTGAGCCCGCTCACTACGGTCGGCGGTCCGTTGGTGGTGGCGACGTGTGCGGAGTTCTCGGTGTTGTTGGTGGCGCGCTACGCCGAGGAGCGGGCCCGGGGCCTCAACCCCGAACGCAGTACCCATGTGGCCGCACAGCGGACCGGCCGGGCGTTCTTCACCTCGGCGCTGACCACCTTGGGCGGATTCGCCGTCCTGATGTTCTCGACACTGCCGTTGCTGCGCGACTTCGGCATCGTCGTCACGATCAACATCGGTGTCGCATTGTTGTCGGCCTTGGTCGTCGTGCCGCCACTCGTCAAGGAAGCGGATCGACGCGGGCTGCTGAGCATGGGCTCCGATGCCGACCGCGAGGGTGCGCCCACCGGGCGGCGGCACCGCACGATCACCGGAACCGTCGCCGGGGCCGTGCTGGCCGTCCTCGGTCTGACGATGGCGGTCATAGCGGTCGGCAACGACGAGCCGGCTGTTGCGGTACCCCTGACGGCAGCCGCGGAAGCGCCGGCCACTTTGCCGCCGCCGCCACCGCCCACGACCGTCGCGCCGACGACCATTCCGCCAACCACAGTTCCCGGTCAGACGACCGTGCCTCCCGACACCTTGCCACCCGGTCCCGCCGAGCGGCCCGCCGGATTGGTCGCGGGGATCTTCTGGGACGGCCTGGTCGCAGTCGGCGTCGACCCCGGCGTTGCCCGATGCGCTGCCGACGACCTGATCGCGACGACCGCCGAGCCCGACCTGATCGCGATGGGTATCGCGACGGTCCCTCGCCCTGCCGAGGTCAATGCGTTGCTCGACGCCGCCGCCAAGCGGTGCGGTGTCACGCAAGAACAACTCGACGCCGCAGCCGCTGCCAGCGGTGGTTGAACAATCCGCTCTCCGAATCTGTTGAATCCGAACCTGATGAAAGAAGTGCCATGAAAGAGCTCGTGTATCACCGTCAGTTCTTCCCGATGCTGGAGCGCTGGCCGAACAAGGTCGGGTTCCACGACGGCGCGTACCACGGCACCTTCGCCCAGCACGGCGACCGTGTCCTGCGCCTGGCCGATGCGATGCACAGCGAACTGGGTCTGCGACCCGGCGATCGTTTCGTCGTCATGTCGTGCAACAGTCACGAGTATCTCGAGCTCTACCACGCGGCATTCCTGGGCGCCGCAATCATCAACCCGCTGAACCTCCGCTTGGCCGGCGCCGAACTGCAGCACATCCTCGCCGATTCGGGTGCGACCGTTGCCTTCGTCGATGCGGTGTTCGCCGAGCACTTCCTGCGCAACATCGCCGACGTGCGCGCCGACCTGGCGCTGCGGCACGTGGTGCTGATCGGCGAGAGCGACGTACCGATCGACTTGCACTACGAGGATTTGATCGCGACCGGACGGGCCGTCGTGCCACCCGAACCGGAAGAGACCGATCCGGTCGTGCTGATGTACACCGGCGGCACCACCGGCTTGGCCAAAGGCGTCCTGCTCGAGCAGCGAGCCGAGATGCTGAACTTCTACCACGTCGGCATGGCTGTCGACTTTGGCGACGAGCGGGTGTACCTGCACCAGACACCGATGTTCCACGCGGCCTCGATGGGCGCCATCGTCGGACTGCCCGTCACGGGTGGCATATCCGTGTTCGTGCCGTTGTTCGATCCGGCCCAGGTGATGAACGCGATCGAGACCCACGGGGTGGACTGGACCGTGATGGTGCCGACGATGATCGCACTGATGATGGACCATCCCGAGTTCCGGCCGGAACGGCTGGCCTCGATGCGCGATCTGGTCTACGGCGCCTCGCCGATGCCGTCGGCATTGTTGGAACGGATCATGACGACGTTCCCCGACATCAGTCTGTGGCAGGGATATGGGATGACCGAGTGCTCGTCGATCCTGACGCTGCTGACACCCGCCGATCACCGTCGCGCCGAGGTCCGCCAATCGGCGGGGCGACCGGCAATCGGTGTGACGCTCAGCATCCGCGACCCCGAGGGCAAGATCGTGGCCGGCGGCGTCGACGGAGAGGTCTACGCGCAGGGCGGAAACTTCATGCGCGAATACTGGCGTCAACCCGAGCAGACCGAGGCAGCCTTCCCAGATGGCTGGTATCGCACCGGCGATGCCGGCCACCTCGACGGCGAGGGATATCTGCATCTCGTCGACCGGGTCAAGGACATGATCGTCACGGGCGGCGAGAACGTGTACTCGATCGAGGTCGAGAATGCGATCTCGACCCATCCGGCGGTCGCTCAGGTGGCCGTCATCGGCATCCCGCACGACGTGTGGGGCGAGCAGGTGCATGCGATCGTGGTGTTGCACCCTGGCATGGAGGCGACGGAGGACGAGATCCGAGAACACGCCCGCGAGACGATCGCCGGATACAAGCTGCCCAAGTCGATCGAGTTCCGCACCGAACCAATTCCACTGTCCGGCGCGCTCAAGCCGCTGAAGCGCGAGCTACGCAAGCAGTACTGGCCCAACTGACCCGAGTCCCGTTGCCGGCTTGCCCGACCGGCCACCTCCTCACGGAAATACC
>JBDSDH010000091.1:0-29072 GCA_039920665.1 Ilumatobacteraceae bacterium
GCGTGCGGCCCCGGCGCAACCCGCACGAGCGCCGCCATCGAGGCCGAACTTGCCGTGGTGAGGTATCGCTCGGCGGTCTCGGTGAGTTCGTAGAGGTCGTCGATCTGGTCGAGGAACCCGAACGTGACCAGTGCATCGAGGACATGGCGGAGATGCGGTTCGGACGCGTCGAGTTCGGTCGCGAGCGCTGCTGCCGTGGCGCGACCCGTCGCCTGCACGGCGTCGAAAAGGCCGAGTTCGACTGCGGCGACGAGCGTCCAGTACGAGCCGAAGCCCTGGATGATGCCCCATACCGGTGCAGCCGGGGGCGGCTTGACATCGCGCCATGGACGACCGCGACGGGCCATCGAGTGAGACTTCTTGAGTTCCGGATATGGCGAATCGGCCATCAGGGAGCCAACAGGATTTTGCCGAAGAAGTCCGAGCGGAGCATCTTGTCCTGGGCCTCGGCTCCGTCGGCGAGCGCGAACACGCTGTCGATGGTCGATTGGAAGTTGCCGGTGCAGAACGTCTCCCAGGCCGGAGCGAACTCGGCGTACCGGTAGGCATCGCTGCCCCGGATCTGGATGCCCATGTGGAACATGTGTCCGAGTGAGGGGATCGTCGCCGAGTCGCCGGTGGTGTTTCCGCAATTGACGAGTCGACCGCGTGGCTTCAGCGAGAACATCGACTGCGCCCACAGTGCCGGGCCGACGTGATCGAACACCATGTCGACGCCGACACCAGTGGTGACCTCGCGGGCCCACGCCGCGATGTCGGTGGTTCGGTTATCGGCGACGAAGTCGGCGCCGATGTCGAGTGCTCGCGCACATTTCTCCTCGCCACCGGCTGTCGCCAGCACGATCGCTCCGGCGTGCTTCGCGAGCTGGATCGCAGCGGTTGACACACCGCTGCCGGCAGCGTGGATCATGATAGTCTCGCCGGCCTGGAGTTGGCCGACCTCGAACACTGCGTGGTGGGCCGTCATCCATGCTGACGGGAACACGACGGCCTGGTGCCACGAGCGGCTCGGCGGGATCTGATGAACATGTGTCGCGGGGGCGAGACACAGCTCGGCATAACCGCCTGCGACGGTTGCGCCGATCACGCCGAGTTCGCCGTAGAGATCGCCCATCCCGGCCAGCTTCGAACCGTCGGGCACGTTCGACAGCGACGGGTCGACGACGACGCAGTCACCGACGCGCACGGAATCGACCTCGCTGCCGATCTCGACCACGGTGCCGACCACGTCCATTCCGGCGATGTGCGGCAACGTGAAGCCCGGCATCGTGAACCAACCGTTGCGCTGGACGATGTCGAGGTGGTTGAGCGCCGTGGCCGCAACCTTGATGATCACATCCTGCGCGCCGGGCACCGGATCGGCGACGTCGATGTACTGCAACACCTCTGTCCCACCCGGATCGTTGTAGAGCAATGCCTTCATCGTGTTCCCCTGTCCCTTCGCTATCCCTCGTAGGGAACGCGCTCTTGGTGATAAATCGCCTCCGGGATCGCACGCACGAACGTGCGAGCGCCCGAGCGGCCAATTGGTGCAAGCTTGACGAGGTTGATCCGTGGATGATCGATGTCGGGCGAGTCGAGGATGCTGTCGTCGATGACGGCGCACACGACCTCGGCCACCACGAGCACCACTGCTGCATCAGGGTTGCCGAGCGGGATCGTCTGATGCACGATGCACTCCATCCGCGCCGGAGCCTCCTTGACCGACGGCGACGAGATCCGGCTGGATGGCACGAGCGTGTAGCCGTGCATCGCCGCTTCGTCGACACCGTGCGGATACTCCTTGGCGATGCTCTCGATGTGGTCGGCGAACACCTCGGAGCACACGTTGATCACGAAGTCGCCGCTCGCCATCAGGTTCTGATACGAGCCTTTGGTCACGCCGTCCGACTCGCGGTGACCAAACGCGATGCCCACCAGCGGCGGTGAACCGGTGATCGGCAGGTAGTAGCTGAACGGAGACAGGTTGCCCACGCCGTCGGCATCACATGTCGACACCATCGCCACCGGGCGCGGTACCACCAACTGTGACAGCAGCCCTTGATTGGTGCCGGCAGCGTGCTCGGAGAAGTTGTAGATGTGTTCCATCAGATGACCGTTCGTTGTGGTGGGAGGGCAGGCGGGCGTTCGAGATGCGCGGCAAAGTGGAGCAGGCGTTCGTCGCTGTGGGCCGGGCCGACGAGTTGGATGCCGATCGGCAGGCCGGTGCGGTCGAGCGCGATCGGGACCGAGAGGGCAGGCAGGCCGGTGACGTTCCAGATTGCGACGGTGCGGGCGAGGACGTCGGGCCAGTTCCCGTCCACGCCCGCAACCGCTCGATCGACGTCGTCGAGCGGTGGTGCTGTGCTGACGGTGGACGGCATGAGCAGTGCGTCGCAGCGGTCGAAGACACCACTCACCGCTGCAGTCAATCGCGATCGTGCATCGAGTGCGGCGCGGTACGACGCAGCGGTGATCCGCTCACCCACCTCGAGCCGACTCACGAACGACGGCGAGAGCAACTCGCGGGGCGCATCGCGATAGGTCTGCGCCGCCTCGTACATCGTGATCAACCAACTCAGCGTCGCACCGTGTTCCGCGTGCGCAACATCGATCTCGACGATCGAGATGCCCGAGGCACCGAGCGTCTCGATGGCCATGTCGACCGCAGCGCGCACCTCGTCATCGACGACGTCGAAGAACCAAGGGCGAGGGACACCGACCCGCGTGATCGGCTGCGATGACCCGCCGGGCGTCACCGCAGACACCACCGCAGCAATCACCGAGAAGAGGAGGGCGACATCGCGTGCCGTGCGCGCCATCGGGCCCGCCGTGTCGAGTGTGGGCGCGAGGCCGACCAGGCCGGCGTTGGACAATCGGCCGAGCGTCGGCTTCAACCCGACGACGCCGCAGTACGAGGCCGGAATCCTGATCGAGCCGCCGGTGTCGGTACCGATGGCCAGTGGGACGTAACGCGCGGCCAGGGCGGCCGCCGAGCCCGCCGATGAACCGCCGGTCGTGTGGCCAAGATTCCAGGGGTTGCGCACCGTTCCGAACGGGATGTCCTCGTTGCCGCACCCGAGTTCGAACGTCGCCGATTTGCCGATCACGATTGCACCGGCGGCGCGCACCGCTGCGACGACAGCGGCATCCGCCGTCGGGCGACGATCGGCGAGCCATTGCGACCCGCCGGTCGTGGCGAGATCCGCGGTGTCGAGCAGATCCTTGATCACGATCGGCACTCCCTCGAGCAACCGGGTCCGACCGACGCGCCATCGGGCCGCCGACCGCTCAGCAGCCGTGAGCGCAGCGCTGGCATCCCTGGCCCAGATCGCCCCGATCGACGGATCCAACGAGTCGATCCGAGCGAGTACCGCCCGAACGACCGCCGGCGGCGACGTCTCGCCTGCGGCATACCCGGCGAGCAGATCCGTTGCATCCAGCGACAGCACCCCGTCACCGGCCGACGCAACCGCGCCGAGCGCGTCAATGGCTGTATCGAGACGCGGCAGCATCGCCGCGAGTTCGTAGTCGGCAGGCATCATCGCGTCATGCGGTGGGTCAGGTGAGTCCGCGCACGAAGGGGCGGCCGAGCGAGGCGGGTTGGCGGCTGCGATAGGCGAACAGCAACAGCGTTGCGAGTGCCATCACGTACGGCAGAGCACCGAGCAGCGATGGGTTCGCTTCGTAGCCGAGCGCCTGGTATGCCGAGCCGAGGGCCTGGAACACGCCGAACACGAGCGCGCCGGCGATGGTGCCCTTGAGCGTCCAGCCACCGAAGATCACCGCGGCCAGGGCGAGGAAACCGCGGCCGGACACTCCGTCGGCAGCGAAACTGCCGGACTGACCAATGGTGAGATAGGCGCCAGCCAGACCAGCGCACGCCCCACCGAAGTACACGGCTTGACGGCGTCGCTTGTTGACATGGATACCGCTGACGTCGGCTGCCTGCGGATTCTCGCCGACCGAGCGCACCTCGAGTCCCCACCGCGTGCGGTAGACGAGGAACCACGCGAACGGCACCAGCGGATACAGCAGGTACAACACCCAGGTCCGATTGAACAAGGCGTCACCGATCAACGGGATTCTCGACAACACCGGAATCTCGAACTCAGGCACGCGGGACACGGTTGGTCTGATCTGAGCGTCGAGGAACGCCGTCAGACCAACTGCGAGCACGTTGAGCGTGAGACCGACGACGAACTGGTTCGCTCCGAGCCGATGCGACATGTTGGCCTGGACCGCGGCGACGAGGAATCCACCGACCACACCGGCCAACAGTGCCAGCCACGGATTGTGGAACCAGTACGAACCGAGCGCCGCCGTGAACGCTCCGGTCAGAACCATCCCCTCGACCGAGATGTTCAACGTCCCGCTCTTCTCCGCAACCCACTCCCCGATCGCGGCGAACGCCATCAGCGCCGCGAATCGCATGGTCGATGAATACATCGTGCTCGACGAGATCACGTCGAGCAACGATCCTCCGAACGCGATCATGCCGCCACCCCCGATCGACGACGCCGACCTTGCAACGATTGGATCGCCGGAGGAATCAGCAGCGAGAGCACGAGCATCGCCTGGATCACGTCGGTGATACGACGGTCGACACCCGTTGCCGCAACGAATTGCGAACCGGTTCGCAGACCGGCGAACACGAACGCCATCGTGACGGCGAGGGACACCTTTTGACGAGCCAGGAGTGCCACGAGCAGACCTTGCCAACCAATGTTGGACGAGATCCCGCCGGTGAATCGATCACCTGCGGAGCCGCCCGTGAGCCACAGTCCACCGGCCAGGCCGGCTGCGGCTCCGGAGAAGATCAGTGCTCCACCACCGATGCCGATCGCCGACACGCCGAACCGGCGAGCCGTGCGCGGATTGAGCCCGAGCACCCGCAGCTTGAAGCCGATTGTCGTCCGGGCCAGGACGATGCCGACGAGGAGGGTCATCACGAGCGCCACCACGGCACCCCACGTGACGACATTGCCGAAGATCTCGATGCCCGGGAGCCGAGCGGATTGCGGTAGCGGTTCACCGTTGTTGGTGCGCGACGTGCTGTCCAGCGACCGCAGCAGCCATTTCTTGGTGAGCGAGAACGTGACGACCTGGCTGGCGATGAAGATCAGCAGCAGGGTGGAGATCACCTCTGGCACCTTCCGGGTGAACTTCATCACCGCAGCAAGTCCTGCCCACAGACCACCGATTGCTGCGGCTGCGAGGAATGATGCCAACAACAGCAACGGGCCTGGCAGGTCGAGTCGTGTCGCCACGAACGCGGCGGCGCCCGCCCCGAGCAACAGTTGGCCCTCTTGACCAATGTTGTCCATCCCTGCCTTGGCGCCAACAATGGTGCCCACAGCGACGACCAGCAACGGCGTTGCGGTGCTGATCGTCAGGCCCCATGCCCCAGCGGATCGAAGGCTGCCGTCGAGCAGCGCCGAAAAGACCTGGGTGGCCGAACCACCCGTCGACGACACCAGGATCGCGCACAGACCGAGCGCCGCGCAGATCGAGGCGATGTAGAGCAACACCGTCGGAAGCGCCCGGCCCGCAATCGAGGCGAAAGCATTCGGTGGACGCTGGCCGGCATCGGTGGTCACGGCCTCGAGGCCGTCGGAGGTCACTGCGGTCGCGTTCACGCCGCCACCCCGCCGAGCATCAGGCCGATCCGTTCGAGGTCGGCTTCGTGGTGGGCCATCTCGCCGATGATGCGCCCTTCGTGGACCACACAGATCCGATGCGCCAACGTCAGCACCTCTTCGAGTTCGGTGGAGATCAACAACACACCGACCCCGCTCGCTGCCGCGGCGCGGAGGCGTTCACTCATGTACTCGATCGCTCCCACATCGAGCCCACGAGTGGGTTGGGCGGCAATCAACACAATCGGCTCCGCCGAGAGTTCGCGGGCGAGTACCACCCGCTGCTGGTTGCCACCGGACAGCGAGCCCATGGGAGCATGGGGAGAGCGGGCTTGAATGTCGAACGCTTTCATCAACTCGATCGCACGCGCTTCCATCGCGCCACGATCGATGATTCCCCGGCGGCTGGTGGCACCGACCGCACCGAGCATCAGGTTCTCGGCCACGCTGAGATCCAGCACACAGCCGGAATCGTGACGGTCTTCGGGGATGACACCGACGCCGACCTTGCCGAGCGCCCCCGGACGGGCAGCATCGATCACGGTGCCGGACACTTCGATCGATCCGCTGTCGAGCTCGATCAGACCGGACAGCACGTCACCGAGCTGACGCTGACCGTTGCCCTCGACACCGGCCAGACCAACGATCTCGCCGGCTCGGACGGTGATCGAAAGGTTGTCGAGCAACGTGCGACCATCGCTGTCGAGCACGGTCGCGTTGCGGACCGCGAGCACGATCGGCGCTTCGGGGCCAGCCTCGCCATCGCCTTTCAGATCGCCGGCCGCGTCCTTGGCAGCGGCGGCGATCAAGCCGAGAGCAGCAGCCTCGGAGCGCAACGACACTGGTCGGCCCACCATTGCCTGGGCGAGACTCGACGCGGTGGCGGCAGACGTCGGCGTGCGGTCGACAACGCGGCCGCCGCGCATGATGGTGACCTCGTCGGTGGCGTTGAGGATCTCGTCGAGCTTGTGCGAGACGAGCGCGACGGTGCGCCCCTGATCGACAACCGCGGTGCGCAGCACGGAGAAGAGTTGGTCGCTTTCGGCCGGTGTCAGCATGCTGGTCGGCTCGTCGAAGATGATGATGCGCGGCTCACGCCGCAGGCACTTGATGATCTCGACCCGCTGGCGCTGGCCGGCGGTGAGATCGGCGATACATGCGAGCGGATCGACACCGAGTCCGTAGCGGTCGCTGATCGCAGCGACTCGCTCGCAGGCGACCTTGCGGTCGAGTTTGATCTTCTCGCCGAGCAGAACGTTCTCCCACACGGTCAGGGGTTCGACCAAGCTGTAGTGCTGGTGCACCATCGCGATGCCGAGGTCGGCAGCGGCCAGCGGGTCGCTGATCACGACCGTTCGACCGTCGAGTGTGATCGTTCCCTCGTCGGGCTGGATCAAGCCGATGAGGATCTTCATCAGGGTTGATTTGCCGGCACCGTTCTCACCGAGCACGCCGTGGATACGGCCGGCTGCGAGATCGATGTCGACGCCGTTGCAGGCAACGACGGCGCCGTAGCGCTTGGTGATCGCGGACAGTCGAACCGCCGGGGTAGGGAGCGAATCCCCCACCCCGGCGACGACATCCGCAGGCGAGTCGTGGCCTGCGTTCAAGGGTCAGCCTCCGTAGGCCTCGCCCTTGATGGCACCGAACTGATCGAGCAGGTCGCCCGATGCAATCAGCGCATAAGCCGCCGTCATCTCGGTGGTCTCTTCCGCAGTCGGGTCACAGATGACTGCGCCACCCTGGGGATCGACGCCGACGTGGAACGCACGGGTCTCGCCCCGCTTGAGCTTGCCCGCGAGGATCTCGTTGAGGATTGTGTCGAGATAGTCGCCGGCGTCGAAGCGGACGGCGATGTCGAACTTGAGGTCGGTGCGCTCACAGGCGTCCGACGCACCAGCGCTCATCGTGATGACGTCGTTCTCGTTCGACAGCTTGACGACCGCGTCGGCGGCTCCGCCGAGGTACGGCCAGATGGCCCCGATTCCTTGGTCCTTCAAGTTGTTGAACGCTTCGGTGGCAGCGGCGACGTCGTTGAACGAGTTGGTCGCAACGTACGTTGCGGTGAACGTCGGATCAACGGACTGCAGACCGAGTTCGAATGACTTGAAGGCCTCGATCTCGAACGGGAAGTTGTTGTTGCCGAGCATTGCAGCCGTCGGGTCGGTCTTGCGATCACGCATCAGGATGCCGGTGGCGACACCAGCGGAATACCCCATCTCGGCTCCGTCGTCACCCGATTGGATCAGGTTTGGCAGCGGAGCGTGGCCCGCCCCGCAGTTGCAGTACCAGATGATGTCCGGGTACTTCACGGTGAGGTCGGCGAGCGGATCGCCGATCTCGCCGGCGCCGACAGCGATCATGTCGACATTTTGACGGGCGAGGCCGTCGAGTGCGCTCGATGCTTCCTCAGCCTTGATGTTGTCGACGATGATCGGCTTGTCGAAGCCGTTCGCCGCCGAGAAGTCGGTGACGCCGTCGACAAGCGCTTGGTAGTAGCCACCGTCGTCGCGAGGACCGGGTGTGGCGACGCCGATGACGACCTTGCCGTCACCGTTGGTGTCGATGCTGACGGCTTCACCGGTGCCGGTACTGGCGGCAGTGGTCTCGGCCGTTGACGGTGCAGTGGTCTCGGCCGTCGACGGTGCGGTGGTAGCAGCCACCGTGGTCTCGGCAGCTTTCTTGTCGCTGCTGCAGGCAGCGGCGACGAAGCTGAAAGCAGCAACAGCTGCGATCAGCGACTTGGTTGTGCGATTCATTGGTTCTCCCCGTTGTGTTCTTTGTGTGAGTGTTGGTTCTTCTGCAACTCGTCGACGACGTTCTTCTTGTAGCGGTATGCCGATGTCAGCGGCTCGCCGTTGCGAAGCGCCTCCACCACCCGCTCCTCAGCAGCTGCGTAGGCAGCGGCTGCGAACAGCACGTCGTCGAGTTCGGCGCCGCGCACCCGGATCACTCCGGTCGCGTCGGCGACGATGTGGTCGTCGGGGTCGATGCCCACCCCGGCGATGGTGACGGGTTCATTCAGCGCCACCACATGGGCGGTGCCGTATGGACCCACGATTCGTTCATCGCGCCCGTAGGTCGCGAATCCGATCGATTCGATTTCGGGACGGTCGCGCACGGCGCCGTCGACGAGGACTCCCGATGCTCCGTTGGACTGGGCGGCGGTCGCGAGGATCTCGCCCCACATCGCGCCTTCGAGCCCGCCGGCCCCAGCGACGACAACGAAGCGGTCGCTCAAGTCGGATGACAGGACGTCGTAGATCTTGCCCATCCCCGGCCCTGCCGGAGCGACGTCGATCGAGATCGTGCAGACCCTGCCGATCGTCGGCGCTGCGGCCGCGACGATGGGTCGCAGTGGAGGCGTCAGCCACCCATCCCTGCCCCACAGGGCGAGGACGTCGGCGATCGCCGAGACCGGGGCGATGACGGATGGAGCAGGACTCACGGAGTCGGCCAGTTGTCGCGGTAGCGCTGAACGAGCCAACGGTTGAAGTGGATGTGGGTCTCTTCCTGCCACGAGTAACGGCCGCGAGCTGCGAAACGGCTGTGCATTCCGCGCTGCACCTTGGTGGTGGCATTGCGGTCCTGAGCAACGAACACCTGCACGCCGGCATCGCTCATCTCCAGCAGCGCGTCGAACATCGGGTCCTCGACCGCGCTCGGGTGGAACAGGTAACCGATCTCGAGATCGATGGTGTCGGCGGTCTTGGGCCGGACGATGAAGAAGAACGCCTGATCCGGTGCGGTGCCAAAGCACAGCGACGGAGGCATGACGGCGAACGTGCTCCGCCAACGCTCTTGTTCGGTGAGACCCGGGAACACCGGCATCAGCGCCTTGAGCGTCGCGTTGAATCCGGCATCGATGTGGGTGTAGCCGTTGGTGCGGAACATCACGTTTGCCGCGCGATCCCAGGCGACCGGGAACGCCGCGAGCTCGCTCGGGCAGAAGTCCTGGATCGTGTGGTGGAGCTTGTTGGCGTGGTAGCCGTCGTTGAAGTTCTCGAACATCACCTTCCAGTTCCAGGGAAGGTCGGTGAGCGTGAACGTGCCCGGGCACACGGCGTTGTCGAGGTCGTAGTGCTCGACGTACGGCTCGTAGCTGGCCAGGGTCGGTGCGAGCGGGGCCGCGTCGAGGTCGAAATGGACGAAGACGAATCCCTGCCACAGTTCGACCTTGAGCGGGGGCAGCGGAAAGTCCTTCTTGTTGAAGTTCTCGGTGCGTTCCATCGCCGGAGCGCCGAGCAGCCGGCCGGTGAGGTCGTAGCTCCACAGGTGGTACAGGCAGGTGAACTTGGTGCAGTTGCCGGCATCGTCAGCGACCTGCATTCCGCGGTGCTGGCAGATCGCCGAGAACGCGTGGACGGTGTCGTCCTTGGCGCGCGACACGATGATCGGCTCACCGTTGACGGTGGTGGTGAAGTAGTCGCCGGCGTTGGGAATTCGGCTCGATCGGCCGACGCACACCCACTCTTTGGAGAACAGCGCGTCACGCTCGAATTCGAGGAACTCCTCCGACGTGTAGATGTCGGGCGGCATCGTCAGCGCGGTGGCGACATCGGTGATGCTGTCATCGAATGCAGCGAGCAGATCGTTGGTGAAGATGGTCATGTGCCTACCCCTTCTTTCGTGGCGGCCTCGGCCGTTGGGTCCTTGAGCAGAAACTTGCGGATCTTGCCGACGCTGGTGCGGGGCAGTTCGTCGACGAGGGTGATGTCGCGGGGACGCTTGGACTTGGTCAGTCGCTCGGCGCACCAGGCCTGCAACGCCTCGATCGTGGGCGGGTTGGTCGGATCGCTGGCGACGACGAATCCGACCGGGACTTCGTCGCGAATCCGATCGGCCATCCCGATCACCGCCGCCTCGAGCACGCCGGGGTGCGATGCGAGCACCTGTTCGACCTCGACCGTGGAGACGTTTTCGCCGGCCACTTTGAGTACGTCGGCGCGTCGTCCGTCGAAGAAAAATCGTCCGCGGGCATCGCGGTGAGCGCGATCACCGGTGAGGAACCAACCGTCCTGATACGAGTCAGCAGTGGTGACCGAATCATCGAGGTAACCGGCGAACAGGGTGACACCGGGAATGCCGCCGACGGCGATCTCGCCGACCTCATCGGTAGTTGCCTCGGTACCGTCGGGTCGCTGGATCCGTACGATGCACCGCGTCGTGACGGATCCCATCGACGACGGGATCGGATCGTCTTTGCGGTCCGTGAGCACAGCCGGGATGGTCTCGGTCATCCCGTACAACTGCCGAGGAAGGCAACCGAGCAGATCCGACAGCGTCTCGTACTGGTCGTCGCTGATGTTCATCGCGTACCAGCAGTGCTGCATCCGCAGTCCCGGAACCCGAATCGCCCCGCGGCTGAGGATCATCCGGATCGGCGCCGCGAACAGGCTTGCGTGGGTGGCGTGATGGCGTGCCGCCTGGCTGAGGAACCGGCTCGCCGAGAACGTGTGCATCAGCGCGACCGATGCACCCTTCCAGATCGCCGAGGCGAAGCTGTAGTACTGGGCATTGGCGTGGAACAAGGGCAACACGACAAGTTGACGACTGGCATCGGTGAGCCCGGCCGCGGCCGCCATCGTCACCCCGGCGAAGGCGTAGTTGGCCTGGGTGATCTCGACACCCTTCGGGCGGCCCGTGGTCCCGGACGTGAACATCACCGCGGCCCGATCGAAGGGTTCGGCGGTCGGCCAGCCATCGACGGGCCGGTCACCGAAGCAGACCAGGTTGCAGTCGGCCTCGTCGATCTCGACGACATCCATCGAACGCCCCGCCTGGCTCACGGCTGTGCGATACACCGTCGAGCGGGCCGTCGAACAGAACCCGATGATGGGTCGAGTGCGCTCGATGTGACCGGCGAGTTCCGGGGCCGACCCCATCGGGTCAGACGGGACGATCCACGCTCGCAGGCCAGTGGCTGCGAGCCACAGCGCAACGAACGACGGCGAGTTGGTCAGCGCAAGATGCACAGACGAACCCTCGACGACACCGTGGGAGCGCAAGAACTGGGCGGCGCGGGCGACGACCTGATCGAAGTCACCGTAGGTCCACTCGTGGACGGCACCATCGGGGCGCTCGAACACGAGGAACGGCGATTCCGGGGCGCGGCGCACCGAATGCTGCCACGCCCCTGAAAAGGTTGCCCGTTCCGTCCAGCTCATGTCAGTTCGCTACCTCGACGCCGTAGCCGCCGCCGCCGGGAAGGTCGAGCCGAACCCGATCACCGGGCTTGAGCGAGACCCTGGCCTGGGTACGAACGGGCTCGTCGTTGACGGTGAAGGCACCGGCCGAGCCGGGCTCCCCACCGAAGATTCCCTGCGGCGCATCCTCGAGCCGCGAGGTGACCGCATTGAGCTGCCAGTTGCGGGTGGTGTCGACCGTGAACTCGATCGTCTGGCCGAGCCCACCGATCTGGCCACCCTTGCCACCGCTACCACCGCTTCCGGCGCGCAGTTCCTTGCGCATGAACCGGATCGGGGCGGATGCCTCGACGACCTCGACCGGCACGGCCGAAATGCCGGTCGGATAGCTGCAGGCCGACAGGCCGGGCTTGGTGGCGCGTGCGCCCACGCCACCGGCGTAGGTGAACATCGCGGTGATGAACGGTGAGCCGTCGTCGTGGTTGCCACTGACCTGCATCGTCCAGACAGCACCACTGCCTTCGGCCATCGACTGCTCCGGCTTGATCTGGGCCAGCGCCTTCAACAGTGCGTTGGGCAGGAACATGCCGACGACGTGGCGAGCCGTGCCCGGCATCGGCGACACCGCGTTGACGATGCTGCCGACAGGGGCGATGACCTTGATCGGCAGCAGACTGCCGTAGTTGTTGGGCAGTTCGGGGTTGAGCACGGAACGGACCGTGAAGGTGGTGTAGGCGTGGGTGTAGTTGAGCACCACGTTGATGCCCGATGCGCTGGCGCCGGACGTGCCTTCGTAGTCCACCGTGATCTCGCCGAGGTCGGTGTCGACCGTCATCGCGCAGACGATGTCGATCTTGCTGCCGTCGGCGAGGTCGAGGATGGCTGCACCGTGATAGGTGCCGGCCGGCAACTCGCGAATGCTGGCCCGGGTCGCAACCTCGCTCCGGGTGATGATCTCGTCGGCGAGTTCTTCGATGCCGTCGAGGTTGTGCCGCGCGCACAGTGCACGCAGACGTTGAGCACCGACTTCGCCGCTCGCCATTTGGGCGTGCAGGTCGCCCGCCATGTGGTCGGGCTGGCGCACGTTGGAGAGGATGAACTTCCAGACGTCGTGATTGCGCTCGCCGGCGATCATCAGCCGCACGATGGGGATCCACAGACCCTCTTCGAACACGTCACGGCCACCGGCGCCGATGCCATAACCGCCGACATCGGTGTGGTGGATGGTCGAGCCGAAGAACGCGATCACGCGTCCGTCGACGAACACCGGATACAGCACGGTCACGTCGAGCAGCTGCCCAGCGGTCTTGTACGGATCGTTGGTGACCAGGACATCACCCTCGACCAGGGTGTCGGTGGGGTACTCGTCGAGCATCGCCGAGGCGGCCCGAGCGAGTGAGTTGATGTGGCCGGGCGTGCCGGTGACGGCCTGTGCCACCATCCGGCCGCGACGGTCGAAGACCGCGTTGGCGAGGTCGCCCGCTTCGCGCACGATCGGCGAGAACGCTGCCCGTTGCAAGGCCCGAGCCTGCTCGTTGACCGTGGCGATCAAGCTCTGCCACAGGACTTCCAGTTCGATCGCATCGAAACTCGAGAGGGTGCTCATGCGTGGCTCACTTTCGTGTTGGTTCCGTTCACAGCGATCAGCGATCCGTCCGCGGCGACCGTTGCGGTCCAACCGGGGCGAATGACCGCCGTGGTTTCACGCTCTTCGACGATCGCCGGGCCGACGATCGTTTGACCGACGCCGAGATCGAGGCGACGGAACACCGGCGTGTCGACCGGATCGGTGCCACGGTTGAACCGCACCGGGCGGCTGCTGTGGGCCTCGCCGGTGCCCTCGCCGATCTGGGCCATCGGCTCGACCGGGTTCGCCTCGGCGAACGCAGACAACCGCCACGTGACGGCTTCGACGCCGACGTCGGGGATGGTCAGGCCGTAGATCTTGCCGTAGTCCTCTTCGAAGCGATCGACGACCTCGGCATAGCTGACCGGCCAGTGGGTGCCTTCGCCGACCCAGATCGTGATCTCGTTGCCCTGGCCGATGTAGCGGGCATCGACGCCGTAGCGGAAACGGATCTTGCTGTCGTCGACGCCGGCGGCAGCGAGGACCCGACGGCCCTCCTCACGCAGCTCGTCGAGCAACGCATCACGCTCGGCCTCAGAGACGGTGGCCATCGGGCGCACCATGCTGCGGGCGAGATCGATTCGTACGGGCGTGACGAGCGTGCCGAATGCGGAGAGCACGCTGGCGTTGATCGGGAAGATCACCGCCGGCGACTCGAGCAGCTCGGCGACGCCACACGCGTGGACCGGGCCGGCTCCGCCGAACGCGATCATCGTGACGCCGCGCAGGTCGACGCCCATCTCGACAGCGTGCATCCGCGAGGCGGCGGCCATGTTCTGGTTGACCAGCTCGTGGATGCCACCCGCGGTGTCAGCCGCAGAGAGGCCGAGCTTGTCGGCGACGCTGCCGAGTGCAGCAGCAGTTGCGTCCATGTCGAGCGCCATGTCGCCACCGAGGAAGAACTCGGCGTCGAGGAAGCCGAGTTCGAGGTCGGCATCGGTGACGGCGGGCTTCGTGCCGCCACGTCCGTAACAGGCCGGACCGGGATCGGCGCCCGCTGATTCGGGGCCGACCTTGAGCAGACCGAGGTCATCGACCCGGGCCTGGCTGCCACCACCCGCACCGATTTCGACCAGGTCGACCGACGGCACGGAAACCGGGTAACCGGAGCCCTTCTTGAACCGGTACATCCGGGCCACTTCGAAGGTGTTGGTCAACTCGGGCTCGCCGTTGACGATGAGGCACGACTTGGCGGTGGTGCCACCCATGTCGAAACAGAGCAGGCGGTCCTCGCCGAGGCGACGGGCGAACCAGCTCCCGGCGAGCGCACCGGCAGCGGGGCCGGATTCGACGAGACGGATCGGCGACTTGGCCGCATCGTCGGCCGACACGACGCCGCCGTTGGACAGCATCATCAGCACCGAGCCGCCGAAGCCTTCGCTCGCAAGCCACTTCTGGAGCTCGTCGAGGTATGGCCCGATGACCGGCATCGTCGCCGCGTTACAGGCGGTGGTGATCATCCGTGGGTACTCGCGGATCTGCGGCGAGATCTCCGACGAGATGCACACCGGAACGCCGAGTTCGCGGCGCAGATGCTCAGCGATGACTCGCTCGTTGGCCGGGTTGGCGTAGGCGTTGATCAGGCAGATCCCGACTGCTTCGACCTTGGCGGCGCGCAGTGCTTCGGTGATCGCGGCAAGGCCTTCGGCCGTCGGGATCTCCCCGACGACGCCCTGCGGGTTGGTGCGCTCGGCGATCTCGAAAACGCGGTCACGCGGCACCGGCGGCGCCGGGAACTCGATCTGGAGGTCGTACATGTCGTAGCGGTGTTCGCTGCGGATCTCGAGCGTGTCGCCGAAGCCGGATGTCGTGACGACCCCGGCCCGGCCGATCTTGCCCTCGATGAGGGCGTTGGTGATCAGCGTCGTGGCGTGCACGATCGGCGCAACGATGTCCGACGGCTGCACGCCGGCTTTGGCCAGCAGCGAGCGAACGCCGGTGCGCACACCGTCGAGCGGCGCCGACGGCGTGGTCAGCGTCTTGTCGACAACGACCTTGCCGGATGCAGCGTCGAGCAGGACGACATCGGTGAACGTACCCCCGATGTCGACGGCGAGTCGCCAGTCAGCTGCCGTTGTGATGGTTTCGATGCTCATGGTTGTCCTCCGCTGATGGTTCGCGGCGGAGCGAAGACGTCGAGGATCCAAACCTCGTCGAATTCGTCGTCGCCGATGAAAACGCTGTCGCCGTGCCACACGCTGGTGGCCGCGAGGTAGATGTCCCCGGCGCCCAGCACCTTGCGGGTCTGGTCGCTGGGGTCGCCGATCCGGAAATCGAGCGAACCACGCATGATCACGCCGAGCTGCTCGTTGGCCTCGTGGTTGTGCATGAAGCTGCCTCGGGCGCCGCCCTTGATTCGCCAGAACCACAGCTCGAGGTGCTCGCCGAGCACGACCCGTTTGCGGAATCCGGGTCGGTCGGTTTCGTCGAACGCGTCGTCCTCGAAGAAGTAGCAGTACTGGTCGTTGATGCCGTTCAGGCCGGAGATGCTCACAGCAGTTGCTCCACCATCCGACGTTCGACGTCATCGAGATGGGCAACCACCGCCGCGACAGCCTTCCGGGTGTAGCCCTTGACGAGTGCATCGGCAATGGCCTGGTGGGCGTCGGTCGCCGACGAGATGATCAACTCGACCTCGACCCGGTTGACCTCGGCGTAGAGCAGTGAGGCGAATTCGCCGCTGCCGAACAGCGATGCGAGCGCCTTTGCGTGCACCTCGTTGAGCAGTGGGTTGCCACAGGCCCGAGCGAGGGCGCCGTGGAACTGCTGGTCGATCTCACGGAACTCGGCCAGGTCTGTGGTGGTACGAGCGGCGATGGCGGCGATCTCGGCGCGCTGCTCGTCGCTGGCCCGCTTGGTCGCGAGTTCGACGATCGCCGGCTCGATGACCTGGCGCACTTCGAACAACTGAGCGACGAGGGCCTTGCGGTCGTCGCCGGTGAAGTTCACATCGGGCAGACGCTCGGCGACCACGCACCGGTTGCCGCGGCGTTCGACGTAGCCGGCGATGATCAGGCCCTGGATCGCTTCACGCACCGAGGTGCGGGCGACGCCGAGCTCTTGGCACAACACCCGCTCGGCCGGCAGCGGCTGGCCGGGGGCGAACACGCCGGTGTGGATTGCGTCGGCCAGGCGCTGACGCACATCGGCCGAGATGGTTCGACGAGTGACGGGCTCGAAACCGAAACCGGCTGGTGCGGCGTTGATGGTGGGACCGCTCATCGCACACCCAGGCCGGTGAAGTACGCGATCTCTCCGGCCAGGTCGAGCGGCTCGACAATGGCCTGGTTCTCGGCCTCGCCCCAATGCTCGGCGGGTACCAGCCACATCACCTCGAACTCGAGACCGTCGGGATCACGGGCATAGAGGCTCTTGTTCGCACCGTGGTTGCTGGCCCCGACAAGCACGCCGGCATCGGACAGGCGCACCCGCATCGCATCGAGATCGGCGAGCGTCGGGACCTCCCAAGCAATGTGGTACATCCCGACGGTGCGGCGGCCGGCTTCGCTGTCGGTTGCTTCTCCACCGATCGAGAAGAACGCTATGTCGTGGTGGTTCTGCGACCCGGGGGCACGCATGAAGACGTATGCACCCTGCGGGTGCTCGATGATGGTGCGGAAGCCGAGAACGTCGGTGTAGAACGCCTCGGTCCTTCGCGCGTCACGCACGTACAACACGGCGTGGTTCATTCCTGTGATCGACACACGATCTCCCTCCCAGTGGGTGGGCAGCGGCGCCCACGAGTCTTGTCCATCCAACCCATCTTGGACTGATGGTCAGACCATAGCAAAGCCACCGACGGGATGCGCAAAGCGATCACCGAAAGATCGAACGAGCGACCGTTGCGAGCCGACTCGTGAACGAGGTCAGGATCGCGACGGTCGCCGCATCGTCGATCAGGTGATCTTGTCGGCGGCCTTTTTGACCTGGGTCGCCGCGGTGTCGATCTTGCTGTCGAACTTGTCAGGCGCCTTGTCCTTGGCGAACTTGGCGGCCGCATCGACGCCCTTGTCGATCTCTTTCTTCTTGCCCTTGGTGAGGCCCTTGATCTTGTCCAACAATCCCATGTGTACCGCTCCTGTGATGTGCCACTGACAAACGCCGGTGGGCAGGTCGCCAGTCTGGCAGAGCTGCTGACCTTTTATGCTTGGCACCGTGACGGACCGCTGGACCCTGAATCGCGCGGGCATCATCAACGTCTACCAATACGTCGACGAGACGATCGAGTTCGGTGGCGGTCGGCTCCTGCTCCGAGGCGTGAACGGGTCGGGTAAGTCGACGGCGATGAACATGCTGCTGCCATTCCTGCTCGATGCCCAGACCCGCCGGATCGACGCCGCCGGCGAACAGGCCAACGTCCTGCGAGCATGGATGCTGTCGGGCCGTGAAGAGCAGCAACCGGTCGGGTACCTGTGGCTCGAGTTTCGACGAGGTGATGCGTTCTTCGTCTGCGGATGCGGCATCAAGGCCAACCGCTCGACCGATCGAGTGTCGACGTGGTGGTTCACGACCGACCGTCGGCCGGGGATCGATCTCGCCCTGGTCGAGGGCAAAGTGCCGCTGAGCGTCGATGCACTCAAGGCCGTGATCGGAGCGGCCACGGTGTTCAGCCACGATCAGCGCAATGGCTACCGAAACGAGATCCGCAACCGGCTGTTCGGAGGCGCCGACCTCGACCAGCACATCCGACTGCTGCACGTGGTGCGCAACCCGCGGGTCGGTGACCGGATCGATGTCGACCTTCCCGAGTACCTGCAGGGTGCGTTACCACAGTTGTCCGATGCAGCGATCGACGACGCAGCCCAACCACTCGAAGACCTCGAAGAGCACCGCCGCAATGTCGAAGCGTTGACCCGTACGGCATCGACCCTCGACGCATTGTCCGACGTCTACCGGTCCTACGCCCGAACCGAATTGCGGTCACGAGCGTCATCCCAACTCCACCTCGTCGAGCACGCGGATGGCCGACGGCGAATCGAGGCTGCAGCCCGACGCGATGCCACCGCAGCACGTGCGGCGTTCGTCCGAGCCGGTGAAGCCGTCGTCGACCTCGAGGCAACGGAGGTCCGGCTGCGCAATGAGATTGCTGCGTTGCGCGAGTCCGATGCATACAAGTCCGGCCAGGAGCTCGACGACCTGCGCAACCACGTCGCAACCCTGGCGCGAGCGGTCGACCAGGCCCAGCATCGACTCGACCGTTGCATCCGCCGAGTGTCCGAGGCGGAACTCGCCGTCATCGCCGCAAGCCGGGTCTGCACCGCAGATCAGGCGACGATCGCATTGCAACTGACCGAGTTGGAAATCACGGGCCAGTCGTTGTCGCTCGCCGTCGCTGTCCCACCGCCGCCGACGGTGATCACGCGCCCGCTCGGCCTCGAGGCCAACCCGGATCACACACCGCCGGACGCGCCGGTCGAGCAGCTCCAGATCGACCGCGAGGCAGCACAAGTTGCGAACGTCCGGGCCTCGGCCCTTGTCCGCCGGGACGACGTGGCCGCTGTCCGGGCGGCGCTCGTCACGGTCGTTCACCACGAAAACCAGCTGCGCATCGCCGAGGATGACCACACCAGAGCAATGGTGGCGGTCGGAGTCGCAGCGACCGCCCACACGTCGGCGGTGGATGGGCTGGCGACCGCAGTCGGCGCATGGCAGCAGCAACTCCATGGGTGGATCGACGATCTGAACGGTGCTGCCCGCAAAGCAGGAATCGACCCGCCTCTCGACCGGGCAGTTGTCGACATCGCCGACCTGGCCGCTCGCCGCCACGCCGTGTCCGAGCACCTCACGACGAAGGTTGCCGATGTGGTCGCGGACCACGAAACTGCCGCCACGGTCGCAACGCGACGCCGCGAGGTGCTCGCCGCCGAACTCGAAAGCCTCCGCTCCGAATACGACGAACTGTCCACGCGCACCTCGCCCCCGCCGCCGTCCACCGGCTGGCAGCGGTCCGACCGACGGGCCGTGTTGGCCGAGCTGATCGACTTCGATCTGAATCTGAGTCCGGCCGAGCGCGTCGGCCTCGAATCCGCGTTGGAAGCAGCCGGTCTGCTCGGTGCCGAACTCGCCGGCGACGGCTCGCTGCGGGCCAGCACCGGCGAACTGTTCGTCGTGGCGGCGGCGAGCGCCGCAGCGCCGCTGTCAGCGATGCTGCGGGTGACGGTTCCCGACCACCTGCGCGACCAGATCGACGGTGCACAGATCGATGCGATACTCGACTCGATTTCGACCGATGAGACGAGCGACGCACCGACGGTCGTCTCCACCGACGGCTGGTTCCGGATCGGTGCGATGACCGGGCGTTGGACAAAGCCGGCTGCTGAACACATCGGCGTCACCGCCCGTCGGGAGGCAGTCGAGCGCATGCTCGCCGACCTCACCGCTCGAATCGAGACCGCAGAAATCAGCCTTGCAGGGTCGAGAGAGGCCGAAGCGGACTGTCGCCGCCGTCTCGCTGCCGTCACCGCAATCCGTCGCCGGCTGCCCGGCTCGACGATGGTCACCGAAGCGATCCAGATCGTGCACACTGCAGCAAACCAGCTCGACACGTGCCGCGAGCGAACCGACACCACGATGTCCGCAGTGGCCACGACAGAGGCGCTGTACGCCGAGTCAGCCGGATCGATGCGGCGGACGGCAGCGACTCTGCGTCTGCCTCACGAATCCGACGGGCTCGATGGGATCGACCGTTCACTGACCGGAATCGGCTCGTTGTGCGACTCGGTTGCCCGCGAGCTCGTCACGCTCGCTCGATCCGTCGAGCAATGGATCCGGGCTGCGACCGGTTGGCATGAGTTGGTCGCTGATCGCGTGGAGGCCACCGTTCAGTTGCGGGCGGCAACCAATGAGCACGATCCTCGGGCGATGCGGCTGGCAACCCTGGAGGACAGCGTCGGCGCCGACTACGCCGAGGTACTGGCGAGCCTGACACTCAGCGAGGCCGATTCCGAACGGGCGGTCATCTCGCTCGGCCACGCGCGTGCTGCGCTGTCGGCCGCAACGACCCTCGCCGAGCGCCAGCGAGCAACGGCGGCTGCGGCAGCGACCGATCTGGCCGAATCCGAGCGGCGCTGCATTCGGACGATCCCATCGCTACGGCGGGCGCTCGACGTCCCCGGCCTCGTGGCTGCCGCCACGAGCGTCGATGACTGGCCGGTGGTGGTCGCCGACGACATCGACGGCGCCCGCCAGCTCGCGACCGCGATGCTGCGAGTGATACCCGCCGCCGAGAAAGACAACGTCACGGCCGACAGCGTCCGCCAGTCGTTGCGTCAACGCCGAGCGACGCTCGGTGCGGGCTGGGACGCCGAAGATCATCAACCCGACGGCGACCTACCGCTGTCGGTCGAGGTCAACGGACCCCTCGGACGAATGCCGCTCGCACCTGCGTCGGCTGAGGTCGAGATCCAGCTCCGCCAGCGGTCCGGCTTGCTCAGCACCCAGCAGGATCAGGCGCTACGCAACCTGCTCCAAGGTCTCATCGCCCGTGAAGTGGCCGACAAGATGCATGCCGCCAAGGACCTCGTCGCGTTGATGAACAAACGACTCGATACCGTCAGCACCGCTCACGGTATCGGGGCCGGCTTGCGCTGGCGCCGCCGCGAAGACCTCGATCCCACCCTCGGCGGCGCAATCGACCTCCTTGCCAAACCTCCCGATCTGCGCACAGCGGACGAGGACAAGATCCTGTCGGCCGCCCTGTCGGAGCGGATCGAGAGCGCCCGCCGCGCCAACCCCGAGGCGCCCTACCGAGAGTTGATCGCAGACGTGCTCGACTACAAGCAGTGGCACCAGATGTCGGTCCTGGTCCGCCGGCCGGGCCAGGCGGTCACCGTGCTCAGCCGGCGCACGCCACTGTCCGAGGGTGAGAAGAAGATGGTGTCGTACCTGCCATTGTTCGCAGCGGTGGCGGCTTCGAGTGACGCGCTCGCCGTGGCGGCTCCGCGATTTGTCCTCCTCGACGACGCGTTCGCGAAAGTGTCCGAGGACAACCACGGCCAGTTGTTCGGGCTCCTCGTCGAGATGGATCTCGACTTCATCGCGACCAGCGAGCGACTGTGGGGTACCCATGCTTCGGTGCCCGAACTGGCAATCACGGAAGTGTTGCGCGACGCAGAACTCGGCGTGATCGTGCTCGAGCACTCGCATTGGAACGGCGTGGCACGGACCGGGGCCACGTGACCGCACCGACGCCGGCATCCAGCCTCACCGATGTCGAGGACAGCGGCCGCCGGTTGTTCCGTTACGTGTCGGGCGACGAGTGGCGCGAGTACCGGTCGATCATGGCCGTGTTCGCGAACACGTTCTTCTCCGAGTTCACACCCGACGACATCAGCATTCGGCTGGCGGCGGCTGCCGCCGAGGCGGGAACATCCGAGTCGCACGCGGCGTCGCCGCTGATGGACCCCGCAGTGGTCGCGGTGCGGTTGGAAAGCCTGCGCGGATGGGGAAACCTGACCGTCTCGTCGTCGGTCGGCAACCCGGCCAACCTGGCCGACTACTACCGCCGCCGAAATCGGTACCTGATCACCCGTGTCGGCCAAGAGGTCCACCACCTCGTCGAGGGCGTGCTCAGCCGGGTCGACGAGGTCCGCGATGTCAGCACGGGACGGCTGCGGTCGTTGCGCGAGGCGCTCGCTGCGATTGCCAGGCTCGATGTCGCGACCGCCGATCCAGCGGTGCTCGGTGATGCAGTGCGGGCCGTGTTCGATCCGCACGAGACGTTTACCGATGAGATCACCCAGTTCTTTGCTGCGATCAACCAGTGGCAGAGCCGCTACGACCTGTCGGTGGACGAGTTCCGGTTCTTCGCCGAAGTCCTCGTGGGTTACGTCGCCGATCGGCTCGAGGAGATCGAGCGGATGGCCAGACCGATCGGCATCCAACTCGCGTCGATGGACGAACTGATCCCGACAATCGTGCAGCGGATGGGACGCGGGCTCGCAGCTCGCGTCGAACAGGCGGGACTGCAGGACTCGGTGACGGTCGCCCGATCGAGCGGGAGCACGATCGACGACTGGTTCCACCTCGCTGCCTGGTTCGTCACCCGGCCCGGTCTGACGTCGCGGATCGAACGGCTCGGACGTGAGGCGGTTTCCGCGATCAGAACGCTGACGCTCAACCTGACCCGGCTGTCTCGGTCGGGCATCGGTGCCGCGTCCCGCCGCGCCGACTTCCTCCGCTTGGCGGCGTTCTTCGACGCGCAACGCACCGACGGAGGCATACACCGACTCGCCGCTGCAGCATTCGGCCTCTACCCCTCCAACCATTTCGGAACGCCCGCCGAAGACAGCGATGATCCTGCCCCGACCACGACGTCGTGGTGGGATGGCCCGAGGGCACCCGTGCCGATTTCCATCCGAGAGCGCGGCGAGATCGTCAACCGCGGTCGGCCGACGCCGATCAAGGATCGTTCCGTCGAGCAACGAATGGTGCGCTACCGACGCGAACAAGAGCGCGCCGCCCGCGGCCGGGTCGACGCCGAACTGGTCGCGATCGGATTGCTCGATGGAGCGACGCTCTCGATGTCGGCCTTGGCCCGGGTGCAGCAACTGTTCGGCCGAACCACCCATCGCCGTGCCGAACCCACCGACGGTGAACGGGTCGCCAGTGATGGCGGCCTGCTGTGCATCGTCAACCGCACACCCGGCCGATCGACCACTGTCCACTGCGCTGAGGGCACGCTGCGGATCGACGATCTCACGATTGAGTTCCGCGCCGATGTGGAGGTCCCCCGTGGCTGACTCGAATCCGCAGACCGAGGTCGATCTCCGCGAAGCCGCCCGCCATCTGTTGCAGCGACCGCTGACGTGCGCCGAGCACGACCAGGATGTGTTCCGTTTGATCCGCCGTCACGAGGGCCAGCTCGATCAATGGTTCACTCAACGTCTCGGCTACCGACTGCACCTCGACTCCGACACGGCCCGGCTGTACAAAGTCGGCTACGTCCCCGACGCCCGACCGCTGCGAGCCAAGTCCGGGCGACCGCTCAACCAGCTCGAGTACATGCTGCTGTCGCTCGTTCTCGCCGTGACCGCTGCCGGTCCTGCCGTCGTCAGCTTGCGTGACCTCGTCGGCGACATGCGCAGCGCCGCGGCCGAGGCAGACATCGAGCTCACCAACGACCTGACCGAGCGGCGGGCGATCGTGACCATCCTGCGCTGGATGATCGAGCACGGGCTCGCGAGCGAACTGCACGAGCACATCGACAGCTACGCGGCCGACGCCGTCGCCGATGCCGTGTTGCGGATGCGGCCGGACCGGATCGCCTTGATGCCGGTGCCGGCGCTGGTCGGAGCCCAGAGCGCGGAGGCTGTCATCGAGCGAGCTGAGCAACGTCAATCGACCCGACCGTGGTTACGGCGGCGCCTCGTCGAAGATCCGGTCGTGTACCGCACCGATCTCACCGACGACGAGTGGATCGAGCTGCGCCGACGGCTGGGAGAAGAGCGACCGATCCTGGACGAGATGTTCGGGTTGGCGATCGAGGTCCGCGCCGAAGGGGTTGCCGCGATCGACCCGCGTGGGCTGCTGTCCGGTCAGCGCTTCCCGATCGGTGGCACACTCGGACACGCCGCGCTGCTCGTGATCGAGTCGCTCGGACGACGGCAAGTCGCTCCCGAAGAACTGGTCGAGATCGTCATCACGTTGATCGACACTCACGCCAGACACTGGTCGAACGAGTACACCGCTGCGCCGGATCGACTCGCCCGCGATGTCGTCGACACATTGGTCGGCCTCCGCCTCGCCGAACGTCGTATGGACAGCGACGGCGCAGATTTCATCTGCCTGCTGCCGGCGGCCGCACGCTTCCTCGCGATCGAGACAGCAGTCGCTGCGGCCGAGGTCGCGCCCGAGCCGGAGACGTTGTGGTGACGGTGCCGTCGTCACTCGCCGACGACTCGATGACACCGGTGTGGATCGCTGTTCGCCACCGGCTGGAGACCAAGGGCCACGACAACCGCGGGCGGGTCCGTGTCCCGGATCTCGCCCGCCCGGCACGGCTCACACTCTCGACATTGGTCGGTCGGGAGGTGGGCATGACCGTGGATCTGACGGCGCTCGAAACCGCGCTCGTCCAACTCGGTGTCGGCACCGATCTGGCTGCTGCGCTCGATGCACTCGGCCACCCGGTGGATCCCAGCGGCGGCGAGCGTCGCGTCGAGCGGCAGGTGTCCGAACGCGCTCGAGCGACCGCGAGGTCTGCTGTGGCGATGTGGCCCGAACCATGGGCGGCGGCGTGGGTCGACGAGGTGATCCGAGCCGGCATCCTGCGCGGGATGAACCCGGACAGATCGGACCGGTTCATCGCGTCCGTTCGGATCGTGCTCGACCGAATTGCCGATGGTGACCGGACGGTGCCCCTCAGTCGGGTCGACCTCGCGGCGACCTCGATCGGCTCGTCACATGCGCTCGACACCGGCACCCGGCTCGAGGCGGCAACAGTCCGCGCCCTGGCTCGTACGGTGGCAAACGACCAAGACGTGTGGAGCAGTGCGGGCGTTCACACCGACCTCGTCTCGGCACCCGTTGTGACGTGGCTGCTGCCCGTGTCCGAATCGTCCCCGACACACCGGTTGACATCCGCCGCAGCCGCCCTCGGCACCCCCGTCCATCTGACTCAGTTCGTCCTGCAACGGTTCCCTGCCGTCGTGCCGTCCGGAACGATCGTGCTCGTCACCGAGAACCCGCGGATTGTCGAGGCTGCCGCCCAACGTGGCCACCCGTGGCCGGTGATGTCGACCAACGGCAACCCCAGTGGTGCTGTCCGGCTCTTGATCCGTCAGCTGCTCGGGTGCGGAGCCGAGCTGCGATACCACGGCGATTTCGATGCCGCAGGGCTCTCGATCTGCGCCCGGATGATGGCGATCGGTCTCCAACCGTGGAAGATGGGCGCGTCCGACTACGAACGTGCGGTCGCTCTTTCGGCCGCATCGGTCCCGCCCGTCGATCTGCCGACCGACGAGGCTGCAGCACCATCGACGCCGTGGGACCCTCGATTGCAATCTGTGTTCGACGCGTCCAGGCGGATTGTCCACGAGGAGCGTCTGATCGACGAGCTGCTGATCGAATCGAAGATCTGACCGACGCGGGAAGCCGTTCGGCATCGTGTGTTACGTTCGAACTTCGCCGACCGAGCACGTCATGGAGACGATGGAGATGATGGATCAACCCGCCACCGAGATCGATCTGCTGCGTGCGGAACTGGCCGAGCTTCGCAGCGAGTTCGCCGCGATGCAGGCCCAGCAGCCACGCCAACAGCCGCCCGCACCTCGCGCCGAGCCCGCCAGTGGCCGGCGTGACTTTCTGCGCCTCGCCGGAGCGGCCGCTGTCGGAGCCACGGCGGTCGCGGTCGGCGGTGGCGCAGAACCCGCCGCTGCTCAGTCCAACCAGCCGTTGCTGATCGGCGTCGCCAACAGCGCGACCACCGTCAACGACACCACCACGCTGAACTCACCGAGTTCGACCGCGCTCGACGACCAGACCCTGTTCGTCCACAACTCCACTGTCGGCGTGCTCAATCCGCCCGCCGACCACCGGATCGCGATCGCAGGCATCACCAATGGCGTCGACAGCACCGTCGGCACCGTCCTCCGCACCGGCGTCTACGGCCGGACCGCCGGCCCCGACTCGTCACCCATCGCGGGCGGCGGCCAAGGCGTGTTCGGATCTGCCGCAGGCGTCGACAACGAATATCCCACCGTCCAGATCGGCGTGTTCGGTTCCGCCGCTGCGGGAGGCTTCGGTATGGTCGGGTTGTCCCCCACCGGCGCAACCTCGGTCGGCGTGCTCGGTCGAGCGGACGAGGGGTACGGCCTCGTTGGATCGAGCGACACAGGAGTATCCATCCTGGCCCGCAACGGTGGGCGAATCCAGCAGGCGCTGCGCGCGACTCCGGGGTCACCCACCGTCGGTACGTTCTCTCAGGGCGAGATGATCCGCGACTCGATCGGCGATGCCTACATCTGTGTCGCGTCGGGCACGCCGGGCACCTGGCAGAAGCTCACCGCACAACATCCCGACTACGACAATGCGGGCGGCTCGATCAACCTGTTGCCCAAGCCGATCCGCCTGATCGACACTCGCGGCGGCGCGCCGATCACCAACGGCAGCGCCCGCATGACGCCAGGCACGGCGATCACGGCGCAGATCACCGGCACCGTCGTCGGCGGGCTCTCGGTGCCGGCTGGGGCCAAAGGCATCCTCGCCAACCTGACAGCGGTCGCTCCGGTCGGCAGTGGCTTCCTCGTCGTGTGGGCAGAGGGTCAGTCGTTGCCGCTCGCCTCCAACCTCAACTACAGCGCCGTCACCGGTAACCCCGCGATCGCCAACTACGTGATCAGCGCGATCGGCCCGACCGGCAAGCTCAACATTCAGTGCGCCGCGACCGCCACCCACGTCCTGCTCGATGTGTTCGGATTCGTGTACTGATGGGCGCAAGCAGCCCGACGCCCGGGCTCGAGCCAGCAGGCCAATCGCCCAACACACCCGATGGCAAACCAACCGCGGGCGAAGGGATCTCGGCGACACCTGCCACCCGGCTCGACCCGGCACCACAAGCTCCCGGTGCATCGTCCGACGCAGCGAATCCCTGAACTTGCCGAGGCGTTCAGTCGGGCACGATGAACGAACCGGCCGTGAAGCCGGCGCGGTCGAAGAGCCGCTCCGATGGTGAGTTGCCGACGGTGATCGCCGCACGCACCGTGGTGATGGCGTGGGCGGGCAGCAGCTCAAGCGTTCGCTCGACGAGAGCCCGGCCGAGGCCACGGCCCTTTGCTTCAGGCGACGTGATCACGTAGCCGATCAGCACTTCGTTGGACTCCCACGGACTCACCAGCACGGCGCACTGCACTGTGCCATCTCGGTCCGAAGCAATTGTCGACACGTGCGAGCACACCGCGTCGGGCCAGTCGGAATCGAACCAGCCGCCAACTTCTTCTCGCGCCTCGACAATGGTCTCACCCTCGGAATCGATCGTGCCCTCGTACGCGTCGAGCATCAACTGGGCGATCGCGTCGAGATCGGTCTCGACGATCGACCGCATTGACAAACCGTCGATCGCCACGCCCGAAGCAGCCCCTCGTGCGTCCAGCTGCATGTGCCACCATCGGCGTTGCTTGTCAGCCGGATCCACGTCCATCGCCAGACGCTAACTAGGCCGTAGACCGATCGGTGCATCAGAATGGAGGGTGATGAATCAGCCTCAGCACCTCACCGTCACCGAAGCCGACCTCTACAACCTGATCACGATCGACGATGGCAAGGCCAACGCTGTGTCCCAGGAGTTGGCGGATGAGCTGATGGCAGCACTCGCCGCAGCGGCCGCTGACGGCAAGGCCGTCATCATCACCGGCCGGGCCGACAAGTTCTCGGCCGGGTTCCACCTCAAGCAACTCGCCGACCCGCGATTGGCGGGCAACTTGTTGAAGACCGGCGGGCTGCTGTTGAAGTCGATCTACACCCACCCGAGACCCGTCGTCTCCGCGTGCAACGGTCATGCACTGGCCCTCGGGGCATTGATGCTGCTTGCGAGCGACTACCGGATCGGCACGACGGGGCCGTTCTCGATCGGTCTCAACGAGGTCGCGATCGGAATGACGATGCCCGACAAGGCAGCACTGCTCGGTCGGGCCCGGATCCAGCGTTCGATGCATCATCGGGCCATAGTGCTCGGTGAAATCTTCGACACCGAGTCGGCGACCGCGGCCGGATTCCTCGACGAGGCGATTGGCGCCGACGCACTCCGTGCCCGGGCGGTCGCCAAGGTCGAGCAACTCGCCGCACTCGACGCCACCGCATTCCGTGAGACCAAGGCCAAAGTGTGGCTCCGCGAGCTCGACGATTTCAGCGGCGCCCTCTGACCCCCGTCCGGCTGTATCTTGGCGACTCTGTGATGGCGGCCAAGCACGAGTCGAACGGTGAGCAGCGATGAGCACCTCCGACGGCATGCCCCCCGACTCGTCTGCGATGAAGGCCGAGTTGCTGCGTCAACGGGTCGAGCACTGGGACAAGGGCGAAGAGGGCGAGCGGATGGTCGCGGCTGCACTCGACGCGCTGCCGCCCGCCTACCGCGTCTTTCATCAAGTCGGTCTGCCCAACACCCAGGTCAATGTCGACCACATCGTCGTTGGACCGGGTGGCGTCATCGCTGTCGACAGCAAGTACTACGAAGGTGCCCTCAAGCACGGAAGCGGCACGCTGTGGCGGGGCAAGTACCCGATCCGCAAGGAATGCGAGACCGCCCGCTGGGAAGCCGATGTGATGTCGACCGTCCTGCAACACCCCGTCGAGAGCGTGCTCTGCTTTGTCGAGACATCGCTGCCGGAACCGATCATCCCGCTCGAGCGGGTGGTCGTCACGAACCTCGAGGCGCTGACCCAGCACCTCCTGACAATGCCGAACCGGCTGTCCGAATCCGAGATCGATTCGATCGCTGCCAACGTCGGGCCCGCCGTTCGCGCCACGGCACCGCGCACCGTGGTGTCGGTTTCGACCACTCCCGATGTCACCACCGGCTCGGCCCGGCCTGGCGCACTCCCCCGGCGTCAGACCAAGCAGCCCCGTCGGTTCTTCACGGGTGACGAGCCGCGCAAGCCGCGTGAAACAGGCGTGGCGGTGTCGGCTGCGTTCGCGATCGTGTTCCTTTTGGTGATGTGGGTCGTGTGGACCCGGTTCGACAACAAG
>JBDSDH010000092.1:0-17209 GCA_039920665.1 Ilumatobacteraceae bacterium
CACTTACACATGCCTCTCAAAATTCGATTTCGTGACGCCCACAAACGAAGTACGGGATCTCAAGGCCTCAACGGGGAAACTCCCCCAACAGGCTCCGACTACCTACAGAGCCAAGAACGCGGCAAGCGCAGCACGATTCGCTTCTGTCAGACGCTGTGGTCTGAGCGGAGAACAGCGCGACTCAGGCCATCTCACGCGAAGAATTCCGCGGACTTCTTCTCGTTCGCGGACCTGACGCGGACCTGGGAACGACGAAGGCCCCCTTGCGGGGGCCTCTCGGGTCTGTGACCTGGTTCTTTGTAGTGGGGCTACACAGAATCGAACTGTGGACCTCATCCTTATCAGGGATGCGCTCTAACCGACTGAGCTATAGCCCCGTAACTTTCGGGCACCGCAGGCTACCCGGGCACATGCCGCATCCTCAACCGCGATTCGGCAGGATTTCGTTGCGGGTCAGGTCTCGAGTGGATTCGATCCGCATCGCACCAGCCCCATCGGCGCTGAAGGGCATGTTCGCCGTCTCGAGGTCGAGGTCACGCCCGTCGTTGACATCGCGGTCACGGTCGTGATCGACGTCGAAGTGATCGTCGAGCGGCGCATCCGGGTCGTAGGGGTCAACGGGTCGTGGGACGGCTCGTCGGCCGCCGCGGACCGCCCGGCGAGCCAGTGGGTCACGCTCGACGACTTCTTCTTCCAACACGGTCACCCGCACCCCACCGACCAAGTCGGTGATCAGGTTGAACAAGGTGACGCCGAGCACGATCAACCCGGTCAGGCCGATCGCAGCGAACAGACCGCCAATCCAGACGTTGTGGTAGATCTCACCACCTTTGAATTCGAACGTGTCCCAGCCGAAGGACTCGAAAAACCGCTGCATGTTGTCGATCGTGCCGGTGGTGTACGCCACGTTCCACAGCAACACGCCGGCGGTGAGGCACACCCCGTAGACCACGACGCTGAAGCACAGCGCGACCTTGAACACACTCCACGGATCCACGTGGCGGATGACGCGGGTGACCCGCCGGACTCGGGGCCGTCGACGTCCAACGGCAGCCGTGGACCGCACACCCCGCGTGACCGGCGGTGCGGTTGGTACCTGCTGGTGCTGCGGTTCGGGGTCGAAGTCGACGTAGTGCGGCAGCGAGCTCGGTTGAGTCGGCAGCGAGCTCGGCGTCACGGGCACCAGTCGCGTCGGAGCGGGCACCGCCGGGGTCATCGGCGAGTTGGGGCTGAACGCGGCAGGACCGACCGGAGCCGGCGGCTGGCCGGGGATCTGGCTTGGGATCTGGCTGGGGATCTGGTTTGGGATCTGGCTTGGGATCTGGCCGGGGTGTTGGCCGGGCAGTGATGCCGGAAGCGAACGGGGAATCGAGCCGACCCTCGTGGTCGGCCGAGTCCGCGCTGCAGGGCGACGGGTCGAGCCCGGCGATGTGCCTTTGTCCGGCGAACGTGAGGAACCTGTCGTATCTGTCGTACCTGTCGTAGCTGTCGTAGCTGTCGTACCTGTCGTACCTGTCGTAGCTGTCGTGCCTGTCGATCCGGCGATCAAATCGACTGCTTGGTCGACGTCCAGCGGGACATCGACCGACAGCGCTGATGGCTCGAACGGCGCCTTGAGACGCTGAAGCATCGTCGCCACAGTCAGCTTGCGACGGGCAGCTGGCTCGGGTTGCGGATGAGAGTCAACATCGAATCGGGCCTCGGTCGCTCGCCCGCTCGGGTGCTCCGCTGATTGCTGATCGACGCGATCAGCTGGATTCGGGGGCGGTGGCTGCCGGGTGATCCGACTCGCCCGGTTGGAACGGGTGAACAATCCCGGGTCGATCATCGCCGTCGCGCCGGCCTCATCGCGGGATCCGGCATCGGGTCCCGCGTCCAATCCCGCATCCAGGTCCAATGGGCGGAGGGTATTGCCGGAGCTGGGGGGCTTCTCCGGTCTCCGCTTCGCAGTCGGGTTCGCAGTCGGGTTCGCAGTCGGGTTCGCAGTCAGATTCGCAGTCGGGCTGACGGCTGGGCTGACCGGCACGGTGGCCAGGTCGTCAGGGAACGAACTGGTCGGGACCGGCAGATCCGTGGTGACGATGGCAACCCGACCGGTGCTGTCGTCTGCCGCTTGCTGTGGCGACTCGGCGCTGTGGGCTGCTTGGCGGCCAACGGGGCGGGTGGAGCTCGGATCTCGGTGTGCGATCGATGGCGGACGAGCGAGACGGGCCCGAGGGGCACCTGGCTCGCCGCCGAGCGAGTCGGGGCGTCGGTCGTTTGAGCTCACGACGAAAGTGTAGAGATTGCGCCCACCCCGGTGGGCGCGTTGTGTGCGCTGAGCCCGGTCGCCAGCCGTCATGACCGGATCTGAGCGTTGCATCCGATCACGGCTCGGTCGATGCTCGGGCCGTTGCGGTCTCACCGTCGATCCGTACGACCACTGTGACCGTGACATCGATACCCGATCTGCGCTCGACATAGCTGACCAGGCTGGCGCCATTGCGTTCGGCAACTTCGCCGGCCGATCCGCGACCCGACGTTGCTCCGGCAAGTGCAGCAGCATCGGCAGCCGCTTGGGCCGTTGCGCGGTCGTGCAATCGATTCGCAACACGTCCCACGGCGATCGCGATCGAACCGATCAGAACGACCGCGATCAGGATCAATCCGATCGCTTGGCCATGATCGCGACGGGATCGAACTGTCGCCGGTGGACGTGAGGCTGGAGTTGGAGTTGGAGTTGGAGTTGCCATCGAACCCTCCCGAGATCATCAGTTGACATCGGGCGGTTCGGTGGCATCGACATGCCGGGCGCTCCGCGAGCCCAGTGCGAAATCAGTCGTCGCTGTCCTCGGATGCGGCATCGGCGTCGCTGTGGTCCCCATCGGTGGCGGAATCGGTGGCGGAATCGGTCACCGCTTCCGATGACTCGTCGGGTGATTCGTCAGACGCTTCGTCGGATGCTTCGATCGCTCCATCGGCGGACGATTCAGCGGCGATCTCGTCGGACGCGAAGATCGGTGCCACCGACGCCACGATCTGACCGTCATCGAGGTTCATCACCCGCACACCGGTCGCGTTGCGGCCCTGCATGCTGATGTCGGCGACAGGCATCCGGATCGTGACGCCGCCGCTGGAGACGGCGACGATGTCGTCATCGTCGCCGACCATGAATGCCGCGACCACCTTGCCCTTGCGCTCGTTGATCTTGATCCCGATCACGCCGAGACCGGCGCGTCCCTTGGCGGTGAACTCATCGAGCATGGTTCGCTTGCCGAAGCCTTCCGCAGTGATCAGCAGCAGCGCCGTGTCGTCACGGACGACATCGACACTGACGACTTCGTCGCCGGTGCGCATCTTCATCCCGCGCACGCCGCCGGCACCGCGACCCATTGGTCGCACGCTCGCTTCGTTGAAACGCACGGTCATACCACTGCGACCGACCATGAAGATGTCGTCGCTGCCGCTGGTCTCGATGACCCGCACCAGTTCGTCACTGCCACGCAGGTTGATCGCGATCAGGCCATCGCGACGGCTGCTGTCGTACTCGTTGAACGCGGTCTTTTTGACCGTGCCCTGCTTGGTCGCGAAGAACAGGTAGCGCTCGCTGGCGAAGTCGCGAGTGTCGATGATGGCCTGGATGGTCTCGCCCGCCTGCAACGGAAGCAGGTTGACGATCGGCATACCCTTGGCCGTGCGCTCACGCTCGGGCACGTCCATCGCCCGCAACCGATAGACCTTGCCGCGGTTGCTGAAGAACAGCAGGAATGCATGCGCGGTGGTGAAGATGACGTGACGGACGAGATCGTCTGCCTTCATCTTGCCGCCGCTCACACCGCGCCCGCCGCGGCCCTGGGTCTTGAAGTTGGCCGCCGGAACGGCCTTGACGTACTGGGCTTCGGTCATCACGATGACCAGTTCGGTGTCGTCGACAAGATCTTCGATGCTCATCTCGCCGGTGTCGAGCGTGATCTGGCACTTGCGCGGGGTGGCGAACGCCTCCCTGACTGCAAGCATCTCGCTCTTGATGACACCGCGCAGCTTCTCCGGGTCATCGAGGATTGACTGCAGTTCGAGGATCCGCTCCTGCAGCTCGCCGAGCTCGCGTTCGAGATCGATCCGGCTGAGCCGGGTGAGCTGGCGCAGTTGCATGTCGAGAATGTCGAGCGCCTGGATCTCGCTGAACTCGAACGGTGCAACCATCAGGGATTCCTTGGCTGCGCCGGCATCATCGCTGGCCCGAATGAGGGCGATGATCTCGTCGATCACATTGAGCGCCTTGAGCCGGCCCTCGACCTTGTGTTCGCGCTCTTTGGCCTTGCCGAGACGGTACGTGGTGCGGCGGGTGATGACCTCGACCTGGTGCGACACGTAACCGACCAGCGCTGAGCGCAGGTTCAGTGTGCGCGGCACGCCGTCGACGAGCGCCACCATGTTCACGCCAAAACTGGTCTGCAGTTGGGTGAGCTTGTACAGGTTGTTGAGCACCACGTTGGGGTTGGCGTCGCGCTTGAGCGAGATGACGAGGTTTGTCTTGCCACCCGACGAGCCGTCGTTGACGTCGGAGATGCCGTCGAGATCGCCTCCGTCGACCAGCTCTTGAATGCGGCCGGCAATGGCCGAGCAGCTGGTCTGGTACGGCAGGGCCGTGACGACGATCTCGAACCCGCCACGGCGAGTCTCTTCGATGGTGGCCGTGGCCCGCATCTTCACGCTGCCGCGACCGGTGGTGTAGGCGTCGATGATCCCGGCTCGACCCAGGATGCTGCCGCCCGTCGGAAAATCGGGACCCTTGACGAACTGCATCAGGTCTTCGGTGGTCGCGTCGTCGTGGTCGATCAGGTGGATCGTTGCGTCGATGACCTCGCCGAGGTTGTGCGGCGGGATGTTGGTGGCCATGCCGACCGCAATACCTTGGCTGCCGTTGACGAGCAGGTTGGGAAATCGTGCCGGCAGCACGACCGGCTCGGTGCGGCTGCCGTCGTAGGTCGGCGTCATGTCGACGGTGTCTTCGTCGATGTCGGCCAGCAACTGCATCGCCAGCGGGTGCAGACGGCACTCGGTGTAGCGCGATGCGGCGGGGCCGAAATCTGGAGATCCGTAGTTGCCGTGGAAGTCGATCAGCGGGTGGCGCAGCGAGAACGGTTGAGCCATCCGGACGAGTGCGTCATAGATCGCGCCATCGCCGTGGGGGTGATACTTGGCCATCGTGTCACCGCTGACGCGAGCGGACTTGACGAAGGCTCGATCCGGGCGAAAACCCTGTTCCTCCATGTCCCAGATGATCCGTCGGTGCACGGGCTTGAGACCGTCGCGCACGTCGGGCAGGGCGCGAGCCATGATGACCGACATCGCGTAGTCGAGGAAGCTGCGCTCCATCTCGTCTTGGAGCGTGATCGGCTGAGTCGCGAGGGAGGTGTCGAGCAGATCGTCGATCGGATCGATGGGATCGATCGGATCGAGGCCGTCGTCGGAGGAGTTGTCGGGGGGATTCGGGGTGTCAGACATGCGGTATCAGCTCTCTCAGATGTCCAGGAATCGAACGTCTTTGGCGTTGGTCTGGATGAAGTGCTTGCGGCTCTCGACGTCTTCGCCCATCAGCACGCTGACGATCTCGTCGGCGAGGGCAGCTTCTTCGATCTCGACCCGGAGCAGGGTCCGACTGCCGACATCCATGGTGGTGCTGCGCAGTTCCTCCCAGTCCATCTCGCCGAGGCCCTTGAGTCGGCCGAAGTCCTTCTTGTGGTTGGGCCGGGCCTCGAGGAAGTTGGCCTTGGCCAGTTCGTCCTTGAGGTAGACCTTCTCCTTGCCGACCTCGGTCGAGAACAGCGGCGGCTGGGCGATATAGATGTAGCCGGCTTCGACCAATGGTTTCATCTGGCGATAGAAGAACGTCAACAGCAACGTACGGATGTGGCTGCCGTCGACGTCGGCGTCAGCCAGGATGATGATCTTGTGATAGCGGGCCTTGGCGGAGTCGAACTCCTCGCCCACACCGCCCCCGATCGCGGTGATCAACGACTGGACCTCGGTGTTCTTCAACATCTTGTCGAGCCGAGCCCGTTCGACGTTGAGGATCTTGCCGCGGATGGGCAGGATTGCCTGGGTGCGCGGATCGCGAGCATCGAGCGCCGTGCCGCCGGCCGAGTCGCCCTCGACGATGAAGATTTCGCTTTCCTCAGGGTTGCTACTGGTGCAGTCCTTGAGCTTGTCGGGCATGCCGGCGCCGGCGAGCGCTGTCTTGCGGCGGATTGCGTTGCGGGCATTCTTCGCGGCGAGCCGAGCCTGGGCGGCAGCGATGCCCTTCTTGACGATCTTGTTCGCTTCGGTCGGGTTCTCTTCGAGCCACTCGGCGAGGCGCTCGTTGGTGGCCTTTTGCACGAACGATCGCATCGGGACGTTGCCGAGCTTGGCCTTGGTCTGGCCCTCGAACTGTGGCTCGCGCAGCTTGACCGACACGATCGCGGTGATGCCCTCGCGAATGTCCTCACCGAGCAGGTTGTCTTCTTTTTCCTTGAGCAAGTTCTTGCTGCGCGCGTACTTGTTCATCACGCTGGTGAGCGCGGTCTTGAAGCCCTCGACGTGCATGCCACCCTCGGTGGTGGAGATGCCGTTGGCATAACCGTGGATGCCCTCGTAGTAGCCGGTGTTCCACTGCAGCGCGATGTCGAGGGTTTGACCCTCGGTGTCGTCGGAGTCCTCGTAGTTCGCGACCTTCAAGAACAGCGCTTCCTTGGATGCGTTGAGATGCTTGACGAAGTCGACGATGCCGCCCTTGTACTCGTACTCGACGGCTTGCTCACGGCCCTCGCGTTGATCGACGAAATCGATCTTGAGGCCCTTGTTGAGGAACGCCATCGTCTGCAACCGCTCGAGCACGGTGCGGGCGACGAAATCCGTGCCTTCGGCCTGGAAGATGCGCGCGTCGGGCCAGAACGAGATGGACGTTCCACTGGTCCGGCCACCTTCGGGCGACGGCCCGGTGATCTCCATTGCCCCCTGCGGCTTGCCGCCATCGGCGTAGAACTGGCGGTAGTGATTGCCGTTGCGGTCGACCTCGACGATCAGTCGCTCGCTGAGCGCGTTGACGACGCTGACGCCCACACCGTGCAGACCGCCCGACACCTTGTACCCCTCGCCGCCGAACTTGCCGCCCGCATGCAGCACGGTCAGCACGACCTCGGCTGCGCTCTTGCCCTGATGAGGGCCGGACGGATACGGGTCGACCGGAATACCACGACCATCGTCATCGACCCGGCAACCGCCGTCGCGCAGCAACGTGATGGTGATCGTGTTGCAGTAGCCGGCCATTGCTTCGTCGACGCTGTTGTCGACAACTTCCCAGATCAGGTGATGCAGTCCCGCCAGACCGGTGGAACCGATGTACATCCCGGGACGCTTGCGGACCGGGTCGAGGCCTTCGAGGACCTGGATGTCCTTGGCGTCGTATTCACCCGTGGGCTTGGCCATCGACGTCGCTGCGGCATGACGTTCGGCAGCCGCAGCGGCCGCAGCAGCGTCGACATCGCTGGTCGTCACATCGCTGGTCGTGACATCATCAGTGACATCAGCAGTGACCGTCTCCGGGTTGTCGCCGGGCGGGGTGTCAGTAAGCGACACGGGAACCTCGATATCTCAATAGATCATTCGCTGATGAAAGCAACGCAAACGGGGCGGTTGTCCGGGGGTGCAAGAATGCACCGAAACCGCGATCAAGCAATGTGTTCGGGCAAGAGTCTGGGAATGGTCGGTGTGAACCCCCGCAGGAATCCTGCAGAAAAAGCCGTGATCGCAATGGGGACGAGTCTACCAAATAGGTATGACACTCATGTGATTCTGATGAGGTTCGGATGGATGTTCCGTCCACCCGTTTTTTTCGCACGGAAACCGCCGAATTCTGGCCGCTCAGCCCCGTTTCACACGGATATCGAATCGCGATACCTCGAAACCGGCTACGGACCGCAGACGGTCGATTACCTCTCGCTCCAGGAAGCGCAGTTGGGTTGCCCAGCCGGGCTCGTCGACCTCGACCAGTAAGCGCCCGTTGTCGAGCTTGATCGGACGCGCATGTTCGGCAACGTGCTCACCGACGGCGTCGGTCCAGCGGCTGAACAACGATCCCATCTGGCGCGCTTCACCGATCGCACCCGTCCCGCCGCGCAGACTGCGCACGACGCCATCGAGGCTGGCGTGCAACGGCATCGGGTCGAAGCTCATTCCACGACCGTACCGCTGACGATCCGCAGGACTCGATCGGGGTGGGCGTCAACGGGCAGCGCCCCGGCCGTCGTGATCACGACCTGGCCTCGCGGCAGATGCTGCAGCAGGGCAGTGGCCCGAGACGGATCGAGTTCGCTGAGCACGTCGTCGAGGACCAGGATCGGCGGAGTACCGACCTTGTCGGCGATCATCCGATGAGCTGCAAGGCGCAGCGCGAGGGCAAGACATCGCTGTTCGCCCTGCGACGCGTGGGTCCGAGCCGGGAGGCCGTTGATCGACAATTCAACGTCGTCACGCTGCGGGCCAACGGTGCTCGACGCCCGCCGAACGTCGTCGGACCGTGCCGCGAGCAGGGCATTCGCAAGTCCGGTGCGCCGCCACGGCGGCTCGTAGATCAACTCGATCGGTGTCGCCACGCCTGCCAACTGCTCGTAGGCCTCGATCACCAGCGGCGTCAGACGGGCGATCAGCGTGGCGCGCCCATGTCCGAGCAGTTCGCCATGTTCGGCCAGTTTGGCGTCCCAGACGTCGAGCGTCATCTCGATCTCGGCGCTCAAACGGGCCGCTGATCGACTCGCCGCAGCCTGCTTCAACAGGCTGTTGCGCTGCTTGAGGATTCGGTCGATCTCGAGCCGCATCGCGTCGTACTTGACCGCGAGGGCAACGAGGGTGTCATCCATGAATCGGCGCCGCTCCCCCGGTCCGGCTTTGATCAAGGCCAGGTCATCGGGTGAGAACACCGACACCCGCAACACACCGAGCAGCTCCCGGCTGCGCGCCAGGCGTTGGCGGTTGACCAACACCCGATTGCGACCGGTGCGGCTGATCTCTGCCTCGATCAACAGTTCGCGGCCGTCGTCATGGACCACGTTGGCGCGGATGATCGCAACGTCGCTCCCACTGCGGATCAAGGCGTCGGTCGGCGCGCCCCGGAACGAATCGAGCGTGGCCAGATACGCCAGGGACTCAGCGAGGTTGGTCTTGCCCTGCCCATTGTCGCCAATGACCGCGGTGGTGCCGGCTTCGAAGGTCAGTTGGGCGGTGCGGTAGTTGCGGAAATCGACGAGTTCCAGCGTCCGCACCAGCATGGGTGCAGGTTACGGGACCCTGACCGGCATCAGCAGGTAGAGGTAGTCCGGACGGCCGACCCCACGCAGCACCGCCGGCTTCAGCGCATCCAGGGTCTCCAGCGTCACTTCGTCGGACCCGACGGCCTCGACACCAGCTGCGAAATAGTCCGGATTGAACGCCACGGTCAACTCAGTGCCCTCGAGCACCGCATCGAGTTCCTCGACGGCATTGCCGACGTCTTGGGTGATCGCAGTGAGACGCAAGCTGTCGGCGGTCATCTGGAGTCGGATCGGGGTGGCGTCCTTGGCCAGGATCTTGACCCGGCGGATGGCTTCGCTCAGTGCGTCGCGGGCGACGGTGAGCTTGTTCGGGTAGCTGGCCGGGATCAACTGCCGGTAGTTGGGGAATTCACCCTCGATCAAACGGGTGGTGAGCCGGGTCGTGCCGACCTCGAACGTGGCTTCGCGCTCACCGAGTCGCAGGGTGAGCTCGGTCGAGTTGTTGACCAACCTGGCCAGTTCGTTGAGCGCCCGACCGGGGACGAGCACCTTTTGATCGGATCCGAGCACACTGGCGCCGGGCAGGTCGCGCACTGCGAGCCGATACGAGTCGGTCGCGACCATCCGCAACCCGTCGGCTTCGGCGGCAAGCATCACACCGGTCAGGATCGGTCGCGCTTCGTCGGTGCTCGCTGCACGAACGACCTGGCGAAGGGCCTCACCGACATCGGCGCTGGGCAACGTGACGGCACTCGACGCGGGCGTCGACAGGCGCGGGTAGTCGTCGAACGACAGCGGACGCACGGCGAATTGCGAACGACCACCGCTGATCGACACCTCGTCGCCGTCGACGGACACCTCGACCTTGCCTGCACTCAGCGAACGGACGATGTCGGCCGACAACCGCGCCGGCAGCACCACGCCGCCATCGCGCTCACCGCCGACTTCGGCTTCGAGTTGGATCGTGAGCTCGAGGTCGGTTCCGGTGACGGTGAGTGTGTCACCGACCAATTCCAACCGCAGACCTGACAACACCGGCAGCGTGCCGGTGCGTCCTGTCGCTGCACGGCCAGCCGTGGACAGCGCCTCGGCCAGGACATCGCGTTCGCAGCGAAACTTCACGGTGCAACCTTTCTCACCCAACGGTGATGTGTTCGTCCGGCCAGTGTTGTTTCCACCGGGCGGTGCTGTATCAGAGTAGTAGTGGTAATAAGTGCTGTGGATTGTGGACAACAGCGCGTCGGTGCTGCGTAGCGACACAATCGCGATGTCACCCTAATCCCCAGTCGTCCACAGCGACGGCTGAGACGCAACGTCACCGAGTGGACAAGTCCGCGTTGTGCAGAGTTGTGCGCTTCGAGTCCACAGTCGGTTCGGTTGTTGTTCACACTGCGTTGGTCACCGCGCCGCAGCGTATGGCGAGGGGGTGTGGATAACGCGATCCCGGAAACACTGACGCGACTGACGACACGATCTGACATGTCAGCTCTGCTTGAGGCGTTGAACCATGTCAGTGACCTGGTCGTAGACCTGCTTGCGCTCGCTCATCAGGCGTTGGATCTTCTCGACCGCATGGATGACGGTGGTGTGATCGCGTCCGCCGAACAAACGAGCGATTGCGGGATAGCTGAGATCGGTGAGATCGCGGAACACGTACATTGCGATCTGACGACTGGTGACGAGTGGCCGCTGGCGGCTCTTGCCACGCAGCGCCTCGACACTTTGACCGAGGATGATCGCCATCGCCGCCAGCAATTCGTCGTCGGTTCGGGCCTTCGGCGCGCTGTTGGTGAGCAGATCACGCAACAGGGTCTCGGCCAGATGGGTCGTGATCGGCACCCGATTGAGGCTGGCGTAGGCTGTCACCCGGATCAACGCACCTTCGAGTTCGCGGATGTTGTTGGTGATGTTGCTGGCGATGTACTCCAGCGCCTCGGCCGGAATGCGACTGTCGTCTCGCTCGGCCTTGTTGCGAAGGATGGCGAGGCGAGTCTCCATGTCCGGCGGTTGGACATCGGTGATCAAGCCCCATTTGAACCTGCCTCGCAACCGTTCTTCGAGAGTCGGGATTGCGTCCGGCATGCGGTCGCTGCTGATCACGATCTGCTTGTTCGCGCCATGCAAGGAGTTGAAGGTGTGGAAGAACTCTTCCTGGAGTCCTTCTTTGCCCTCCATGAACTGGATGTCGTCGATCAACAAGACGTCGATGTCGCGATAGCGGCGCTTGAAGCTGGCCGTCGTGTTGGACCGGATTGCATCGACGTACTCGTTGAGAAACGTCTCGGTGCTCACATACCGAACGACATCGTGCTGGTAGTGGCGGTGGACGTAATGTCCGATCGCGTGGAGCAGGTGGGTCTTGCCGAGCCCGGCGGCTCCATAGATGAACAGCGGGTTGTAGCTGCGACCGGGTGTTTCCGCGACTCGTGATGCTGCTGCGAGCGCGAACTGGTTGGACTGACCCTTGACGAAGGTGTCGAAGGAGTAACGGGGGTTCAGTCCGGCGAGATCTGCCGGGGTGTTGCCCCCTGCCTGGCCGGCCGAGTAGCCACTGGTATTGGTGGTGGGGCCGCCGAGGCTGCCGGGGCCGCCGAATGTCGGGCTGGAGGAACTGGAGGAGAGGGTCGTGTTCTTCTCGTTGACGCCGACCGATTCGAAGTCGAGCTCCGGTTCGCGATGCTCGTCGAGATCACTGACCTGCACGTCGACGGTGAAGACTCGATGAGAAGCACCGATTTCCTCGAGCGCGTCGACCACGAGTGGCAGGTAGCGGGACATGATCCGGTCGCGCAGGTGTGAATTGGGAGCACTGACCCGCAACTCGTTGGCCTCGCTCTCGAGTGGGAAGACATCTTGAAATGTCGAGAACCACACGGCCTCGGAAACCTGCGCTCGGAGCAGTTGAGCGACGGCTGTCCACAACTGTTCGTAGTCACTCACCTGCACCTCCTTCATCCCGCCACGAGGATTTCCACACTATTGTCCACACTCTGTGTACAACATTGCCCGTCGGTCCGACAGGAGATGGCAAGTTAGCAGTGTTTCCCACAACCCTGAACCTGACTCGCTCCGCACCTGCTCAGAGCGCAGATTCAGCTCCCTCCCCTCCGAGCGTAAAGCCGCGATTGGATGGTCACGATGTGCTAGGGATCCCGATGCTGGTTCCCTGGCCAGGTCGTTGCAAAGCTCGGTCGCGCGGCCGTAGCCTTGGGCCGTTCTGGCGCGGTGCTGCTTGTCTTGCCGCGCGAGGATTCTCAATGCTGGACCACAGCCACCGTTCCCCGGTCGCCCCGAGTCCGTGCCGACGCCAGGAGGCTTGCGATGAAGCGCACCTTTCAACCAAACAATCTGCAACGTGCCAAGAAGCACGGTTTTCGTGCTCGGATGAGCACCCGCGCCGGGCGCGCCGTGCTGAAGTCGCGCCGTGCCAAGGGTCGAGCCCGTCTGTCCGCTTGATCGCCCGCCTGCACGGGCGGGCCGGTTTCGGGCGTCTGGCCCGAGACGGCTCACGCGTTCGCGCTGGTGCGCTGTGGTGCACGTACGTTCTCGATCCCCTCGTCTCGCCACCCCAGGTGGCGTTTGCCATCGGCCGCATCGTCGGCCCTGCCGTGACGCGCAACCTCATCAGGCGCCGGCTGCGGAGTCTGTTGCATCAGCAGCACCCCGACCTACCAGCGGGTTTGTACCTGCTCGGGGCTCGTCCCGCCGCCGCCGGACAATCCTTCGACGAACTGATGTTCGACCTTGCCAAGATGGTCCGTACCATTTCACGAACGACGACCTCGCTGACGGTCACTCCCCCGACGAACTGAGCGCCGTAACCATCCGCGCTCGTCGCCTGATTGCGATGGTCGAGTGGTACCAACGTGGCGCCGAGGGCCGACCATCACCGTGTCGATTCTCTCCCAGTTGCTCCTGCTACGCGGTCGAAGCGCTGGAAGTTCACGGTGCCGGCCGCGGCCTGTGGCTCACCGTTCGCCGTTTGCTCCGCTGCCGACCCTTCGGGCCGAGCGGCTTCGATCCCGTTCCACTCCCCAGCCCTCGTCCCATCGAGAACCCCGTCCCACAGAGAAAGGGTGAGTAACCCTCATGTTCTCAGGTCCCGCCTGGCTCGTTGCCCAGTTCTACGCCTTGACCAACAGCTATGGCATCGCGATCGGCATGGTCGCCTTGGTCGTGATGTTGCTCGTGACCCCGCTCACGTTGAAGAGCACCAAGGGCATGCTCGAAATGCAGCGCCTGCAGCCGGAGATGAAACGTCTGCAAGCCCAACATCGTGGCGACCGGCAGAAGCTCAACGAAGAGATGATGAAGCTCTATCAGGAGCACAAGGTCAACCCATTGGCCTCGTGCCTCCCATTGTTGCTGCAAATGCCCGTGTTCTTCATCATGTACCGGGTTTTGCGCGAGCTCAGTCATCGCGGGGCCGACGGCACGTTCGACCCGAGATACATCAGTAAGACGTCGGAGCTCTACCTCAGCCTCGACCCGAGGACCGAGATGCTGTCGTTCGGTCTCGACCTGTCCCGTACTCCTGCTCACTTCATCGGTGAGTCGTTCGGCAAGGGCCTGGTCTACGCCTTCTTGGTCGTCTTCCTCGCTGCGCTCTACTTCATCCAGCAGAAGATGGTTGCTTCTCGCGCCGCTGCCAGCCCGACGATGTCGGCCACCCAGGCCAAACTGATGCAGTACCTCCCGGTGGCGTTCGCAGTGTTCCAAATCTTTTTCCTCACCGGCCTCGTCATCTACTACATCATCCAAACGTTGTTCCGAATAGCGCAGAACGCCTACATCACCCGCCGCTTTTACCACGGCGAGGAGTCGCTCGGACAGCTCGCCCAGGCAGCTGGTGCCCGGGCACGGGAAGAAGCCAAGGCCAACGGGACCGACACGTCGGGTCCAGGTGGGATGTTCGCTCAAGCCAAGCGCGATGCGCAAGCTCGCCGCGAAGGCCAAGATGCCGCCCGCAAGGGCGCAACCTCGACGGGACGGCCGTCGAGCAAGGGTCAGGCGACTACCAAGTCCGCGACCAAGGAAGGCTCCAAGCAGGAGCCCGCCACGGAGAAGCCCGTCCCGAGCGTGATCAGCAAGCGGGTCACGCCACCGAAGAACCGGCCGACGCCATCGTCGAGTCGGCCTCAACGGCCGATGGCTTCCGGGCGATCGGGTGCGCCTGCTCGCCCGAAACCACCCAAGAAGTAAGCAAGCCCCGCACATCGGCTCGGCCACCGCAACCAGCGGTTCGGTCGGGCCGATCGTCCGTTTGGGGACACACATTCAGAACTGGCGCGATCCGGATCCGGGTCGCTGAACACATCACGTCGGGAGACAACATGCAGTGGGTAGAAACCACCGGTAAGTCCATCAAAGAAGCCAAGGGCCTCGCCCTCGACCTCCTTCAAGTCGGTGAGGACGAGACCGAATTCGAAGTCCTCACCGAGCCCAATAGTCGGCTGTTCGGGCTGATCAAGGTTGACGCTCGCGTCCGGGCGCGGATACGTCCGACCGCTGTTCGGCCCAAGGTCGAACGACGGGATCGCAAAAAGGGTCGTGAGCAGGGTGAGCAGTCGTCCCAGGAAAGCCACTCTGATACCGTCAGCGGTGGCCGTGGCAACCAGAGCCGCTCCTCCCGGGGTCCTTCGGGAGACAACGGTGCGGCCGTCGAAGGACGCTCAGATCAGTCGACCAACAACGCCGGCACCAAAACCGCTTCCAACGCCGACAGTGGTGGACGCTCTCCCAGCGGTTCCCGCACCAAGCCACAACAACGCCGTGACTCGGCACCCGATTCACCACGAGAGTCTTCGCATGGCAACCAGCGTGATCGTCAACCCGGTACCCAACGTGATCAAACAGACAATCAACGAGATAATCAACGAGACAACCAACGAGAGGAATCAGACGTGAGCGCACAGCAGGTAGGAGAAGAGGCCAAGAAGTTCCTGACCGAGTTGGTCGCAGCTTTCGGTCTCGACGGTTCCGTCGAACTGCGTGAAGATGGCGATGACCTCGAACTGGCAGTGTCCGGTAGCGATCTGGGCCTGATGGTCGGCCCTCGAGGCAACACCCTGCTCGCTGTTCAGGATCTGACCCGGGTGGCTTCTCAGCGTCGACTCGGCGATCACGACACGCGTCTGCGTGTTGATGTGGGTGGATACCGGGAGCGTCGTCGCGAAGCGCTGTCGCGGTTCGCGACCCAGATCGCCGATCAGGTGGTCGCCTCTGGCGAGGCCAGGGCACTCGAGCCGATGCCGTCCGCTGACCGCAAGGTGATCCACGATGTCCTGACCGATCACGACGGCGTCGTCACTCAGTCTGAGGGCGACGATCCCAACCGTCGGGTCGTCATCGCTCCGGCGAATGGCTGATCACACTCCAGACAGCGAGCAGTTGCTGCTCGATGTGTTGCAATCGCTGCGTGAGCGCGGTGCCATCGGTGAGTCTTCACTGATTGGCGCTGTTGCTCACGCAGCTGCGTTTGTGGGGGCAATTCCGCCAACGGTCGACACGTTGCTCGATCTCGGTTCTGGCGGGGGACTGCCGGGACTGGTGATCGCCGTGCGACTCCCCCATCTGTCGGTCACCCTGACCGACCGCCGTGAGCGTCGAATGGATCTGCTGGTCCGAGCGTGCGCTCGACTGGGGATCAGTGATCGAGCGACGGTCCTGACTGGCGATGTGCGCGCGTTGGCCAAACGAAGCGAGTTGGATCAACAGTTCGATGTCGTGACCGCTCGAGCGTTCGGCGCCCCCGAGTTCACGCTTGCCTGTGCTCGGCCGTTTCTGCGTTTCGGCGGGATCCTGATCGTGTCGGATCCCCCTCCATCTGCCGATGTCGACCCCCGTGCGCGTTGGGTGGCCGCCGGGATGGACCGCCATGGATTCGAGTTCTCCGGTCCGTCCCTCCCCCAGATGCAAGTGCTGATCAAGCGGTGACGGGGCCGCGTGTCATGGGCTGCAAACCCTCGAGTTTCACGTGAAACATTCGCGGCGTTGACCGGTGGCTCATCGCAACCGACAATTTCGGCCAGATACCACGATGTTTCACGTGAAACTTGAGGAAGAGACTTGACCCGGCTCGATCAGCCGGTAGTCTCTGCTGACCGACAAGCGGACGTGGCGAGGATCTCTTCGGAGCACCCATCGCCTGCCGAATCGGTCCGTCGTTGAGGGAGACCCACCGCACATGTCGTCAGACACCGATTTGCAGTCCGACCCCGTCCCGGATCCGGGAGATTCCCTGAGTTCGCCTGGCGTTGCGACCCCGGTCGTTGCGGACGTACAGCCGCCGCAACGTGAACCAGCACCGGCGATCGAGGCCGTCGTGCCAGCCACCTATTCCCTGCCGCGCGTGATGGCGGTTGCCAACCAGAAGGGCGGTGTCGGCAAAACAACCACCACCATCAATCTCGGTGCATGCCTGGCTGAACTCGGCTTCCGGACCCTGGTGATCGATCTCGACCCGCAGGGCAACGCGTCCACCGGGCTCGGCATCGAGAACAGGGGGCTCGAAACCTCGATGTATCACGTCATCATGCACGAGGTGCCGCTGGAGAACTGTATCGAGCCAGCGTCGGTCAAGAATCTCTTCGTTGCCCCCGCCAGCCTGGATCTTGCCGGCACCGAGATCGAACTCGTCCCAGCGTTCTCCCGCGAAAATCGGCTGAAGCGGGCCATCGAGGCGGTGAAGGACGACTACGACTACATTTTGATCGACTGTCCCCCGTCGCTGGGGCTGCTGACGGTCAACGGGTTGACTGCCGCCACGGAAGTTCTGGTGCCGATTCAATGTGAGTACTACGCCCTCGAGGGTCTTGGTCAGTTGCTTCGCAACGTCGACCTGGTGCGGAGGAATCTCAATCCGGCGTTGACCGTCAGCACCATCGTGTGCGTGATGTACGACGCTCGGACGAAGTTGGCCGATCAAGTCGTACGCGAAG
>JBDSDH010000093.1:0-5255 GCA_039920665.1 Ilumatobacteraceae bacterium
GCAAACCGTTGCACTCCGAGACGATCAGTCAGCTCTTCAACCGCATCGTCGCCCGCTCCACACTCCCGCGCATACGCCTCCACGACCTCCGCCACACCCACGCCTCACTCCTCGTCGCCAACGGCGCCCCGATCAAAGTCGTCTCCGAACGCCTCGGCCACTCCCACCCCAGCTTCACCATGGCCACCTACCAGCACCTGCTCCCCGGCATGAGCGCGCAAGCAGCCCACGACTTCGCCACCCTGATCTACCCGGTAGACGACACCACTAGCGCCGACGACGCGAAGCGCCAGCTCAAAGCACCCGACCAACCATCATCGACAGCCGAACGTCTACCGGACCGGTAGACAGCCCGGTAGACGAGGCCCAGGCCCCGGGAACGCAGAAAGCCCGGAAACGCATTGTTTCCGGGCTTTCTGTTTAGTGGCGGGGGCAGGATTTGAACCTGCGACCTTCAGGTTATGAGTGGTCGTGGTTTCCTGAGACCCTGGTAGAGAGGGGTTCTGCCTGGTCAGCGGCGCTTTCCGAGCGAACGCGAGTGCCCGTTGTTCCCCGTGGTTTACCGCTGTCCTGGTACATGGTTGGTACATGAGATGCCTCCTGCTCGTCACCACTGACAGTGACGGCTGCTGCGTGGAGTCGGGAAGCGACCATGTCGCTCGATCACCACGATCGTACTGAACGTCGACGCTTGCGACGCGCGCTAACTGGCGGGGCCGGCCCGCTCGATACGGCACCGTTGACGTGCAAGCGCAGTCGACCGTGTTGCGAACCCTCTCGACCGGCACCGCTGAGGTTCGAGTCGTGGTCATCGGTCAGCGAGGCGGCGTGACCGTCACGGTGGTGTGCGTCGCGTCGATGGTCGTGGTGAACCTGTCGAACCAGCCGCGTTGGCCGAGCAACACCCCGAACGGCAGCCGCCACCCGCCGTCGCGGGCACCGATCAACGCCGTCCAACCCACCGGCGACTCCTCCGCCGATGGGGGCACCAGCACGATCGGGACCCGGAACAGCGAGATATCTCCCGACCGCCCGCCCAGGTGCAACGGCACCCGCATCACCGGTGTCGCCGTATCGGGATCAACACCACAGGCACGCAAGAACACCGGGTCTGCCACGGTCAACGGTGATCCCGAATCCACCACCCCGAGATACCGGTTTGCAGACCCCGGCGCAGCGATCAACACACACGGCCGCAGCACACGCGAACCGTCGGGCAGCGGCGACTCACCAAGATCCTGATGTCCGTAGCTCCACCGCACCGAGTCCTCAGTCAAGACCGACGAAGATCGGCTCGTCGCGTGTCGGCACCCGATGGATCACGACCTCACGCCCAGGCTGCTGCTCCAACGCAACCAACAGAGCCTCGTGCGTGTCGGCCGACTCGACGACGACATCGCGACGCTGGTCGACCGCGACCCATTGGCCCCGGTACTTCTCCACCTCCGGCAACGTCAACGACATACCGGCATCGTACCCGGCCGGCACCGACTCGTCCGACCTACCTCAACCCGACAGCGCACTCCGACCGGGTGAGTTGCCGACGCCAACATCGTGTGTCGTGACCTTGTGTGTTCGACAAGCCAACTCAAGACGCGTCGTGAGGCCGGAGAGCCAGCGAGGACAGGCAACGGTCAGCACGTCGGAAGTGAAGACAGCGTTGCGTACCCGCTCAGTCGTGTCATGCTCACCGCCGACCATCGCGCGCGGCTGATCCGGGTCAAGTGATGATCTCGAATGGTGCGCATGCATCGGACTCTCTCGTCAGGCAGAGCTGGTAGTTGCCGGGTGCGAGGTTGGGCACGATGTAGGTGGCTTGTGACTGCTGGTCGACCTGTTGGCAGGGTGGGATCGTGATCGGCGAGCCCTCGGGGGCGGTGTGCCAGGTGGCGCTTCCCGATACGTCGTCGAGGAGCAGCCCGGCCTCCCTGGTGCCGTCAGCGGTCACCGTGTAGATCAGCGCGATGCCGGCGCAGATCTGCCCGGTGTGCGCTACGACGGTGATCTGCTCGCCAACACGGACCACTGACGGCGTTGCGGTCGCACCAGCCCCATCCCCATCCCCGGGCGGTGAGATCGGCTGGGTGAGGATCTCGTCGGGTGTGCCACCAGGAATCACGACCGCGTCGGGTTCGTCATCGGCTGCAATCCCACCGTGGACGATGCGGGCATCGACAACGGTGAGCGACGCCGGATCGAGGCGCACACGCATCGCCTCGCTGCCATTCCATTGCGGTCGGACCCACAGCTCCCAACCGTCGCGCCACCAGGTCAAGCCAACAAGGTAATGCTGTTCCAGGTCAGGTCGTCCGGGGATGACGGTGGTGGGAATCCAGGCGGTCAGACGCCCGTCGTCGATGATCGGCGCCGTGACCGCGTCGACCGGCACGGTCGAACGAGCGGGGTTGTCGACGGTGGTCAGTCCCACGCGGGCCTCGACCGGCGCCAATGGTTGCTGCGGGTAGTCGCCTGCAGCGAGGTAACCAACGAAACTCGCCACTGTCTCGTAGGCGCCGTCGCCGGGGAGCGGTCCCGGCGGAACCCGGATCTCTGCCGTGGCCGTGTAGTCCAGCTGCTCACCGGGCGCGAGCGGCTCCATCGCGCTGTCCATCGAGCATGACAGGTCTGCCCAACCAGTCATCGACGTCGGCATCGCGACTTGGGCGCCAACCATGCCAGCGGCAGACGTGACTGCCGTCGTGAATGTGGCCGGGTCACCGTCCCACACCGGATCGCGCGACATCCGAACAGGGCCGTAGACGTCGGTCTCCCCGACCGGACCGACGACGACCGTCGCCGGAATGGCGCAACCGCCTGCCTGCCAGAACACCGTGTCGGGCCCTTCGTTACGCACCGTGACGTCGATCGTGGCACGGGAACCCGCCAGCACCTCATTAGGCACCTCGACCGTCACCTCGATCCCGGCCGTCGCCGCAACACCCGTCGCGGTCGCGCTCACGCGCGCGCCATCGACAATCGGGGGTGACGGTGAATCGATCGGAACGACCTCCGCCGTCCGATTCGACGACACCCACACCATCCCAGCCACACCCGACAGCGCCACGACAACAGCCGCGGCGACGCTCAGCAACCGGCGGCGGTCGCGGGCCGGGCGCGATGTCCGCCCCGTCAGCGTGTCCGCTTGGAAAGGCGGTACCGAATCTGCGAGGTCGTCGGCCCAGCGCCGAACCGCCGCGGTGACCTCGTCAGAGGACCGTTCGAGCTCACTCATGCGCTGCTACCCCCAAGTGCTCGCGAAGACGAACAAGTGCCCGGCTGAGGTGCGTCGCAACAGCCGACGCAGAAACATCAAGCGCAGCTGCCACCTCACGATGGCTCCACCCGCAACCGTGCACCAACCACACCACCGAACGCTGCTGACCCGGCAACGATCGCATCGCCTCCACCAACGCCGGCTCCACAGCAGGCATCGCCGAAGGCACCGGACCGTCGAGCACACCCTGACGCCTCGAACGAGACCGAGACTGAGCGACCCGGAACAGGTAACCGCCCGGATTCTCCATCTTTCGCACCTGCTCCCAATGCTCCCACGCATAGACGAACGCCTCCGACAACGCATCAGGCACCAGATCCACCGGCAGATGGCCACTCAGGGCGCGCCGCAAACCCGGCTCGACATCTGCCACGAACACCTCGAACTCCTTTGTCATCCGCTCACGTTTCACCCTTCACTCACACTGACCCACCAACAGCACAAACGCGCTACACCAATCACTCACATTCGCAACTGCCCCAACGACAGCAAGGACCACAACGACCGCTTGACCCAACCGTACGCAGAGCGCCTTCCGCCGTCCCGCTCCGGACCCAGGTCGCTCGGCTCCGTCGCCGACGCAGTGCAGAAGCCCACCGATCACGACCGGCTCACAACGAATCGACGACCACGAACCGCCCACCGTTGTCTCGTGTCTACGGTGGAGTCGTGCCTCGCCGAATCGTGGGCTTCGTAACTGACGAACAAGGCGAGTGGGTTGCGAGGCTCGACTGCCACCATCGCCAGCACGTCCGCCACCAACCTCCATTCCGGCCCAACGCCTGGGTACTGGTCGACGTCGAGCGGGATCAGCGGATCGGCACCACGCTCGACTGTCCGCTGTGCGATCGTTGTGAACTGCCCTACGGTGTGGCGCTGTTGCGGACCACACCGACCTGGGATGAGACGTCGATGCCGGCCGCGCTTCGTCGCAACCATCGGGTGGCGTCCGCGACGTGGGGGCTGCTGCGGGTCGAAACCGGTTCGTTGCGGTTCGTCGCGAGCAGCGATCCCGCCACCGACGTCGAAGTACATCGGGGCGGGACGCAACCAATCCCACCCGACATCGAGCACCACATCGAAAGCGTCGGGCCAGTGCGATTCGCCGTCGACTTCCTCGGCCAGCCGGTCTGAGAGGGGAGCGCAGTCCCGGCCTCAGTGGCGGTGAGCTCGCCAGCGACCGTGTTGGGCCTCGACATCCCAGCCGCACACAGGCCGTCACAACCACCCAATCCGAGGATTCCATGAGCGAAACGACCGACATCTCCAACGTCACGGCCAACGACGCAGCGTCCGACGAGGACGTGTTCGAGGTCCTGCCGTCGAGGAAGCCGCGCCCCCGCTGCGCATCAGCCGAGGCGTCGCGTACGCGCTGGAGCGCGAGCGGCGTACCCCGGGTGGTCGTAGCGGGCTGCCGGTGATCGAGTTGGGCCGGTCCCGCGCGTCCCACGGGCAGCACTGCGCCAACTCATCGACCCGACCAGCGCAACCGAGGCTGCCTGACCCGCAACGGTTCGTTCTACCGGTCGAGCTGCTGCGCGGTGCTGCTGCGCGTTGGAGGCGATCGTTCGGTCTTGTTCCGCAACCCAGCGATCGACCACCAGTCAGCCGACCCGGTCGGCGCCAACGGCAACCCCTCGTTCTGCACGTCCCGACACTTGAACGCGAGCGGGAACGCCAGGAACAACGGGTCGAGGCTGGGGCCCAGGTCACGCCATCTCGCACAACTGATGACCTTCGGGTTGGTCCCGAAGTCGTCAACCTCGTGAATCGGCGGGACGCTGTGCCGATGGCCTACATCGTCAAACGCAACAACCACTTCTTCGTCGTCACCTACGACGGCATCGACCCAACCTCCGGCAAGGAACGACGGCGATGGCAACTCGCCGGAACGTCCCGAGCTGACGCGGAAGCAATCGCCGAGTCACGCACCGAAGCGCCAGGCGCTCCAATCGCGTTGGGTCGCGGCGCAATCAGCCTG
>JBDSDH010000094.1:0-2915 GCA_039920665.1 Ilumatobacteraceae bacterium
GAAGTGCGACCCACGGTTGACGGTCGATACACCACACTTCGACAGTCGGTTGGACATCCGATCGATCATCCAGCGTTCCGGCTTTGACGGCGACGACGCCCGCACAGACAACGCCCAGTTCGAGACACGTTCGAACCCTATCGCGACTCGTCGAGGGGGCCCGGACCTTCACGACCCGACGTGATGAGAGCGGATCATCGACCGACGAATCAACCTGTCACAGCGAAACGCAGGATGGACCAGGCGTCGAGAGCTCGGCCAGGCGATGCAGAATCCCACGTTCGGCAATCAGCGAGACCGTACTGACCCCTTGCTCGTCCAGCTCATCGACACGGTCTGCGAAGCAATCGATGATGAGATGGTATTCGCCGCCGCGCGGCGGCGCCCAGGTCAGGGTGAGCTGCGGGAACTGCAAGAGATTTGCCCGCGTCCCCTGTCCGACCGGAATCGCGAGTCGATCATCACCGACCTCGACAACAGCGGTCACCACGTGCGGCCGAAACTCAGCGGTGACGGTGATGACCATCGCCCGATCCCCGAACTCGAGGATTCGTCGGCGAACGTCTTCGAATTCGATGCTGCGGCTCACGTCGCGACCGTAGTTCAACGTGAAGGATCGCAGTTCAACGTGGAATGTCGTGCCTGGAGTCAGTCAGCCGCCGGAATGAAGTCGAGCGACAACGAGTTCATGCAGTAGCGGTCACCAGTGGGGGTACCGAAGCCATCCGGAAAGACGTGTCCCAGGTGCGACCCGCATCGAGAACAACGAACTTCCGTGCGCTCGACACCCATGGTGGAGTCAGACAGCAGTTCCACCGCTTCGGGCCGGACGGATTCGTAGAAGCTCGGCCACCCACAGCCCGAGTCGAACTTCGTGCCGGCCACGAACAGATCGTTGCCACATGCCTTGCACGTGTACAGCCCGGCTCGATCCTCGTGCAGCAACTCGCCGGTCCCTGGAGGTTCGGTCGCTGCTTCGCGCAGGACAGCAAACTCGCTCGGGCTCAGCTTGCTCCGCCATTCTGCTTCGTCGTGTTCGACCTCGTACTTCACGTGCTCGCTCCTTCGTTTCGCCAGGATCAGAGATCCTCGACACTCTCGAGTCTCAGGATAGAGAAGAGTTGTCGACTCGACATCGCGCGAATTCAGATCCCCAGAAAGGTCAACGAATGACGTGTTCTTAGTCTGTTTGTGACTAATGTCGACTTCATGCGTAGAACACCCCGATTGATCATCTCTGCCGTCGCCGTGCTCGGCTTCCTCGGCGCATCGTGCGGATCCGATGACGGCGATGCCGCCACCACGACCACGACCGTCGCGGTCACCGAGGCACCCGCCACGTCCGATGCCGTCATCAGCTCCCAAGCTCCAGCCACCGCCGAATCAGCAACCACCGAAGCGCCATCCACCACCGCTGCCGCCGAAACCACCGAAGCGCCGGCCCCTGTGGTGAAAGGCGACGTGACGGTCTTCGCCGCTGCATCGTTGACTTCTGCTTACACCGAGATCGGTGACGCCTTCATGACCGAATACCCGGACGCCAAGGTCACGTTCAACTTCGCCTCCTCATCGGACCTTGTGACACAGATCAAAGAAGGTGCTCCCGCCGACGTGTACGCGTCCGCCGACCAAGCCAACATGACCAAGCTCACCGATGCCAGCGGCAACGCCGGCGAGCCGCAGGTGTTCGCCACCAACTCGCTGCAGATCATTGTCGAGCCGGGCAACCCGAAGGGCATCACCGGCGTGGCCGACCTCGCCAAGCCCGACATCTTGTACGTCACGTGTGCGCCCGAGGTACCGATCGGCAAGTACGGCGCCAAGGTCCTCGAAACCGCCGGAGTCGTGGCAACACCTGTCTCACTCGAGGAGAACGTCAAGGGCATCGTCACCAAAGTCACGCTCGGCGAGGCCGATGCCGGCATCGTCTACACCACCGATGTCATCGCTGCCGGCGACGCCGCCGAGGGCATCGACATCCCCTCCGACATCAACGTCACTGCCACCTATCCGCTGGTTGTCACGGCCGAGGCACCCAACCCCACCGGTGGACAAGCGTTCGTCGACTTCGTGCTCAGCGAGCAGGGTCAGAAAATTCTCGCCAGCTTCGGTTTTGCGGCTCCCTGACCCGACGCCGCCGAGCCACATCGATTGCGCCACCATTGGCTGACACGAGCAGACGGATCAGCGATGAACGACCAGACCAATGATCCCCCTTCGCTCACCGTCGAGCCAATCGGCCAGATCTTCACGGCGTACACGACAACGTCGTCAACGCCCGTCCAGACAGCGCTCAACTCAGCCGACCAGGCATCGGTCGTCCTCGACGAGCAGTATCGGAGCGGTTTGCTCGAACTCGACGGCTTCGACTACGCCTGGCTGCTGACGTGGATGGATCCGAATCCCTTGGATCCCGCACCGCCGACGCTGCAACAGACCCCGTTCCTGCTGACCAGTACCCCACGCCCGATCGGGCTGTTCGCGATGCGAGGTCCGCGACGACCGAACCCGATCGGGCTGCATCTGGTCAGGATCGTTCTCCTCCGCCCCGATGGCTTCGATTTTGCCGGCGTCGACATGGTCAACGGCACCCGCTTGCTCGACATCAAGCCATGGGTCGCGCCGCTCGATACCCCCCACGGAATGTCTCCCGGAGCCCCGGTGCGCAACGGATGGTTCGACACGGTCAACCTCGGCCGGCCGCACACCCCGGATTCGCTCCGGGCTGCAGCCACCGACTGATCCACCGGGACGAGTGAGTCCGACGAGCACGACGCCAACGAGCAACGCGGCGGAGTCGTCCATGTGCGATCCGGCGAGCACTGCTGCCTACGGTGGCCACGTGTCGTTGTCGTCGTCAGTACCGGGATTCACGCGCAACCGGCTGACGCTGGTGCTGGCCGCCTTGGTGCTGG
>JBDSDH010000095.1:0-17658 GCA_039920665.1 Ilumatobacteraceae bacterium
GAATCGTGGGATGGCGTGCGCCGATGCTGGCACGGCGACAAGGCGTTCGAGTCCGCCGCTGTCGCCCGCTGGATCGCCGCCGGAGCCCGCCTGATCGGTGGCTGCTGCCGCGTCGGCCCCGCCGAAATCGCCGCGATCGCCGCCGCCATCGCCGCCACGTCTGGCTGACGAATTCGGTCGCCGACGTTCGGAGTGGGGGCGGGATCGTCATCGTCGGGCGTCGGGCAGCGAGCCGACTGCCGACTGCCGTGTTCGACGGGCGTGGGGGACTGTGGACAGTACGTGACTGCCGTGTTCGACGGGCGTGGGGGACTGTGGACAGCGGGAGTGTCGGGCGCTGTGGACTGTGGGCAGTCGGTGGCTGCCGTGTTCGACAGGCGTGCGGGACTGTCGACAGTCGCTGGTTGCCGTGTTGGGCGTGGGGGGACTGTGGGCAGTCGGTGGCTGCCGTGTTCGACGGGCGTGGTGGACTGTCGACAGTCGATGGCGCCCGGCGGTCCCCGGAAATCGGCGGCGGGAGCCGTCAGGTCAGGTCTGCCACCACCAACGCAGGTTGATGCCCTCGCGATCGGTTCGGTGTCGGCGTTGCCAGCTGACCACTGCGCCGGTCAGCGAGTTGGCCCAATCATCGAACGTTTTCTCGCCCGAGTGCCGGTCGACGACGCGGCGGGACAGCGCGTGACGTTCATCGATCGAGAACGGATGGTCGACCGCTGCCTCGATCGCTCGGGCCAACGAAGCCGCGTCGCCACACTCGTAACGATGGGCCGTCGATCCCACGAGCGCCTCCATCGCGGCGCAGTCGGGAACCACGAGCGGCGTACCGGCAATTGCGGATTCGACCACCGAGCGAGGCTGGCCGACGTGCTGCTGCGGCGCAAGTGAGTACACGAGCACACCGGCCGAGCGAAGCAGCGTTTGGCCTTGTTCGTAGGCGACGTTCTCCGAAACCAGGCCGTTCACGTCGGCCTGCTTGATCAGCCCTCGCACCTCGGCCGGCAAAGTCTCGTGGCCGTTGGTGGTGGCCATCACGATCTGGAAGCCGAGATCGGGCAGCGAGCCGACCGCCGAGACCAACGTGTTCCAGTCCCTTTTGGGCAGACCGGCCGACAGCGCGAGCACGCTGCGTTCCCGAGCCTGATCGGAGAACGGGCCCGGGTCGACGATGAGCGTGTCGAGTAAGAACTGCAAGTGGTGATCGCGTTGGCGATGGGGGAAGTTCCAGATGCCGGCGCACCACTCATCGATCAGTTGGGCTGCCGTCATCCCGCCGTCGAACGAGTGCAACCGGATGCCGTACGGAACGCCGAGCTCGGCACAGGTCGGACGCACGTCGAGTCCGACCCCAGCCCAGTGGGCGAGGACGAGATCGGGGTCGTGGGCGCTGATCGCTTCAGTGAGCGATTCGAACACGGGCACGTCGATGCGGCTCGGTGTCTCGACCGACGCTGGTTCGCTGCGGGACAGCACCACGTCGATGTCGCGCCGTCGAAGCACCTCCAGTTCGTCACCGATGTAGGTCTCGGACAACAACGGATACATGCCGTTGTGGGCGACGACTCGCATCGGCCGCTTCGCCCGAGCTCGTTGCTGGACGACGCGGAAATTGGCGGCGTTGATCGATGCCCGCTCCGGTGCCCACGCTCGAGTCGGTGAGGAAACGGCGTAGGTGGCCGCCGGAACGGGCAGGTAGCGAGCCCCCGTGCCGACCAGGCGGATCACGGTGTCGTAGTCCGCGCACGATGAGATGTCCGGCCAATCACCATCGGGCAACAGGCGCCGATGGGCCATCACATTGGTGTCGGCCGGATTCCCGACGTGCAGCGCGAGTGGATCGAGCGTTTGGGCATAGGACCACGTCGAGCCACCTGGGTCGGCTTCGGTGACACGGATGCCGTGAACGATGCCGATGTCGGGTTCGCTCGAGAATGCACGCGCGACGGCGTGTAGCCACCATGGGAACCATCGGCAGTCGTCGTCGAGGTAGGCAACAACGTCGCCGGTCGCGACAGCGAGACCCGAATTGCGGGACCGACCTTCGCACATCCCCTCGCCGCGAATGACACGGATGCGTTCGTCGGTCGGCCACCAATGCGGCGCCGGTTGCAGGAACGGCTCGATCGCATCATCGATCACGATCAGTTCCCATTCGCTGTAGGACTGGTGCAGGATGCTGTCGATCGCGCTGCGCAGATAGTCGATGCGCTCCGGGAATGCCGTCGTCATGATCACCGAGATCGAGGGACGTCCCGGCAGCGGAGCGTTGGCCGACCACATCCAATCGGTGACGATGTGTTGGAGGCTGTGCGCGCCTGCACGGAGTTCGTCGACCTGGCGCTGCAACGAGCGGATGTGTTCGTCGCGCTGCGCTTGGGTGTGCAGCCATTCGTCGCGTAGTGCCGCGATCTGAGCCGGCAGGAAACCGTCACGCAGTGCAGCAATCTGGGCGGGCACGTCGCTGGAGAATCGCTGATCGGTCCACATCTGGAAACGTTGAAGGTGGCCAGCGAGTTCGTCGTGGCGAGCATTGGTGTTGTGCAGCCATTCGCCGTGCGCGCGTTCGTGGATTTGGAGGTCCGAGATCCAGGAGGAAACGGTCGCTCGATCGATCGTCAATTGTTCGATCCGGTCGGCCTGGCCGCGCCACTGGGGCGACTTCGCCGCCACCGCCCCGATCCGCTCGCTGACCGCCAGCTTCCACCCGTGGTCCCGCACGACCTGCCGAGTGTGCCCGAGCTGGCTCCCGAGCCAAGCGATGCGCCTGGCCACCTTGCCGCCCGTGGCATCGCTTGTCTTCTCGCCCTTGGTCCCGTCCATCTCCGCAAGGTTAAAGGACGCTGACCGTGCCACATGTGGCCCGATGTGGAGGTGGCGGCGCAAGCCTGTTTCCCGGAGCCGGACGCGAGTGCGTGGGTAAGGTGGCCGCACGTTGACGGTTGGTCTTCTCGCCGGGGGTGGGGAGCGACATCCGTCGGTTCAGAAGCCGAGGCTGCAGGTGCGAGAGCTCACGAGAATTGCCATCGTCAACCGGGGTGAGGCGGCGATGCGGTTGATCCATGCCGTACGCGAACTCGCTGCCGAGCAGCGGCGCGACATCCGCACGATCGCGCTGCACACCAAGGCCGAATCAGCGGCGATGTTCGTGCGCGAAGCCGACGAAGCGGTCTGTCTCGATGTCGATGGACCATCTGCCGTCAGCCCCTATCTCGATCTCGGGTTGCTGGAACAAGCGCTCCTGACGTCGCGGGCCGATGCTGCGTGGGTCGGCTGGGGATTCGTCGCCGAGCGGCCCGAGTTCGCCGAGTTGTGCGAGCGAACCGGCATCACGTTCGTCGGCCCGAGTGCGGAGGTGATGCGCAAACTGGGTGACAAGATCGGCGCCAAGTTGTTGGCCGAAGCGGCTGGCGTCCCGGTCGCGGCTTGGAGCGGCGGGCCGGTTCACGATGTCGAGAGCGCTGCGGCACATGCTGCTGCGATCGGCCTGCCGTTGATGATCAAGGCCACGTCCGGAGGCGGCGGGCGCGGCATCCGCAAGGTGACAGAACTCTCGGAACTGGAGGCCGCGTTTCACAGCGCGCAGGCCGAAGGGCTCAAGGCGTTTGCTGATCCGACCGTGTTTCTCGAACGGGTGGTGACCGATGCTCGCCATGTCGAGGTGCAGATCATCGGCGACGATTTCGGCACCGTGTGGGCGGTTGGTGTGCGCGACTGCACGATGCAGCGTCGCCATCAGAAGGTGATCGAGGAGTCCAGTTCCACGTCGCTCAGCGCCGAGCAGGATGCCGAACTGCGCGCGGCCGCAGTGCGGCTCGCGGTCGCCGCCGGCTATCGCAACGCCGGGACGGTGGAGTTCTTGTACCAACCGAACGAGCGGCTGTTTGCGTTCTTGGAGGTCAACACCCGACTCCAGGTCGAACATCCGATCACCGAGCTGACCACCGGCCTCGATCTCGTCAAGCTGCAGTTGCACGTCGCCGCTGGAGGCGCGCTCGTCGGCGATCCACCACCGACGTTCGGCCACGCGATCGAGGCTCGGCTCAACGCCGAAGATCCGCAGCGCGGATTCACGCCGGCACCTGGGCGGATCAGTATGTTCTCGGTTCCGGTCGGGCCCGGAATCCGGGTCGACACCGGCGTCGGCGAGGGCGATGTCATCCCGCCCGAGTTCGATTCGATGATCGCCAAGATCATGGCGTGGGGCGCCGACCGAGACGAGGCGATGGCGCGGCTGACGAGGGCGCTGTCGCAGACGACGGTGTTGGTGGAAGGCGGCACCACCAACAAGGCGTTCCTCCTCGCGCTGCTCGAACGGCCGGAGATGCGAAGCGGCGAGTTCGACACCGGTTGGCTCGATCGGCTCACCGCGACCGACGAGTTCCTGCCGACCCGCCTGGCCGACGTGGCGTTGATCGCAGCCGCTGTCGATGCCTACGACGCTCAAGCGGCCGAAGAGTTGACGACGTTCTTCGAGTGGGCCGAACGTGGCCGGCCGCAGGCTCGCGGCGAGGTTGGCGCGCCGGTCGAGTTGCGCCACCAGGGACTCGCCTATCGGGTCGTCGTCGGGCGCTGCGGACCGAACAGCTATCGGGTGGAGTTGGACGGCACCGTTGCGATGGTCGTTGTGGACCGGCTCGGGCGGCACCGCAGTCGGATCACGGTCGGCGGTCGCTCGTTCCGGGTCACCTCGTCGAGTCAACGCTCGGATCACCTGATCGAGGTCGACGGCGTCGCCCATCGTTTCTCCCGCGATGACGGGGGTGTGGTGGCCGCCCCTGCGGCAGCGCTGGTGGTTGCGGTGAAAGTTGCTGTCGGCGATTTGGTCGAGGTCGGCGACGCGCTCGTGGTGGTCGAGGCGATGAAGATGGAGATTGCGATCTCGGCCACCACTGCCGGTCGAGTGCGCGAGGTGTTGGTCGCCCGAAACGTCCAAGTCGATGCCGGGTCACCGCTGCTGCGGATCGAGGCGATCGCGCCCGAAGCGGACGATGAAACGCCGGTCACGGGATCTCGGATCAGCCTCTCCGAACTGGCCGAACAGAACACCGAAGACAGCGACCGTGTCGGGCTGATGCACGCGCTTGTGTTGGGCTTCGACATCGCCGGACCGGCCGCTCGTGGTGTGCTCGCGTCGTACCGCCGCAGCGACGCAGCGAGTGACAGCACCGATCGGACGCTCGACGACAGCCAACTGCGGGTGTTGTCGGCGTTCGCCGATGTTGCAGCCGTCACCCGTGATCGCCGCCGCGACATGGGTGACTTCGACGAGCTGACGAGTCCGCGTGAGCGGTTCCATGCGTACCTCCGCTCGATCGAAGCAGACCCTGAAGCGCTGCCGCAGCGCTTTCGCGAGCGGCTGCTGCAGGCGCTCACCAACTATGGCGTGGCCGATCTCGAGCCCACCGACCAACTCCGTGAGGCGCTGTACCGAATCTTCGTTGCCCAACAGAGGCGCGCCGACCAACTGCCGGTCGTGATGGCGTTGCTCGACCGTCAGCTCACCGGCTCAACGGTCGATGCCGACGCGTCGCCAGCTTTGCGCGACGTGCTCGACCGGTTGATCGACGCGACCCACCGGCCTCATCCCGCCGTCGCCAACTTGGCTCGCAGCGTGCGCTATCAGGTTTTCGAACGACCGATCGTCGATGCGGTCCGGGCCCATCTCAACGACGAGATGGATACCAACCTCGCGCGCCTGATCGATCCGGATGCCTCGGAGTCGGACCGCCACGATGCTGGAGCGGAACTCGTCGCCTGTGCCCAGCCGGTGCTGCCGATCGTCGCGTCGTTCGGCGCGCTCGCCGACGACGCAGCGGCCGGTCCGTTGCTCGAAGTACTGACTCGGCGCTATTACAAGATCCGCGACCTCGACGGGTGGTCCACCGAAGGCAGCGGAGATGCGCTGATCGGCCGTACCAGCTACGTGCATCGGGAGCGACGAGTGCACGTGCTCGTCGCCCGGGCGGGTCTGGCTTCGGCCACCGATGCGTTGATCCGGCTCGCACATGCAGCGACCACCGTTCCGTCCGGAGAGACAGCCGTGGTCGACCTGTTCGTCGACGCGGACGACGAAGACGAGAACGACGACGACGCGACGCCCGACCAACTGGCGGTCCACCTGCAGTTGTTGGTCGACGATGTCGGCTTCGACCAACTCGTGAGCCGGGTTGCCGTCATCGTCTGCCGCCGCCAACCGATCGCCGTCGACACGTTCACCTACCGGCGCGCCGAAGCTGGTGGCGAACGGCCGTACTGGATGGCCGACGACCAGCCCGACGGTTCGTTCGCCGAGGACGTCAAGTTCCGCGGCCTGCACCCGATGGTTGCGCGGCGGTTACAGATGTGGCGACTGGCCAACTTCGAGATCAGCCGCCTGCCGGCAGTGACCGACGTGCACCTGTTCGAGTGTGTCGCTCGAGCCAACGATGCCGACGTGCGACTGGTCGCGGTCGCCGAAGTGCGCGACCTCACCCCGGTCCTCGACCAAGAGGGGCGGATGACGGCGTTACCGGATGTCGAGCATCTGCTGGCTGCGTGTCTCGACGCGATCCGTCACGCGCACTCGACGTCGCTCGGTCGCGGCAAGCTCGAGTGGAACCGGGTGATGCTGTACGTGTGGCCCACATTTGACCTCCCGATCGATCAACTCGACGCCGTCGTGCGACGACTTGCGCCATTGACCGAAGGACTCGGGATCGAGCAGATCGTGGTCCAGGCTCGCATCGCGGATCCGGCGACGGGTGACACGAACGAGGTCGTGCTGCGGCTCGGCTACGAGGCCGGCAGCGGGCTGACGCTGCAGTTCACCGACCCGCCGACCGAGCCGATGCAGCCGCTCGACGACTACGACAAGAAGGTCCTCCAGGCCCGCCGTCGGGGCATGGTCTACCCATACGAACTGGTGCCTCGCCTGTGCGGTCCGCGTGGCTCGTTCGTCGAGTACGACCTGGACGACACCGGCGCGCTCGTGGCGGTGCAGCGTGACCCGGGCGGCAACTCGGCCGGTGTGATCATCGGCGTCACGTCGACCCCGACCGCCCAGTATCCGGATGGAATGCAGCGGATCTCGATCCTCGGTGACCCGACCAAAGCGATGGGTTCGATCGCCGAACCAGAGTGCAGACGGCTGCTCGCAGCCATCGATCTGGCCGAGTCCATGCACGCACCGATCGAGTGGTTCGCACTGTCGGCCGGGGCCAAGATCGCGATGGACAGCGGCAGCGAGAATCTCGACTGGGTGGCCCGGGTCTTGCGCCGACTCGTCGAGCACACCCAACGCGGCCACGAGGTGAACATCGTGGTCGCCGGGATCAACGTCGGCGCCCAGCCGTATTGGAACGCCGAGTCGACGATGCTGATGCACACCCGGGGCATCCTCGTGATGACACCCGAGAGCGCGATGGTGCTGACCGGCAAGCAGGCCATCGACTATTCCGGCGGCGTCTCGGCCGAGAACAACCTCGGGATCGGCGGCTACGAGCGGGTGATGGGGCCGAACGGCGAAGCGCAGTACTGGGCTCCGGATCTCTCTGCGGCGTGCGCGATCTTGCACGCTCACTACGCCGTTACCTATGTCGCTGCGAGCGAGCGATGGCCTCGACGCGCCGCGACCGAAGACCCGTTCAACCGCGACGTTCGGACGGATCCGCACATCGCCGACGGCACCGAGTTCTCGACGGTCGGCGACGTGTTCTCGGCCACCAAGAACCCTGACCGCAAGAAGCCGTTCGACATCCGCACCGTGATGCGGGCCACGATCGATCGCGACCACGAGCCGCTCGAACGCTGGCCGGAGATGGCCGAAGCGGAGACGGCTGTCGTGATCGACGCTCGATTGGGTGGACTCGCGATCACGATGATCGGGATCGAGTCGCGACCGCTGCCGCGCCATGGCGCGCTCCCCGCGGATGGCCCCGGTTCGTGGTCGGCCGGCACCTTGTTTCCGCTGTCGTCGAAGAAGGTCGCTCGCGCGATCAACGCGGCGAGCGGCAACCGTCCGGTGGTCGTGTTGGCCAACCTGTCCGGCTTCGACGGTTCGCCGGAGTCACTGCGAAGGCTGCAGTTGGAATACGGCGCCGAGATCGGTCGGGCGATCGTCAACTTCGACGGACCGATCGTGCTCTGCGTCGTCAGCCGGTACCACGGCGGCGCGTTCGTGGTGTTCTCCGGAACGCTCAACGACTCGATGCAGGTGCTCGCGGTCGAGGGTTCGTTCGCGTCGGTCATCGGCGGCGCGCCCGCCGCTGCGGTCGTGTTCGTCGGAGAGGTCAACGCCCGCACTCAGGCCGACGCCCGGATTGCAGAGCTCGATGGACGAATCGCAGGGTCGACCGATGACGACGATCGAGCTCGACTGCGAGCCGAACTCGCGGCGTTGACCGAGACCGTGCGGGTCGAGAAGTTGGGCGAGGTGGCGACCGAGTTCGACAACATCCACAGCGTTCGCCGCGCTCAGGACGTCGGCTCGGTGCACAGGATCATCCCCGCCGCTGATCTGCGTCCCGCGCTCATCGTCGCGGTCGAGCGAGGGATGTCCGCCATCGATGCCGACCCACCCAGTCCCGTCCTCCCGGACCGGGTCGGCTGACATCGGTGCCGGCCGATCTGAATCGTGCACCGTGACGGTGCAGGATTCAGATCGCACATGCGCCGTCGGCTCGGCAATCAGGCGGACAGGACCTCGAACTTCATCGACATCGCGACCAACATCTGGGCCGGATCGAACGTCACGAACCGCACCGGCCGCGGGAGGCGATCGGCGGCGGCGAGGTGGAGGGCATCGCTGAGCCGAAGTGGTTGGTCGCGCATCAAGCGAGCGGCTCGGTCGAGGCAGGCCTGGTCGGTCGGGACCACTGCGAGACGGTCCCACGTCAGCCGGACCAGATCTTCGAGATCCTGGCGCAGCACCGGTTCCTCGGTCACCCGGTCGACCAGCGCGAGCGATTCGACGAGCGTCAGCGCGCTCGTACACCAGTCCGGGTCGAGGTCCATCGCCGCTCGCACGTGAGCGCGGTTCGGGATGTCGACGTGCAGCGCAACCAGCGCGCTGGCATCGAGATACAGCGTCATCCGCGCATCTCGCGCAGCAGTGGGAGTGTCCGGGCCGTCATCCGCGCACCTCGCGCAGCAGTCGGTCGAGCCGCACGTTGCCCCACACGGCAACCGTCTCGTCGTTCGGCTGGCCGCCGCGACGTGGAGCGATCAACAGACCTTGGGCGACGAGTTCGTCGAGGCTTCGCTCGGCGGCAGCGCTGGTGAGCGGACCGAGCTGGGCGACGGGACGACCTCCGACGGTGATCACGGTGAGTTGGCCGGCCTCGGCCCGCCGAACGGCTGCCGCAGCAGACGCTCTGAGTTCTCTGATCCCGATTCGTTCCACGGCTTGAAAGTGTACATATGTGTACACCGTCCGATTTGGCAGGTTCAGCAACGAGGCGCAGAATCGTCCCATGAACTTTGCATTCACCGAAGAGCAAGAAGAGCTCCGCAAGACCGTCCGCAGCTTCCTCGAGAGCAAGTCGCCTGAGTCAGCCGTGCGCGAGCAGATGGAGACCGAGACCGGTTTCGACACCGCTGTCTGGAAGCAGGCCGGCGAGCAGCTCGGTCTGCAGGGTCTGCACATCCCCGAAGAATTCGGTGGCAGCGGCTACGGCTACGTCGAACTCGGCATCGTTCTCGAGGAAATGGGTCGTGCCCTGTTGTGCGCCCCGTTCTTCTCGACGGTTGTGCTTGCCGCCAACACCCTGCTCCAGAGCGGCGATCAGGACGCCAAGGCCAAGTACCTGCCGGGCATCGCCAGCGGCGAGACCATCGCCACGCTCGCCTTCACCGAGCCGTCGGGCAAGTGGGACGAGTCGGGCATCACCCTGCCGGCCACCAAGACTGGCGACGGCTACACCCTCACCGGTACCAAGATGTTCGTGATCGACGGCAACACCGCCAACCTGCTGATCGTGGCTGCTCGCACCGAAGGCGGCGTCAGCCTGTTCGCCGTCGAGGGCGACGCGGCCGGTGTGACCCGCACCAACCTGTCCACCATGGACCAGACCCGCAAGCAGAGCAAGATCGCGTTTGCCGACACCCCGGCAACGCTGATCGGTGCCGAGGGCAAGGGTTGGGACGTCCTCAGCACGGTCCTCGATCTCGCCGCTGTCGGCCTCGCTGCCGAGCAGGTCGGTGGCGCCCAGAAGGTGCTCGAGATGGCTGTCGAATACGCCAAGGTCCGCGTCCAGTTCGGTCGCCCGATCGGCTCGTTCCAGGCGATCAAGCACAAGTGCGCCGACATGCTGCTCGAGGTCGAGTCCGCCAAGTCCGCTGCCTACTACGGCATGTGGTGCGCCTCGGAGCTCAACGACGAGCTGCCCTCGGTCGCCTCGCTGGCCAAGGCCTACTGCTCGGAGGCGTACTTCCACGCGACGGCCGAGAACATCCAGATCCACGGTGGCATCGGCTTCACCTGGGAACACCCGGCGCACCTGTACTTCAAGCGGGCCAAGAGCAGCGAGTTGCTGTTCGGCGACCCGACCTACCACCGCGAGCTGCTCGCCCAGCGGATCGGCATCTGATCACCCGCTGACCACCCGCTGATCTGATCTGATCTGAACTGGTCTGATCCGGCTCGAGCTTCGGCCCGGGTCAATCTGTGAAGGGTCGTCCGAAGGGCGTCGATCGATCCGCATCCGTGTGGCTCGTCCGGCGCCCTTCGCCGCGGTCTGGACCTCGGTCGTGTGCGGTGTCGGCGGCTCGGTCCTTTGCTCGTTCATGTCACCACACATCATCAAAGTTGATGATGTGCGGTGACATGAACGATGAAGCCGTGGACGGGTGGCATCTGCGTGACCACAAACTCCGAGTTCGGCGTGACCACACAGGCCAGAGTCTGCCGATAGTGGTCACGGAGAACGGAGGTCGGGCCAGGGTGGTCCGTTCGGTGCCACTCGTACACTGAGCCATAGTGCCGCTCATCACGCTGATCTTCATCCTCATTGCTGCGTTGTTCACGTTCGTGCTTGCCGCTGTCGTCGTCGGCCGTGAGGCGCGCCGCCTCGATGCCATCGCGCCGCGGGTGGTCTACATCGAAGAGCAAGCGCTGTCGTACGTGGCCGAACGGTTGCCCGACGACACCCAGTCCCGGCTCACGCTCGATGAGTTGTCGCAGTTGCTCACGTTCCACCTCCACTGGTTGAACGCCAAAGGGCTCCAGCCGGACAAGGTGATCGATCGTCGTCAGGACATCGACGACGAGGTCGTGGTCGAAGGCGACAGTCTCACCGCCTATCTGTTGGGTCAGGCCGACGAGGCTGGCGTCGAGATTCTCGACGACATCGATGTCGTCCGGGTCGTCGATGCTCATCAGGAGTACTTCAACGCAATCGGCGCTGTCGGCCCTCTGGCCATGGAACTCGACGACTGAACCCATCGTCGACTCGGGCGCCGAAGGCTGTCGGCAGTCGGTGGATGCCGTCTTGTCGGAGTGAGCGACCGTGGGCAGTGCCGTCCGAGGGGCTCCGGGGGCTGTCGACAGCCGCTCGGTGCCCGCACGGGACTTTGGTGGCTGTCGACAGCCTGTCGAGTCCCACCGGAGTGCGATCGACTCCCACCGAGCCCGACCGAGTCGCGCCGAGTCGCATCGGCGGAGATGTGTCCGGTTGGTGGTCAGTGGCTAGATTCGAGGCGATGCATCGGCCAACACGCTTCGAACACACTCAGTTCCTCGGAGACAAGCGCACCCAGCTCGTCTATGACGTCGACAACTGGGACGACGCTGCGGTGATCAACGAGATCGTCGACGCCGAGGTCGGCACCTGTTTCGGCCCGGACACGCTGGTCGAGGCCACCAACCGTGGCTACACGTTGGCCAAGCCCGGCAGCCACCGGCTGCACCGCAAGCCGCGTGCGTGATCGTGAGTTGCAGTTGAGGAGTGCTGGATGAACGGCAACGGATTCTTCTTGTCCGGTGGACAGAAACTCGTCCGCTATTTGGCCAGGCCGGCCGGTAAGAACGATGCATTGCCCGGGCTGATTCTCAGCCACGGCTTTCCCGTCGGTCCGATCGACGCTCGCCATTCCGGCGGTACGTTCCCCGAACTGATCGACCGGGCCGCCAACGAACTCGGCTGGGCAGCGATGACCTTCACGTTCCGTGGGTGCGGCAACAGCGAAGGCGACTTCTCGTTGCAGGCCTGGGTCGACGACCTGCGCAGCGCGATCGATCACCTCATCGCCGAAGCGGAACCCTCTGGCATCTGGCTGGTGGGCACGAACACCGGCGGCTCGATTTCGATCTGTGTCGCTGCTGATGACCCGCGCGTTCGAGGTGCAGCGATGCTCGCGCCACGCGCCGATTTCGACGACTGGGCCGCGCAGCCCCGCCGGTTCCTCGAGCACGCCAAGGAAATCGGCGCCGTTCGCACGCCCGGATTCCCTCGCAACTTCGACGAGTGGAGCCGTGAATTGCGCCGGTTCCGTCCGGTCGACGCTGCCCGTCGCTTTGCGCCACGGCCGCTACTGGTGATGCACGGCGAAGACGACGAGAGTGTGCCGGTCGCCGATGCCCGACTGCTCGCCGAATCTCACGGTGCGGCCGAGTTGCGTCTGCTCGATGGTGCCGGGCATCGCCTGCGCCACGATCCACGGGCCATCGCGATCCTGCTCGGCTGGCTCGACCGTCAGCGCTCCGCCGAACCAATCGACTGATCGCGCCCGCGCGGGGCCGCTCGTCGTCGACATCTGTGTCACAGCATTTCCCAGATTCGGGATGTGTGGTGACACAGACGCCGGAGCCGACGCCGACGCCGGCGCCGACGCCGAATCGCTCAGTCGTCGAGGGTGGCGTAGGTGTCGGCGCTGAAGTTGGGAACGTGGCTGGTGGAGTAGGCGAACAACTCGGCCTCGAGAGCTTCGCTGGGACGGGGGAGTGATCGGCGGGCCCGCAGGACCGACGACGTACCAGCCACCGCCCGGACCAGCGAGCGGATTCGTTCGGCGCGCATCGGGCCTTTGATCACACCTTTGGCCTGCACGATCAGACGTCCCCACCAGATTCGAACGACGGACCGGATCGACAGGTTCTTGGTTGCACACAGCAACAGGTTGCGTTGGACCAGTTCGTAGCGGGCGGGTTCGCCGAGTAAGCGGGTGGATCCGGCGTGTTGGTGCAAGACGACCGCAGCCGTGGCTGCAACTGCACGCAGCCCGAGCGCAGCGGCACGAAGGTCCCAGTCGATGTCCTCGTAGTAGAGGCGGTAGCGCTCGTCGATCGGTCCCACGCTGGTTGGACGAAATGCGTCCGGCCGGAACAACGCGGCGGAGAAACAGGGGCCGAAGATCCGCTCGCCGTCAGCCACTTGGCCGGTCCACCGTTGGCCGATGAACGCATTGAACGCTTCACCGTTGGGTGGGAGCACGACGCCGATCGAGTCGATCCGGTCCGGTTCGTTGGCGAGCATCACCCGTGGGGCGACGACCACGGCGTCGGCGTGCGCTGCCAAAACCGACGCACACGCGGCGATGCAATCCGGCTCCACTGTCGCGTCGTCATTGAGCAGCCACAGCAGATCACCCTCGCGCTGATGGCGCAGTCCCTGGTTGACCCCTGCGGCGAAGCCGTCGTTTCGCACGCTGCGAACGAGTGTCATTCGCTCGTGCGTGGCCCACGGGGCGCACGCAGCGCCGCCGTCGGGTGACGCATTGTCGACGAGCACCACGTGCACATCGACCCCGGTCGAGTCGAGCAACGACTGCACGCTCGCCCGAACGGTCGGCTCCGGCGAGCCATGGACCACGACCACAGCGGTGACTGCCGGCGGAGCAGTCGGGCTGGTCACGACGTGATGCCATCCGGGTGGCTGGAGTGCCAGCTCCAGGCGGAGGAGATGATGGTGTCGAGATCGTGGCGAGGTGCCCAATCGAGCACGCTGCGGACCAGGGTCGGATCGGCGTAGACCTCGACCGGGTCGCCTTCGCGGCGAGCAACGATTTCTATCGGCACGGCTGTCTCACCGATTCGCTCGGTGGCCCGCACGATGTCGAGCACACTGCTGCCGATGCCGGTGCCGACGTTGAGCCCGATCGTTGCCCCTCCCCACGCAAGGTGATCAAGGGCGCGAACGTGAGCATCGGCGAGGTCCTCGACATGGATGTAGTCGCGGATCGCCGTTCCATCCGGCGTGGGGTAGTCATCGCCGAACACCTTGATCGGCGGGCCGTAGCCGAGGGCGGCTTTCATCACGACCGGGATCAGATTGGCGCTGGAGGTCCAGTCCTCGCCGATGGTGTTGTCGAGGCTGGCACCGGCGGCGTTGAAATAGCGCAGGCTGACGGCCCGCAGCCCATGGGTCGTTCCGTACCAGCCGAGGATCTTCTCCATCATGGCTTTGGTTTCGGCATAGACGCTCTGCGGATCGACCGGCGCAGCTTCGGTGACCGGCACGACTTGCGGGGTGCCGTAGATGCTGCATGACGACGAGAAGACGAGGTTGGTGACGCCGGCTGCGAGGATCGCGTCGATCAGGTGGACCGTGCCATCGACGTTGTTGTGCCAGTACTTCGACGGCGACGCCATCGATTCGCCGACGTTCTTGTGGGCGGCGAAGTGGACGACCGAGTCGACGCTGTACTCAGCGCACAACTTGGCGACCAGCGCCTCGTCGGCGATGTCACCGATGATCAGCGGTGCGTCGATCACGGCGCTCGCGAATCCGGTGTCGAGGTTGTCGAGTACGACGACGTCGCGGCCGATCGACCGCAGTTGGCGCACGGTGTGCGATCCGATGTAGCCGGCGCCGCCGGTGACGAGCACTGTCATGGGATGTCCTTGATGCGGGAACGAGAGTTGCGGGATCGAAAGTTGCGGGATCGAAAGTTGCGAGATCGAGAGTTGCGGCGGGACTCAGAGTCCGAGTTCGGTGCGAACGGCGGGGATCATCAACGCCAGGCCGTCGCGGAGGGAGACGGTCGGCGACCAGCCGTAGGTGGAGTTGATCAGCGTGATGTCCGGGCAGCGCTGCATCGGGTCGCCTTCGCGTTCGGCAGGAAGCGGCATCGTGATGATCTCGCTCGATGTGCCGGTGAGCTCGACGATCAGTTCGGCGAGTTGGCGCATCGTGAACTCTCCGGGGTTGCCGACATTGATCGGGCCGGGCAGATGACCGTCGAGAACGTTGATCAAGCCGCGAACTTCGTCGGAGACGTAGCAGAAGCTGCGGGTTTGGGTGCCGTCGCCGTACAGCGTGATCGGTTTGCCCCGCAGCGCCTGGGTGATGAAGTTGCCGACGACGCGGCCGTCTTCGGGCCGCATCCGCGGGCCGTAGGTGTTGAAGATCCGCACGATCCGGATGTCGGCGTCGAGGACCCGCATGTACGCCATCGTCAGTGCTTCGGAGAATCGCTTGGCTTCGTCGTAGCAGCTGCGTGGACCGATCGAGCTGACGTTGCCCCAGTACGACTCGGGCTGGGGGTGCACGAGCGGATCGCCGTAGACCTCGCTCGTGCTGGCGAGGAAGAAGCGAGCCTGCTTGATGACCGCCAGGTCGAGGAGGTTGCGGGTGCCGGTGCTGCCGACCGCCAGAATCTCGAGCGGGATCGTGGCGAAGTCGTCTGGCGAGGCCGGGCTGGCGAGATCCATCACGGCGTCGAGCGGACCGTCGATCAGCAGCGGATCGGTGACGTCCTGTTCGAGGAACAGGAACCGGTCGTGGTTGCGAAGATGCTCGATGTTCTCGGGGCGGCTGCTGATGAAGTTGTCGACGGCGATCACTTCGTCACCACGGGCGAGCAGCGAGTCGGCGAGATGAGATCCGATGAAGCCGGCGCCGCCGGCGATGAGGACACGCATGGTCAGCGACCAACTCCCTGGTAGGTGAACCCGAGCCGCAACGCTGCGGATCGGTCGAGCAGGTTGCGGGTGTCGACGATGTGGGCGTGGGCCAACCGACGCTTGACCTCTTCGAGATCGAGCCAGCGGAATTCATCCCACTCGGTGAGCACGATCAGCGCATCGGCGCCGTCGACGATGCCATAGGCGTCAGCGCCGACGTCTATCGACGGATGCGACTTCACCTGAGGGTCATAGGCGCGGACGATGGCACCTCGTGCCTGCAGCTCGGTGATGACGGCAATGGCCGGAGAATCGCGGATGTCGTCGGTGTTGGCCTTGAAGGTGAGCCCCCACGCCGAGATGACCTTGCCGTTCAGGTCGCCGCCGACGGCCGTCTCGACTTTGGTGACCATCCGCTCGCGCTGCTCGTCGTTGACGACGACAACACCCTTGAGCAGGTTGAAGTCGTACCCGGCGTTCTCCGCGATCTTGACCATCGCCCGCGTGTCTTTCGGAAAGCAGTTGTGGGCCACGAGGCCGAACGACGTCACGATCGTGTGATTGTGGACGACTTCGGCGGAGTACACCGTCTGCTCGACGTGCTCGCGCTGCACGTCGACAACTCGCACCCAGGCGGTTGCCTTGTCGTCCATCCGGTAGCCGGTCGGAGCGATCCGCTTCGCTTGCTTGTCGATCGAAGCCCGTACGACCGGACGCTCGTGCGGCTCGAGCAGCCACAAGGCATCCTCGATCTGGTCGGCCCCGGAGATGCTCAACCAGTACGTGTCGACCGTGCTCTTGGCGACTCGGCCTACCTTCAACCGGGCGACGATTCCGAGCGTTGCAAACATGCGGACCATGCCATCAGCGAGTTCGCGTGAGACGGTGCCGTATTCGAGGACGACCGATGGACCGCCGTTGACATACGACCACGAACCGTCTCCACTCCACAACCCACGGAGCAACGCCTGCCGCTCGTCCTCTGCAGCTGTCCAAGCGAGATCGGGAATCCGATGGTTGTAGCAACTCGTGCCGACGCCGAGCACATGCTCGAATATCGAGGCGAACAGGCGCGATGAAATGCTGACCTGGCGGGCAGTGGTCAAACGACGAACGGTGGTTTTGATGCCGAGCGATCTCCACGTGTTGGCAACGAATTCGACCAGATGCTCTTCATTCGTCGGGTGGAACGACCAACAGGTCCGGCGCCGTTGCCCGTCAGTGGAGATGTGTCCCTCCGCGAGATACAGACCAATGGCTTCCCAGGTCCGCTCGTTGAGCGGGAGCTTGAGCGGGACATAGGTGCCATTGGTCGTGGTGCCGCACATCGATCCCGTCAGGGGGAGGTCGATCAGCCCCGCCTCGTCGAGCCGCATCGTATGGCTGCGCCGGGAGTCGTAGCGACGATGTGTCGGAAGGGCACTGTCGACGAGTGGAGCGAAGGCGGCCTGGTCTGCGGCCAACCGGAGAATGACCTGACTCGGCTCGAGACCTGCCGGTTCGATGGCATCGAGCATGGAGGCAGAGTCGGGCGAAAGTTCGTTGTGGAGCGGATCGCCGATTGCCAGCGGGAGCCAGTGTTGTTCGGTCAGATCGCCTGCGAGGACAACCTCTGGTTCCTGCCCGTCGATTCGAGCCACCATGGGGTGATCGGCGGTCACGAACAGCCGGCGGCCCATCTTGGTCCGGAGGTGAATCATGTCGCCGACGTACTCGCGCTTGGAGATGCCGATGACGCGTTCGAACTCTGGCCGCGGCGCGTCGGGACGCCAGCTGAGGGCTTCCATCATTCCGTTTGCGGCATTCCAGCTGTCGCCGAGCTGGGTGAACGGAATCACTCGAAC
>JBDSDH010000096.1:0-20944 GCA_039920665.1 Ilumatobacteraceae bacterium
GGCATCAGTTTCCATGTCGAAACGCGCTCCGAAAGCGGAGGCCATACCCGAGCGGCGCGCCAGCGGCCCGTCGACGGCATCGAGCACAGCCACCACGGCGGTGACCGCGACCAGGGCCCAAGGAAGCCACGTTTGGCCGACTGCCCCATCCGCGTCAATTGGCAACTCGGCAACCACTGCAACGAGCAGCATGGCGGCTGCAAGACGCGCCAATGTGATCCGATTCGCCGAGCCGAAGTGCGCACGCGCGGCGTCATCGCGGCAGTAAGAACGTGCCACGAGCCACACCGCCGTTGCCATGCCGACCACCGCCTGCGCCACGTACCCAACGCCCCACCCGGCCACGGCCTGCACGCAGAGACTGATCCGGGTGGCAACCATCCGCCCGCGTGCAACCTGCTGTTGCATCTGAAGGGCACCGAGTACGTCCGGGTCGCCCCGGAGAAGCGTGGCACGTTCGAATGTGATCCCGCTTGGGTCGCCGCGGTCACGGGGGTGCCGGCGCTTGCCGCCGCCAAGCTCGACGACAACCGCATCTCCCAGCAGTTCTCGGGCAACTAGAGATCACGGGAACCACCATCATGAACCGGTCTGATCGTCGCCACGCGCCCAACAGCGGGTGGCGACGATTCGACCGGCGATGGATCGACATCCAGATGTCGATCCAGATGGGTGACTGATCATGCAGGATTTTCTCGCTTATACCGTGCTGGGGCTGTGCCTCGGGTCTGTTTATGCCATCGCTGCGACAGGACTCGTGGTCACCTATTCGACGTCGGGTGTGTTCAACATCGCCCATGGCGCTGTCGCGACCATCAGTGCCTTGGTGTATTGGCAGTTGCGGATGGACTGGGGTGTCCCGGCCCCGATCTCGCTGTTCTTGACGATCTTCGTCTTTGCGCCGTTGCTCGGGATGTTTCTCGAAGTGGTGGTTATCCGCGGATTGATCGGCACGAGCGAGGTCACCCGACTCGTCACGCCGATCGCGCTGTTGCTCGGTGTGAACGGATTGGCCACGTGGATCTGGTTCAGCGGCGACTCCCGCAGCATCGTGCCCAAGAAGTTCTTCGGCGGCAGCAACATCAAGATCCTCGGTCAGGCGGTCTTCTACCACCAGATCATCGGCGTCGTGCTGGCGGTCATCATTGCCGGGGCGTTGTACATACTGATGTTCAAGACCCGGGCCGGTGTGACGATGCGGGCCACCGTCGACGACCGCACCCTGCTGATGCTCAACGGCGGCCGTCCCGACCGAACCAGCCTCGCCAGCTGGGCGATGGGCGCATCGCTGGCGGCCCTGGCCGGTGTGCTGCTGTCGCCGCAGCAAGGAGCGCTGCAGGTCTTTGCGTTGACGCTGCTCGTGATCGACGCCTATTCGGCCGCCATTGCGGGACGGCTGCGCAGCGTCCCGCTGACGTATCTCGGCGCAATGGTGCTCGGCTTGTCGAAGCTGTACTTCGACTGGCTCTCCGACGCCGGCCAACGCTGGCTGGCGCTGAAGAACCTGCGCACAGCCCTGCCGGCGCTGTTGTTGTTCGTCGCCCTGCTGTTACTGCCCCAGGATCGGTTGCGAGGGGCGATCATCAGTCGGACCCGAGAGCGGTTCCGGGTGCCGACGATGAAACAGGCCGTGGCCTGGGGTGTCATCCTGGTCGTGGTCGTCTACATGCTCCAGACATTGATGTCGGGTGCCGCGGTGATCAGCTTGGCCAACGGAATGGCTCTGTCGCTGCTGGCGATTTCGTTGGTGTTGTTGACGGGCTACGCCGGTGAGATCAACCTCGCGATCTTCACCTTTGCCGGCATCGCCCTGATCGCTGCCTGGCAGTTCGATGTCGGCCCGGGTGGTCTCGCGACCAAGACCTCGTTGTCGGTGCCGGCGATCCTGATGGCGGTCTGCGTGTGTGCGATCGTCGGCGGTCTGATCGCCCTCCCGGCGCTTCGTCTGCGTGGTTTGTACCTCGGACTCGCGACGTTCGCATTCGGCATCGTCGTCTATCAACTGGTGTTTCTCCAGACCCAGCCGCTCAACGGCAACATCTTCGGTTGGAAGTTCCAGATCAACTTCTACTCAACGGGGTCGCTGACGGTTCCGAGACCACATTGGTTCGGTATCGATTTCGGCGATCAACGCAATTTCTTGATGCTGATGACGGGGATGTTCTCGGTGCTCGGCATCGGTCTCATCGCGCTTCGCCGCAGCAACTACGGGCGGATGATCATCGCGATGAAGGACAGTCCGGCTGCCTGCGCGACCCTCGGTCTCAACGTCACCCGGCTCAAGCTCGGCGTGTTCATGTTGTCGTCGGGAATATCGGGTCTCGGTGGGCTGATGTGGGCCAGCCAGCAGCGCACGCTGGCCAACAACAATGGCTTCGATGGGTTGCAGAGTTTGACCCTGTTCATGATCGCCGTGGTCGGTGGGATCGGTTACGTCAGTGGCGCGCTGCTGGCAGGGATGTTCTTGAGCGTGCTCAGCGTGGTGATGCCGAACATCTGGAACAAGCTCGGTGCCGACTACCCGTCGCTCAACTGGCTGTTCTCGTCGGGCATGGGCAATTTCACCAAATTTGTCGGACCGGCACTCATCGGCATCGGACTCGGCAAGAACCCGAGCGGCATCGCCGAACAGGTGATGGCCGGCTTCCGTCCGCTGCGGCGTACGCCGATGGCGGTCGGCACGTGGGTTGCCGGCATCGTTGGTCTGTGGTTCTTGGCGTGGCGGGAGATCATCGGCAACTGGACATTCGCGATCGGCGTGATGGTTTCGATGATCGTCGTGCCGATGATCATCAAGGCGATCTATGCCGACCGATTTGTCGACGACGAGCGCGCGCTCCACGGTGAAGATCTCGATGTGATTGGTTTGACCCGAGCGTTCCGTCGATCCGACCGAGCGACATTCGATGCCGCACTTGGCTTTGTGTCACCCGATGCGCTCGACCATCGGTTGGCCGGCGAATCCGACGTCGACGGTGGCGGCAAGCGCGAGGTCGAACATGTCCCTGCTTGAGTGTCGCGGTGTGAGCATGAAGTTCGGTGGCGCGATGGCGCTCACGACAGTCGACGTCCAGGCCGAGGCGGGAGCAATCACCGGCCTGATCGGTCCCAACGGCGCCGGCAAGACCACGCTGTTCAACTGCATCACCGGACTGCTCGAACCCACCAGTGGTGTCGTGCTGCTCGACGGCCGAGAGATCAGCAACCTTCCGCCGTTCAAGCGAGCCCGGATGGGTGTCGCGCGCACGTTTCAGCGGCTCGAATTGTTCACCTCGCTCAGTGTCCGCGACAACATCCGCGTCGCCGGTGAGATCCGCAATCGCTGGGGCGGCTCCAAGGGAGACCCCGCCAAAGAGGCCGATCGTGTGATCGATATGTTGGGCTTGAACAAGCTCGCGGACCGAGAAGTTACCGAGATTCCAACGGGCATGGCTCGCCGGGTCGAGATGGGCCGGGCCCTGATGACCCGACCCAAGATCTTGTTGCTCGACGAACCTGCATCGGGCCAGGACGAGCAGGAGACCGAAGAGTTTGGCGAGCTGCTCCTGCATCTGTGCGCAGACGGCACCGCGATCCTGCTCGTCGAGCACGACGTTGCGCTGGTGATGAAGGTTTGCACGTTCATCCAGGTGCTCGACTTCGGTTGCATCATCGCCGCGGGTTCGCCGGAGCAGATCCAGACCAACCATGCTGTGCTCGAGGCGTATCTCGGCCAGGAGGCAGAGTGAGCGCGCCAGCGGAGCCAATTCTCGAACTCGACGACGTGCGCGCCGGCTACGGCCCGATCGAAGTCCTGCACGGTGTGACGCTGACAGTCAACCGAGGTGAGGTCCTGGCGCTGCTCGGACCGAACGGCGGCGGCAAATCGACAAGTCTCAAAGTGTGCAGTGGATTGATCGATGTGACGAGCGGCGACGTCCGTCTCGCCGGCCGATCCGTCGCCGGCGTCAGCGCAGACAGACTGGCCAGGGCCGGTCTGTGCACGATTCCCGAAGGCCGTGGGGTGTTCCCCAACCTGACGGTTCGTGAGAACCTGATGATGTCCACCCACACCGGTGCCCGGCTCGACCAGATCGAGACCATTGCCTACGAGCGATTCCCGCGGCTCGGCGAACGGAGGACGCAGTTGGCCGGCACGATGTCCGGCGGCGAGCAACAGATGCTCGCGATGGCACGGGCACTGGCCACCGATCCTGCTGTCTTGCTGCTCGACGAACTCTCGATGGGTCTCGCCCCACTGGTCGTTGGCCGGCTGTACGAGATCGTCGCCCAGGTGGCGGCAACCGGCGTCTCGGTGCTGGTCGTCGAGCAGTTCGCTCGAACCGTGCTCGGTATCGCTGACCGAGCTGCAATCATGCTCCACGGACGTATCACTCAGGTCGGAGCACCCGACGAACTCGCTGCAGAACTGTCATCGGCCTATTTGGGCGGAAAGGGACAATCATGACCATCGAATCAGCCACATCCCACACGGCGGACGCGTCAACCTCGGCCACGAGTCCGGTATCGGGCGCTCCCGGTCGGTCCGACAGTCGAATCGATCAATTCAAGCAGGAGATCGCCGACCTGCAGGTCAAGACCTCGGGCAAGGCGGGTGCCGAGAAAGCGGCGAGCACTCTCGGCATCGTGCTGATGGTGCTGTCGATCCTGATCGGCATCGGGTCGTTCATCCAAGCCGGTCAAGAAACCAGCGCGCTCGACCAGAACGAGTTGATCATCCTCGGCCTCGCGTGCGTGTCGATGGCCATCGTCGGTGCAGCGCTCTGGATTCGGACTGCGGTCGTCAAGTTCTGGCGGTTCTGGATGCTGCGCTCGTTGTACGAAGGCCAATCACATCTCGACGAAGTCGTCAAGGCGATCAAGGAGCGCTGACGCTCCAGTTGTCATCGTTCCGTTCAGGCCTGGAGCGGTTTCATCCGCCGCTCGCCGCGCACGATGTTGTGGCGCTTGGTGACCTCGTGGTTGCGCAGATCCTTGCCCGAACGACCCGATGCTGCCATCACCGCCACCCGCTTGCGCAGTGACTTGGAGCGCACCTTTTCGAACCAACGCACGTCGTCACCCTGTTGTACGGCAACGACCGGACCGTTGCACACCCCCTGGCACGGCGCCTCGAGCGAACCGGTGGTCTCACTGGCCAACGACACCAGCTTGGCAAAACCCTTGTCCTTGCGGCAGTGCTTGCCGGTGCACACCAACAGGCGGGGGAGGCAAACTGGCTTGGACACGGGCGGCTCCTGGTGGCGGACTTCGTGGAACGAGTGGACAGTGTCTCTGTCCCCGACCGAACCCGTCCAGAAACACGAACTTGCGGCTCAGTGCGTGATGGGTGAATCGTCGACCGTACTGAAGTCGGGCTCGCGCCGCTCGGCGAAGGCGACCAGCGACTCGATGTTGGCGGGTCCGCCGAGCAGAACCCGGAAGGCCTCGTTCTCGCGCAGTCGCGCCGCCTGTAACTCGGCTTTCAACGGCTCGACCACCACCCGTTTCGATTCGACGAGCGAATTGATCGGCTTGGCCGCCAGCACGGCTGCATGGCGCATCGTGGTGGGCAACAGTTCATCTGGTTCGCACACGGCGAACGTGAGTCCCATCCGCAAACAGTCGTCGGCCGACAACCATTCGCTGCTGAGGAGCGCCCACATTGCATTCTGGCGTCCGAGAAGACGAGGAAAGGTGACGCTGCTCGCCGCTTCCGGGGCGACGCCGAGGCGGGTGAACGGCAGCCGCACCTTGGCTTGCAACGACATGAATACCATGTCGCTGAGAGCCAGCATCGTCGCCCCGATGCCGAGCGCAAGCCCGTTGACTGCGCACAACAACGGCTTGGGGAAGTCGATCACGTGGTCGACGAAGCCAGGGAATCCGTGGGTGCCGTTGACGAACGAACCGCTGTTGCGTTGCGTCATCTCGATCAGGTCGGCACCCGACGAGAACGCCTCGCCGGCACCGGTGATGACGACGACTGCGATGGCGTTGTCGTCGCGGGCGTCGATCAGCGCGTCGGTGACAGCGTCGTACATGGCCTCGTTGAAGGCGTTGCGTACTTGAGGCCGATCGAGGGTGATGATCCGGATCCGGCCCTCAGTGGCGATCTGGATCAATGCGTCGTGCGTCATGGGGTGACATCGATGTCGACGACGTGGGCAATGTCGTCCGATGACCGGCCGATGGAGATCCGGTACAGCCCCGCATCGACCTGCCAACCCGCGTCGGATTCTTCGGTTGCCGCGAACACGCCGACAGCATTCGGTGACAGCGTGCCCTTGTAGACGTTGCCCGGATTCCAGTACGCAAACGAACGGCTGTCGAACGTGAGTGTGACCGCCACGGTTTCACCTGGATCGAGGGTCACCTTGGCGAAGGCCTTGAGCTCCTTGGGTGGCCGTACGACCTGTGGGTCGACGGCACCGACGTAACCCTGCACGACCTCGGTACCTCGGCGGCCACCAGTGTTGGTCACCGCAACCACGACCGAGATCGTTCCGTCGCCGGACGGACAGTAGGTGGGTGCGGCCAGCGGAACACCGATCTCGAACGACGTGTAGGACAGCCCGTGACCGAAAGCGAACGGCACTGACAACTTGCGGGCTTCGTACCAGCGATAGCCCATCAGCACACCTTCGCCATATCGGATCTGACCGTGTTCGCCCGGGAAGTTGCCGAACGACGGCGTGTGCTCGATGCATTCGGGGAACGTCGTCGCCAGCCGACCCGATGGCTCGGCATCGCCGAACACGATGTCGACGAGCGCGTTCGACATCTCTTGGCCGCCGAACCATGCCTGCAGCACCGCGGGCGCTTGCGCTGCCCACGCGGTGGTGACCGGGGCGCCGGCGTTGACGACGACCACCGTCTTCGGGTTGGCCTTCGACACCTGCTCGATCAGTTCAGCCTGATCTCCCGGTAGATCGAGACTGTGGCGATCGTGACCTTCGGTCTCCCAGTCGTTGTTGGTACCGACGATCACGATGACGGCGTCGGCAGTGGCGGCGGCTGCGACGGCGCGGTCCATCATGCCCGCGCTCGGCACCGGCTTGCAGCCGAGCACGACCCCCTGCAGCCAACCCGGCCCGGTGCTCGCAAACTCGATGTCGATGACAGAGGCGCGCCCGGCATCCATCTGGATTTCTGCGGTCAGTTCCTGGCGGGCGACGCCGAAGAATGCTTCGCCACGAGGCGTCGGCGAAACGATGCCGTCGAACACCACCACCCCGTCGACGTGCAGCCGGGCAATGCCGAGTTCGGTCATCGCGATGATGTGCGGCCCGCTCTGGATCGGGGTGAATCGAGACGTCGCCCGGAACGACATGGGTCCGCGAGGGACCTCCGGCTCGACGCCGGGCAGCACCATCACCCGACCGTTCGGTACAACCGTGGTCGCGAACACTTCGCCCTCCCACTCCGTGCCCCGGTAGATCTGCACCGCAAATCCCGGAACACCCGTACCGCTGTCGAGTTGGCCAGCGGACATCGGAGGGATCGTCTTGTCGATATCGCAACCCTGCTCATGGACAATGGTGACGCCGTCGCCCAGCCTCGCGTGCAGCGCTTCGAGCGGGGTGATCCGGTAATGCGGTTCGACCTCGGCCGAACCGCCGCCCATGATCCGAGCCCTCATTGCGTTGGGCCCGATCACGGCCAGGGTCTGCAGGCCCGACCGCTGCAATGGTAGGACGCCGTTGTTCTTGAGCAGCACCATCGATTCGGTCGCGGCGCGGTGCACCAGCACCCGGTGCTCCAGACGATCGATCGCGATCGGCGCGGCTGGTTCGTCGTCGAGTGCCCCGATCCGGTCGAACACCGACAGCATCCGATGAACCGCTGCGCTCATCAACGATGCATCGACGATGCCATCACGGACGGCTTGACCAAGATGACGTCCGTAGAACCGTGACGGTGCCGGCATCTCCAGATCGAGACCGGCCGCTGCCGCACCGCTGGTGCTGCCGCCTGCGTACCAGTCGCTGACGACGAAGCCTTCGAAACCCACTCGTCTCGCAACAGTTCCTGCAGCAGCCATCGATGCTCGGTGTTGTAGGTGCCGTTGAGTCGGTTGTACGACGTCATGATGCCGAGCGATCTGCCCTCGGTGACGGCGAGTTCGAACGGAAGCAGGTACAGCTCGCGCAGCGTGCGCTGATCGATCACGCTGTCGATGGTCATCCGCTCGAACTCGGCTTCGTTGCCGGCGAAGTGCTTGACCGTGGTCGCAACGCCCTGCGACTGCACGCCGCGAATGAATGCTGCCGCGAGCTTGCCGGTCAACAACGGATCTTCGGAGTAGGCCTCGAAATTGCGTCCGGCGAGGGGAGCGCGATGGAGGTTGACCGTGGGTGCGAGCAGCACTCGACAGGCCTTGGTCCGGGCCTGATCACCGAGCGCACGGCCGAGCTGTTCGAGCAGTTCTGGATTCCATGTCGAACCGAGCGCCGAACCGCAGGGGATGTTGAGCGTGGTGACCTGCGGACCGACACCCGGGATCAGCGGCCCGCGGGCGCCGGCCGGTCCGTCGGACACGAACACTTCCGGGATGCCGACCCGGGGGACTGCAGCGGTGGACCACGCCGAGGCTCCGGCCGTCAAGGATGCCTGCTCGTCCACCGTCATCGACGCCACCAATGCAGCAATATCCCGACTCATCATCGACCCCCGTGTTGTGCGCCGAACACAGCGCCCGAATCAGCGCCCCAACCTACTGGAACCCGTGTGGCAAGTGCCCTCCTCCGCCCTCGCCCCATGTTTCGCGCACGAAAAGTGACCCCGTTGGGGTCACGATGCTTCGCGGAACGGGGGAGTGTGGTGGGTCTGGGGGCTACTTGCGGCCGAAGCCGAACAGGTTCTGGGCGACCTTGCGCATCTGGATCTCTTCGGCACCCTCGGTGATGCGGTAGCGACGGTGGTGGCGATAGATGTGCTCGAACGGCATGTGGCGGCTGTAGCCGACGCCGCCACAAGTCTGCATCGCCCGGTCGGCGGCGTCACACACGAGCCGGTTGGCGCGATAGTTGCACATCGCGACGAGGTGGGTGACCTCCATGTGGTGCTTGCGATCGAGCATCCACGCCGTGTAGCGGATCAGCTGGCGAAGCATCGCGGCCTCGGAGTGCAACTCGACCAGCGGGAACTGGATGCCCTGGTTCTGGCTCAGCTTCTTGCCCCACGTGACACGCTGGTTGGCGTACACAACGGCTTCGTCGATGCAGTACTGAGCGGCCCCGAGCGACGATGCGGCTTGGCGGATCCGGTTCTCGTGAACGAAGTGCTGAGCGAGTTCGAGCCCTCGCTCAGGTGGTCCGAACAGTGCCTCGGGTCCAACGCGCACGTCGGTCAGCGAGACCTCGGCGTGATCGGTGGGCATGTTGAACGTCCACCAGAAGAACTCGACTTTGAACCCGGGCGAGTCGGTCGGGACGAGGAACGCGCTGATGCCCTTCGGGTCGCCGTTCTCGCCGCTGGTGCGGGCGAAGATGATGTCGTGGGTGGCGTGGTGGAGGCCGCTGTTCCAGCGCTTCATTCCATTGATCACCCATTCGTCGCCGTCACGCACGGCCGTGGTCTCGAGGTACGTCGCATCGCTGCCATGGTTCGGCTCGGTGAGCCCGAACGCCAGCCGACGCGTGCCGTCGAGGAAACCCGGCATCCAGTCGGCGATCTGTTGCGCGGTCCCGAAGTCGCGCATCATCAACACGGTCGGGAAGTTGCCGACAATGCTCGATTCGTTCTGGAGATCGTTGTGCAGACCGAGACCCTTTGCCGCAAAGTGCTCGCGGATGATGGCCATCGTCAGGTTGTTGACACCCTTGCCGCCGAACTCGACCGGAAGTGCGAGTCGGAGCCAGCCGGCCGCATCGGCGCGGCGGCGCATCTCGCGCAGCAGGGCCTCCCAATCCTCGGTCGGGACGCCCCCGGCCTCGAAATTTGTGCGCGAGTATTCGCGGCGGTGGTCGAAGAAACGCTCGTTGTCGTCCTGGGCCTGCAGCGGCTTGATCTCGCTCTCGATGAACGCGTCGAGCTGTTCGAGCAGATCTTGGATGTCCTGGGGGATCTCGAAGTCCATCGCCGCACCCTACGATCGCCCCTGGACAAGTCGGGAGCCGGAGCGGTGCGGGTGACCGACCGGGTGCCGATTCAGTTGATCGCGAGCTTGATCGGCTCGGTGTTGCCGGCCTTCACCAGCCGACCGATCGCCAAGACGCCGACTGTCAGTACGCCGCTGCCGATGGTGACGGCCCGCAGCGATGTCGCATCGACGAGCGGACCTTGGATGAACAGCCCGAGTGGGTAGGCGAAGCCGAGGATGAAGTTGTTCACGGAGAGGGCCCTGCCGCGCAGTTCGGCAGGCGCCGACTGTTGGGTGATCGACGAGAAGCTGGAGATCGACGCCATGTAGATCCCGCCTGCGAGGGCAACCCCGACTGCGCCGAGCACGATGTTCGGTGCAGCTCCGTAGAGGACCAGCGCGGGTCCGAACAGGGCAACGGCACCAACGGTGATGGTGCGGATGCCGAACCGGTGGGTGAGAGCGCCCATCGAAGCGCCGGCGATGACTGCGCCGACACCCTGGGCGGTGACGAGCAGCGATGTGCCGGACTGATCCGAGTTGTAGACGTGGGTGGCCATCTGGGCGATGAAGCCGATGAACGGTGCACCGAGGAACGACGTCAGGAACATCAACGGCACCATCGAACGCACGGCCGGGTTGGTCCGGGCGAACTCGATCGCGTCCTTCATCGCCTGAATGACGGCCCGCCTGGTCCGCACCGCTGCAGGAATTTCGGCGAACCAGATCGCCGCGATCACCGCCAGGAAACTGAGCGAATTGACCGCCAGCGCCGCAGGAACTCCGCCGATCCAGATCGCGACCCCTGCGGCGGTCGGGCCGATGATCCGGCCGAGGTTCCACTGGGTGCTGCTCAACCCGATCGCGGCGACAAGTTCTTCGGGTGGGACGAGGTCGGGCAGAGTCGCCTGGAACGACGGGAACCCGAGTGCGTGGCCGCAGCCACCGAGCAGAGCAAAAACGGCGAGCAGAATTGGTGTCGCATGTCCGGTTCCGACCAGCAGGGCGACCGACGCAGCGATGATCGCAGAGAACATGTTGGTCAAGATCAAGGTCTTCTTGCGATCGAAGCGGTCGGCCCAGGCGCCACCAACCGGGCTCAGCAGTGCGGTCGGCAGGAACCCGGCCGCAGCGACGACGCCCGACCATGCAGCCTTGGACGTGTCGGCGACGTAGTAGCTCAGCGCCGTCGTCTCCATCCAGGTGCCGACGTTGGAGATCATCGCCCCGGCCCAGACCATCGTGAACGCCCGTCGGCGGAAGGGAGCGAACGAGTTGGACGGCATCGTCGCACGACGTTACCGGTACGAGTGTTTGGCCGGACACGTTGCAATGAGTAGTCCTTACTCAGGCATCCGATCCTCTGCTCGAAGAGAGTGGTGGACATGAATGCAACATCCAAACTTCTCCTCATCGCGGCCACCCTCGGCAGCCTCGGGCTGTCTGCGTGCTCGGGCTCGACAGCCTCCGCAGATCGAAACGACGATGGCACTATCGTCTCCGACGGCACGGTCGACGCCTTCAGCGTGCATGTCGGCGATTGCTACAACGACGATCGATCATTGGTCGACAGTGCCGGGAGCGCCGAGGTGTCGAGCGTCGGCGCCGTCCCCTGCGACGCCCCCCATGACAACGAGATCTTTGCTCTCGTCGTCGCCAGTTCGTCGTCGGGTGCCTTTCCCGGCGACGAGCTGATCTTCAGCGACAACGTCGGTGCCTGCGAAGCCGGATTCGCCCGCTACGTCGGGATCGAATACTCGGAATCGTTTCTCGGGATGGGACCGTTGCTCGTGCCATCCGCCCAGACGTGGGCCACCGGTGACCGCGAGGTCGTCTGCGGTGTGTTCACCATCGATGGCGCCAAGCTCACTGGGTCGGTGAAGGGCGCTGGCGACAGCGTGCGCGCTGCTGCAGGATCGACAGCCGAGTCCACCGTGAGGCCGTCGACCACCTCATCTGGCGCTGAGCCCGGTTCTGAGCCCGGTTCTGATCCCAGCGCCGACGTCGCTGCGTTCTGCGCACGTGTCGATGAACTTGCCGATCAGTACGCCCTGTTGTTGAACGATCCTGCATCTGGCGACGTGACAGCCCTGGTCGCCCAATCGCAGGTGTTGACCGCATCGGCGACGGCGGTTCTCACCGCCCATCCGGACCAAGCAGCCGCCGTTTCTGCATGCTTGGACAAGCTGACTGCGGCCGTTGGCTGAGGGGCGGCTCGCGGTTGCTGGGAGTCAGTAGAAGCTCTGCGTGTGGGGCGTCGCAGCAGTTGTGAAGAAGATGTCCGCACGGCGCAAGACGTCGTCGTTGCGGGCCGTCATCCGACGGCCCGCAACGAGCGACGACGCAGCGACGCCACCGTAGAGCAGCGATCCCAAACCAGCCGCGCTGGTGACGAGGTCTGGTTTCGACTTGACAGCTTTACACGACGCGCCGTCCGGCCCGCCATCGATCGACCATCGTCTGCCATCAGCCTCGATGATCATCTTGTCGGCGATGCGGTAGGTGCGGTTGCCGAACGCAATGCCGACATCGCGCACGTTGACCCAAACGCCGTCGTTGACCTCGGTCGTGCGGACCAGACGCGAGTTGGTCAGCAGATGGGGCAGCGGCTCGTCGGCCGCCAGCGCTCGAGTCTTGATGGTGCTGACGAGATCCATCGCGAGCATGGTCTGCCACAAGGCGAGGTGGGCATCTGCAGTGATGGCGACGAGCTCGATCAGATGGACCGTGTGCTGCGGATGACCGTCGTGCCAGTCCTCCTCCATCCGGTACACCGCGAACCCGTCGCGATGGAACAGATAGAACGCCGGCGTCATCGGCCCCTGTGGCTTGCTGCGCAGGTCGTAGAGGAAGTCGTGGAATGCATCATCGCGGCCGATCTCACCCGAGCGACATCGGCGGAAGCGCTCCCAGATCTCGGCCATCACCCCGACGACGTCGTCGCCGTCTGCGAAGCGGACCTCGCCCGACGGGGTTGCGAACTCCGGGCGCAACTGTGCTCGGCGGGTCTCGATCGACGTGACCCGGACCTGCGTTGCGACGCCGTAGCCGAGGCGGTCGTAGATGCCGCCCTCACTCGAATACAGCGATGCAACGGGTTCGCCGCGATCGTCGATGTCTTGATGGACGGCTTCGACGACGGCCCGCATCAAGCCTTGTCGTCGATGCGTTGCGGCGCTCGAGACCCAGGTGACGCCGCCCATCGGCATCGTCGTGCCGCCAGGAAGCGTGACATCGAACGCATACGACCCGGCGATCGACACGATCGTGTCGTCATTGTCATCGTCGACCGCAACGCGGAATCGACTGAGGTCGTGGATCCGCCGCCCGATCTCGATGTCCTCGTCAGAGTAGTGATGGCCGAACGCTCGGCCGTCGGCTCGACAGATCGCCGGCCATTCGTCGTCGGTCGGAGTGCGGATCAGGATGGCCATGGCGTGGAGTGTGCCACACAGGGTCAGGCTCGTGGCCGCTAGTTTCGAGCCATGACCGCATCAACGTCGCCCACAACGAGCGCCTTCGATCCTGCCCGAGTCGTCTCCGATCTTCGAGCCCTCGCCGCCCGCACCGGTGGACCGGACGGGAGTCGCCGACTGTGCTGGACACCTGAGTGGCTCGAGGCGCGAGCGTTGTTCCGTGAGTCGCTCGCGACCCTGCCGGTCGAGATCGAGACCGACGAGGCCGGAAACCTGTGGGCTTACCTGCGCGGCGAGAGCGCCGACACGATCGTCGTCGGCTCGCACCTCGACAGCGTGCCCAAAGGCGGCTGGCTCGATGGCGCACTCGGGGTGATGGCCGGCATCGAACTGATCCGCTCGCTCGCCGCCGAGGGCACGCCGCCGGTCACGGTGGCCGTGGTCGATTGGGCCGACGAGGAAGGCGCTCGATTCGGGCGAAGCCTGTTCGGCTCGGCCGCTGTCGTTGGTTCACTCGACACCGAAGCCGCTGCCCACCTCGTCGACAAGGAGGGCAACAACCTTGCCCACGTCATTGGCGAACACGGTCTCAGCCTCGACACCATCGATGGCGCCCGCACTCGATTGCACGACGTCAAGGCCTACCTCGAGGTGCACATCGAGCAGGGACCGGTGTTGGAATCGAAGGGTCTCGGAATCTGCACGGTCACCGGCACCAAGGGCATCGAGCGCGAGCGTCTGATCTTCACCGGCCAAGCTGCGCACAGCGGCACGATGCCGATGGAGATGCGACGTGATTCGTTCGTCGCCGCGTCACGGTTCGCGATCGCGCTCAATGACATCGGCCGCCGCCACGATGGCGTCGCCACTGCTGGCCACGTGCAGTGCTGGCCTGGCGTCGTCACAGCCGTTCCGGGCGAGACCCGGGTCACGATGGACATGCGCCACATCGACGCGACGACGCTGGCGACGATGTTCGCCGAGATGCAGCAGGCTGGCCACGATGCTGCCGCCGCCGAAGGCTGCACGGTCGCCTTCGAGCACCTGTTCCGGATCCCGCCGATGCCGTTCCACCCGAAGTTGCTCGACGCTGCCCGGATCAGTGTGCGCGAGGTCGAGGGTCACGATGTCGAGTTGCCGAGTGGAGCGTTGCACGACGCGAGCGAGATGGCTCGCGAGGTGCCGACGGTGATGATCTTCTCGTCGTCGATCGCCGGCCTCAGTCACACCAAGGAAGAGGACACGTCGGACGAGCACCTCCAGATGGCCGCCGATGCGTTCCACCGAACGTGTATTCGGGCGATCGATCTCGTCGTCAACGGCGAGTTGTGAGGTCGCGGTCGTGAACGTCGATCTCCATCACGTGTCCATCGGTGTCCAGGACGTCGCCGCCGCCGTCGAGTTCTACGCCCATCTCGGCATCACCTCGACAGGAACCCGCCCCGGATTCGGTGTCGACGGGGCGTGGTTGCAGGTCGGTGAACGCCAGATCCACTTGATCGAGACGACGGTCGTGCCGCCTGGCGCGACCAACCACCTCGCCCTGCGCGTCGCCGATCTCGACGCGTGCCTCGTCGAACTCGCCGAGCACGGCATCTCCGGCCGCCGATCGACCTATACCCCTGGCGCTGGTCGCCAGGCCTTTCTGCAGGACCCCAGCGGGAACGTCGTCGAACTCAACCAACTCGACTGAGCCCGAGTCGGCTGCAGTGCAGCAGTGCAGAATTCAGATCAGTCGCCGGTGGAGGATGATTTACGGTTGGCGGATGGACATCGACATCCGGGAAACGGCACCCGACGAAGCTCGGGCTGCATCGAACGTGGTCAACGACGCCTTGATCTCGCCCCGGCTCAGCGATGAAGAGTGGGTTACGCGCGAGCAGGGGTGGATCGACCACCACAGCCTCACCGCTTGGGAAGGTCAACACTGTGTCGGCCACGTCGGCGCGTTCGCGTTCGACATGACAGTGCCCGGTGGTGCTCGACTTGCGACGTCTGGTGTGACGCGGGTCGGCATTCTTCCCACTGCGACACGACGCGGCCTGCTCACCGCCATGATGCAGCGGTTGCTCACCGAGGCGCGCGAGCGCGGTCAGGTCATCGCCAGCCTGCGTGCCAGTGAGGCGGTGATCTACCAGCGATTCGGCTTCGAGGTCGGCGGCGAGAGTGCCTCGGTCACGATCACCACGCGCGAAGCGGGGCCGGTGAACGCTCCGGCACCGGGTTCGTTTCGAATCCTGCGCGAGTCCGAGGTGGACCAGGTTGTGCCTTCGCTCTACGAGCGAGTCGCCCGCGTTCGCGTCGGCACTGTGTCGCGTCCGGACTTCTTCTGGACCCGCCTTCTGACGGACGCGATCAGCCGCAAGAAGCCCTCGTTCGTCGTTGTCCACACGGACCCCAACGGGCAGGACGACGGCTACGTCCACTACGACGCAAAGTGGGCTCATGGCGAGGACGACAACGAATACGGCGCTGGCGAGATCCATGACCTGTGGGGCATCGATGCGGCGGTCGAGCGGGCGCTCTGGAGCTATGTGCTGCGAGTCGATCTGATCCGTACATGGAAGGCCGACAACCGACCGATCGACGAGCCACTTCGGTTCGCGATCGGTGATCAGCGAGCCGTCAAACTGCGCGATCGCTGGGACGAGCAATGGACGCGACTGCTCGACGTCGAGGCAGCCCTCATCGCTCGCGCCTACGGCGCCGGGCAGCGGGATGTCACGGTGCAGGTCGCCGACCCGCTGTTTGCCGACAACACCGGCGTCTGGTCGATCTCGGCCGACGGTGCCTCACGGACCAATGCCGCACCCGATCTCGTGGTCGGGATCGGCACGCTGTCCGCTGCCTATTTCGGTGGCACATCGTGGCGAGACATGGCCGACGCCGGCACGGTCACCGAGCACACGGCGGGGGCGATCGAAGCTGCCGACCTGCTCTTCGCGCAGCGCCCGGCCCCCTTCTGTGGCACCTTCTTCTGACCCACGCCACGCGGTGGCGCCGGGTCGGCCGAGTTCACGCTCTCTGTGTCACCGCATATCCCAAATTCGTGGATATGCGGTGACACAGACGATCGTCGTCATCTGGATGGTGCCCGGAGGCTGACGGACCACGTCTTGCCTTGCCCCGACGCACACAGAAACGCTTCGTCTGCGTGGTTGGCGGACGACTTGGGTGACGCCACGCCGCCGCCGGCAGAGGTCCGTGCGTCAGTCGGCGCTGCGCCTGGATTGCAACAGGGCGGTGACGAGTTTGCCGTCGGCCTGGCCCTTGCTGGCCTTCATCGCCGCGCCGACCAGGGCACCCACTGCCTTGTCCTCGCCGCTGCAGTATTTGGCCCATGCGCCAGCGTTGGCGGCGATGACCTGATCGACCATCGCCTCCAGATCGCCGGTGTCCATGGCCTCGAACCCGTGCGACTTGGCGATCGCTGCAGCGTCGCCACCACCGCCCAAGACGATCTCGGCGAGGATGGTCTTGGCCTGTGTGGCAGTGACTGCGCCGGAGGTTTCGAGGATGGTCAAAGCGGCGATGTCGGCAACTGGGATCGATGGTGTCGAACCGAGTTCGGCGAACGCCTCCTTGACGTAGATCAACGCCCGTGAGGCGTCGCCACCCGCGGCGGCTACGGCGAGCACGTAACCGTCCTGGCCGCGTTCGACGACGACCATCGCCGGCTCACTGTCCGCCGCGATACCGGTGGCTGAGGCGAGCAACGCTCGACGAGCACCCGGCAGCACCGGCAGCGCATCGTGAACGGCTTGGATCCACTCGGCTGAGGGCGCGAGCGGGACGAGGTCGGGCTCGAGGAAATAGCGGTAGTCGTCGGCGTCTTCCTTGGTGCGCAGGGTGTGCGTGCGGCCGTCGTTCTCGTCCCAGTGGCGGGTCTCTTGGCGAACGGTCTCGCCGTTCTCGATCATGTCGATCTGACGCCGGGCCTCGTATTCGATTGCCTTGCCGAGCGAACGGATGCTGTTGACGTTCTTGATCTCGCACCGGGTGCCGTACGGCTCGCCGGGCTTGTGCACGCTGACGTTGGCGTCGCAGCGCATGCTGCCCTCTTCCATCTTGGCGTCGCTGGCGTCGACCGCGAGCAGGATGCCGCGTAGCTCCGACACGTACTCGCGGGCCTCTTCAGCGGTGCGGATGTCGGGCCGACTGACGATTTCGACCAATGGCACACCGGCCCGGTTGAAGTCGATCAATGAGTAGGTGCTGCCGTGGATCCGGCCGCCGGTACCACCGAAGTGAGTGCTCTTGCCCGTGTCCTCTTCGAGGTGGGCTCGCTCGACACCGATCTGCTTGCCGCCGGGCAGGCTGAGGTAACCGTCGACGTTGAGCGGCTGGTCGTACTGGCTGATCTGGTACGCCTTGGGCATGTCTGGATAGAAGTAGTTCTTGCGGTGGAACACGCACGGCTGGATCGTGCAGTTGAGTGCGGCGCCGATCCGCATCGCGAGCTCGACCGCCCGGCGGTTGAGCACCGGCAGGGCACCCGGCAGACCGAGTGTGACCGGATCGATGTTGGTGTTCGGGTCGTCGCCGAAGTGGTTGGCGCTCCCGCTGAACAGCTTGGTCGCAGTGTTGAGTTCGACGTGGACTTCGAGCCCCACGACGAGCTCGTAGCCGTCGATCAGGATCTCGTGGCCCGTCGCCGGGCCCGCGGTGTACAGGTTGCCGGGCGTGGGGTTCGTCACGGAAGTCGTCGAGGTCACGATGCGCTCCTTTCGAGGGCCGCAGCCGCGCGGAACATTTCGGATTCACCGAGCGTTCTGGCGAGGATCTGGATGCCGATCGGCAGACCGAACTGGCCGGTGCCGAACGGCACGCTCATCCCGGGGTGGCCGGCGAGGTTGGTGGGGATTGTGTAGACGTCGCAGAGATACATCGCGAGCGGGTCGTCACCCTTGGATCCGAACTCGAAGGCAACGGTCGGGGTGGTGGGCGTGAGCAACACGTCGGCCTTGGTGTAGGCCCGGTCGAAGTCGTCGGCGATCAGACGACGAACCTTGAGCGCCTTGCCGTAATACGCATCGAAGTAGCCGGCACTGAGGGCGTAGGTGCCGAGCATGATCCGCCGCTGCACCTCCTCGCCGAAACCGGCTTCGCGAGTCGCTGAGTACATCGAGTTGGTGTCGGCTGCGTCGACGCGGTTGCCGTAGCGAACGCCGTCGTAGCGGGCGAGGTTGCTGCTCGCCTCCGACGGCGCGATCAGGTAGTAGGCGGTGAGCCCGTAGCCGAAGGCAGGGACCTCGACGTCGACGATGGTTGCGCCGGCTGCCTGGAGGGCCTCGAAGGCGAGTTCGAGCCGTTCGGCGACGTCGGGATCGGCGCCCTGCGGCAGATCGGTGATGCGGCCGACCCGCAGACCCTCGACGCCCTGCTGGATTGCTTGCATCAGCGACGGTTGCTGGTGGGGAATCGACGTCGAGTCCATGGGATCGTGGCCGCCGATGACGTCCATCAACAGTGCGGCGTCCTCGACACTGGTCGTGAACGGACCGATCTGATCGAGCGAACTGGCGAACGCAACCAGCCCGTAGCGGCTGACGTATCCGTAGGTCGGCTTGACGCCGACGACGCCGCACAGTGCGGCGGGCTGGCGGATGGATCCGCCGGTGTCACTGCCCAGGCTGACGCTGGCGAAGCCGGCCGCAACCGCTGCCGCGCTGCCACCGCTGGATCCGCCGGGAACCCGGCTCAGATCGAGCGGGTTGCGGGTCGGACCGAAGGCACTGTTCTCGGTGCTGGATCCCATCGCGAACTCGTCGAGGTTGGTCTTGCCGACGGTGATCGCTCCGGACGCAGCAAGTTTGGTGACGACGGTGGCGTCGTACGGTGGCTTCCACCCCTGGAGGATCTTCGACGAACACGTCGTCGGGATACCCCGGGTGCACATGTTGTCCTTGAGTGCGAGTGGCACACCGGCCAGCAGGCCCGGGTCGTTGCCGGCGGCGACTGCGGCATCGACGGCCGCGGCCGCAGCACGTGCCTCGTCAGCGAGGACGAGGTTGAACGCGTGCACGTCGCCCTCGCGCTCGGTGATCCGGGTGAGGTGCTGCTCGAGGATGTCGCTCGCCTTGAGCGTGCCGTCGCGGACGCCTGCTGCGATCTGGACCGCGGAGAGGGTGGCGTCGTACTTCATGCCGTTGTTGGCCCCGTTGTTGATGTCGGTGCTCATCCGTCGAGTCCAATGATCGGTGGAACGCGGAACCGACCTTCTTGCGCCTGTGGCGCCGCAGCAAGGACCTCGTCGCGATCGAGGCTTGGCAACACGACGTCTTCGCGAAAGACGTTGATCAGCGGATACGGCTGGGTCATCGGCTGGACGTCGTCGAGATCGAGGGCATCGATATCGGCGAAGTGTTCCAGCATGCCAGCGAGCTGGGCCGTGGTTCGTTCGAGGTTCTCGGGTGTGATGTCGAGTCGGGCCAGTTTGGCGACCTTGATGACATCTGCAGCGGTTATCCGTTCAGACACAGATGCCAGGCTAGGGGTTGTCGACCTCGTCGGCTTGGTCCACTTCGCTGTCGATGTCCTCGATGTCCTCGATGTCCTCGATGTCCGCGACGACATCGAGATCCACCACCTCGGCAGGATCGAGATCTTCCACCTCGATGTCGTCCGGGTTGGCTTCGATGGCGGGTACCAATTCCTCGACCGGCTCGGCGCGGCGGCTGGAGATCAGCAGGTAGATGGCGCCACCGATGATCGCGGCAAGCGCGACCCACTGGTTCCAGCGGAAACCGCCGACGTGGTGGGCTTCGTCGATCCGAAGCCCCTCGACGAAGAACCGGATCGCGCCGTACCCCATGATGTACATCGCCATCAGGTGGCCGCCGCGGATCTTGAACCGCTTGTCGATCAGCAGCAGGACCCCGACGAGTGCAAGGTTGGCCAGCGACTCGTAGAGGAACGTCGGCTGGAACACGAGGTCTTGGCCGATGTACTTCGCCGCTGGTCCAGTGCGATGGGCGTCGTCGATCTCGAGGCCCCACGGGAGCCCGGTCGGACGGCCGTAGAGCTCCTGGTTCCAGTAGTTGCCCCATCGCGCGACCGCCTGTGCCAGGGCGATCGCCGGCGCTCCGCAGTTGGCGGCAAGGCCGACCGGGATGCCCTTGCGCTTCAGGTAGTACAAGCCGACAGGGATTCCGAACAGCAGCCCGCCGGGGATACCGAGCCCGCCCTGCCAGATCTTGGGGATGTCGCTGAGATGTCCGGGTGAGAACTTCGACCAGTCGGTTGCGACGTGATAGAGCCGGGATCCGATCACGCCCGCGATGACAGCCCACACGGCCATCCCGTTCACGTCGTCGCGCGTGCCGATGCCCTTTTCCTCGAACCGCCGTCCCATCAACCACACCCCGGCAACGACGCCGAGCGCGATCATCAGCCCGTACGCGTGGATGTTGAGCGGGCCGATCTCGAGCGTGCCGGTCGATGGACTCGGCAGGCTGGCGATCAC
>JBDSDH010000097.1:0-6154 GCA_039920665.1 Ilumatobacteraceae bacterium
GTTCGTGACGCGACATCTTGGCAATGTCGTGTCCGTCGAGGGTGATCCTTCCCGAATCGAGCTCGTAGAACCGCATGATCAGGTTGACGAGCGTGGTCTTGCAGGCGCCGGTGGGACCGACGATCGCCACCGTTCGGCCCGGCTCGGCGACGAGCGAGAGATCCTGGATCAGCGGCATCGACGGTGAGTACGAGAACGACACGTGCTCGAACTCGACCCGTCCACGCCGAGCACCGTCGAGCGCATCGCTGGTGTCGTCGGGCGATTGCTCCGGCGCGTCGAGCAATTCGAAACAACGCTCGGCCGAGGCGATGCCGGATTGGAGCACGTTCATCATCGATGCGAACTGGGTGAGCGGTTGGGTGAACTGTCGCGAGTACTGGATGAACGCCTGCACGTCGCCCAGGCTCAACGCCCCCGATGACACGCGCAGGCCACCGATGACCGCGATCGCGACGAAGTTGAGGTTGCCGAGGAACATCATCGCCGGCTGGATCGTGCCCGACGCGAACTGGGCACCGAAGCTGGCCTGGTAGAGCTCCTCGTTCGTGACCCGGAACCGCTCTTCGGCTTCGCGTTGACGTCCGAAGGCCTTGACGATGTTGTGCCCGCTGAACGTCTCCTCGATCTGTGCGTTGAGCATGCCGGTGTGCTTCCACTGGGCGATGAAGCGCGCCTTGGATCGCTTCGCGATCCACTTCACGGTGTACAGCGACAGCGGGATCGTGACGATGGCCACCAACGCCAGCACCGGTGAGATCGTCAGCATCATGATCAACACGCCGGTGATACTGAGCACCGATGTCACCATCTGGCTGAGCGTCTGTTGCAGGCTCTGGCTGATGTTGTCGATGTCGTTGGTGACCCGGCTGAGCAGGTCACCGCGCGGCTGACGGTCGACGTAGCTGAGCGGCAGCCGGTTGAGCTTGTCCTCGACGTCGGCCCGCAACCGATACATCGTGCGCTGAACAATGCCGGCCAGAAGATACGCCTGGGTGTATGTCATCGTGGCAGCGACGACGTACAGCCCGACGACCATCATCAGCACGCGGTGCAAGTCGTCGAAGTTGATCCCTTCCTTGCTGGTCAGACCCCGGTAGATGACGTCGGTCGCTTGGCCGAGCAGCTTCGGTCCAACGACGGTCAATGTCACGGCGACGACCGCGAAGAACAGCACGGCGACGACCCGCAGCCGGTCCGGCTGCAGTCGACGCATCAATCGCTTGACCGAGTTGCCGAAGTCCTTCGAGCGCTCGGTCGGCATACCGGCTGCGCCGAATCGGCCACCGGGGCCGGCCCGCATCTCCGACGGCGGCGGACGGTGATCAGCCGGGTCCTTGATCTCGGTGTCCTCATGGCCTTGCGGGAAGTCGCTCATCTCGGTGCTCATGCCACGGCCTCGACGCTGTGCTGTGATGCCACGATCTCGGCGTACGTCGGACACGAGTCGATCAAGTCGGCGTGAGTGCCGAGACCGACCGCCAGGCCATCTTCGAGCACCAGGATCTGATCGGCGTGAGAGATCGTGGACACTCGCTGGGCAACGATGATCACGGTCGACTGGCGGGTGTGCGGAACGAGCGCGGCACGCAGTCGAGCGTCGGTGGCGAGGTCGAGCGCGGAGAACGAATCGTCGAACAGGTAGATCTCGGGCTTGCGGACCAGCGCTCGAGCAATCGCGAGTCGTTGGCGCTGACCACCCGACACGTTCGAGCCGCCCTGGGCGATGCGGGCGTCGAGTCCACCTTGCATCTGTGACACGAAGTCGGCCGCCTGGGCCACTTGCAGCGCCTCCCACAGCTCGTCGTCGGTGGCGTCGGGTTTTCCGTAGCGGAGGTTGCTGGCCACGGTGCCGGAGAACAGGTACGGCTTCTGGGGCACCAGCCCGATCCGGTTCCACAGCGCGTCCGGCTGCAGCTCGCGGATGTCGACACCGTCGACCTGGATCGATCCGGACGTGACATCGGCGAGGCGCGGGATCAGGTTGATCAGCGTCGTCTTGCCGGAACCCGTACTGCCGATGATGGCGGTGGTCTGACCGGCGAGGGAGGTGAACGTGACGCCCTGCAACACCGGGGACTCCGCGCCCGGGTAGTTGAACCCGATGCTGCGCAATTCGAGTGAACCGCGAGTTGCGACCTCGGTGATCGGATGCAACGCACTGACCACGGAAGGCTCGGTATCGAGCACCTCCTGGATCCGTTCGGCACAGACCGCCGCCCGAGGAATGAGCACCGCCATGAAGCTCGCCATCATCACCGACATCAGGATCTGGGCGAGATAGACGAGAAACGCGACCATTGCGCCGATCGTCATCTGGCCACGGTTGATCCGATCAGCACCGATCCAGACCACGGCCACACTCGACACGTTGAGCACGGTCAGCACGATCGGGAAGAAGAACGCCTGCAGCCGACCGGCCCGCAGCGACGTATCGGTGACGGCTTCGTTGACTTCGTGGAATCGCTTCGACTCGTCCTGCTCACGCACGAACGCGCGCACGACACGCATGCCCGTGATCTGCTCGCGCAGCACACGGTTGATGCCGTCGATCCGTTCCTGCATCACCCGGAATTGGGGGACCATCCGCATGATCACCATCGTGATCATGAACACCAGGATCGGTACGGCGAAGACCAAAATCCACGACAGGCCGGTGTCTTCGCGCAAGGCCATGACGACGCCGCCGATGATGGTCATCGGCGCCGCGATCAGCAACGTGCAGGTCATCTGGACCATCATCTGCACCTGCTGGACATCGTTGGTGATGCGGGTGATCAGCGATGGCGCCCCGAACTTGCCGACCTCTTGAGCCGAGAAATCAGTGACCCGATGGAACAGGCTGCTGCGAACGTCGCGGCCGAAACCCATCGCTGCCCGCGAGCCGAAGTACACGGCTGCGATCGCGAACCCGATCTGGATCACGGTGATCGCCAGCATCAGCGTGCCCGTCGACCAGATGTAGCCACTGTCACCCTTGACGATGCCCTTGTCGATCACGTTGGCGTTGAGGCTGGGGAGATACAGCGACGCGGTGGTCTGCACGAGTTGCAGCACCATCACGGCGACGAGCGTCGCTTTGTATTTGCCCAGATGCGATTTCAGCAACTTGACGAGCATTCAGGACTCCTGAGTCTGGGAAGACGTGGTGGGCGAAGGGGTGGTCGAAGCGGTTCGGACGCGAATGCCGTCGAGCAGGAGCGAGACGATCTCGTCGATCGGCATCGGACCCTCGGGTGCGAGCATTGGATGACTGAATGCCATCGTCATGCTGCGCAACATCCGGGCGGCAACGAGCGGTTCGTGATTGATCCGGTCGCGATCGGGCTCGAACAGGGCGGCCAGACCGGGCAGTTCGGTCCGGCGCTTTTCGGCGGGAACCGGTCCGACACCGATTGTCGACGCCAACCGCCAGATGTTCTCGACCCGGCGACGAACGATCACGATCGCGGCGTTCAACCGCGCTTCGAGTGGCATTGACAGATCGATCCCGGCCAAAGCCAGTTCCGACGGAGCCGGATCGAAGGCGGTCTCGACGACCGCCTCCATCAGCGTGTCCTTGTCGGCGAAGACCCGGAAAATGGTGCCTTCGGCAATTCCGGCGGCCTGGGCGATCATCCGCGTACTGACCGCAGCACCGTGCTCGAGCACGAGCGGCAGCGTGGCCGCGATGATCGCCGCTCGGCGCTCATCCGGCGGCATTGCTGCGGCCCGCTGGGGTCTGGCACCGTCGGAAGTGTCGATCACGAGGTCGGATCTTACTCTGAGTGAGCACTCACTCAGAGGACTCGACCGGGATCTCGTCGAGCAGTCGAACATCTCCGACTCCGACTATTCGGTGCTCGTGGCACTGTCGCAGGCACCGCACGGCCGGATGAGATCGTTCGAACTGGGCCGAGAGACCCAAGTCGCTCGCCGACGCTTCGACCGTCGTCATCTCAGCAGTCGAAGCCAGCGAACGCTGACCGCAGGTCAGGCCCTCGACACGAACCGGGTCGCGAATGGCGCGATCAGTTGCAACATCGAGTTGACGAGCGCCGGTGGGTCACTGTTGAGCGTGTCCCTGGCGAGCAGTGCCGTGAAGTCGATCGGCTTCGACGTCACGCCGGCGACAGCCAGCACCTGGAGCAACTCGTGGGCGACGACGCCGTACGCGGAGGTTGTGGGGTGGATGCCGTCCAACCCGAACAGTCCGCCTTGCAGCCGCCCGCTTCGGTCGGACCGGAAGAACCGGCTGTCCAAGTGCTCGATCGGCTTCGGCAGCTCATACGGCACCCACTGGTTGTCGGCGGCGGCCTTGGAGTCTTTCTCGTAGCGGCGGTAGGCCAATCCGTCGAGCAACCCACACAGGTCGAGCACGAACCACTGGCGACCTTGTTTGCGAGCAGCGCGGACGGCGTCGACGATTGTGACGTTGTACTGGTCGATCGCCGAGTCGATCGCCCGGGCCTGCTGGTGGGTGATGTGTCGATGGCGGTCGGGTCGGAAGTCCTTCTCCTCGATCCACGGGTCGCAGTAGTACGGAAAGTAGCGCGAACCGTCCTCCCACTTCTTTCCGCGCCGCTTCGGGTCCGTGTTCACACCCTTCGCAATCGGGGCAACCGTCACGTGTGGCACGGTCGCGAGCACGACCCGAGTCGCGGTGATCTTCTTGAGCGAGGTGACCAACCGGTTGAACTCGATCGCGAAGTGGGTCGGGCGCCAGACGTTGAACGCGGCCTTGCGGTCGAGGTCGTCGAAGCCCGGGCCGGACCACTTCACCGCCTTCGAGACGACGGCGTCGAGCGCGTTGTTGGAGCCGAGAGCAACGACCAATGTGCCGATTCCACCGTGTGCACCGAGGCTGTCCGCCGCTGACAACTGTGTCGCCGACGGCCCAAATGGTGCGAGCACCGACGCTGCGGCAATGTCGTTGTCGTGGTCGGGTGTCGCCCCGAAGAACCCGTCGTGGGCCGGCTCCGATGTCATCTCCACGGCCCGTCCGGCGCAGGACTCGAGTGCATCACGGAGATCCCAGCCGTAGATGCCGAGGTTGCTCCATCGGGTGCCGGTGGGGGCTGGCTTCGACCCGTCGCCACGTTCCCAATAGTCCTCGTTGCCGTCGAGCAGACGTTGGAGCACGATCGGGAACTCGAGCTTCTCGAACATGCTCAAGTCGTTGCCGAACTTGGCCTGCAGTTTGCGCAGCAGCCCCTCGATGTTGAGCGGCAAGCCGCCGAGCGGACCCCGGTAGCTCGGCACGGCGAAGTCCGCAGGTCCCAACTTCTGGCCAAGGGCCAATGCAGCAAGGGCCGGCCACGACAGTTCGGTGCGGTACACCGCTCCGCTCGTCACGCCGTGGGTCAGCGAGTCGCCGATCGTCACCAAGGGGTGATCCGGATCGGCGAGCGACGGCGCCTCAGGTGCACGCGACCTGCCGAGCGCCGTACCGGCAGTGGGGTCCGAATTGGGTCCGGGCGCAGTGTCGGTGACCACGACATCGTTCGGAGTCAGGGAGTCGAGATGCTCAGCGGTGAGGCGGCTCATGCCCTACAGATGCCGACGATGGATCATGGATACATCGAAGCCGGCTCCACGCTCGAAACGGCCTACGCTCGAACCCGACAGCGCGGTCAGCAGGGTCCGCGGCTCGGGAGGGCCATGGCACCGGTGGCGAGAAACTGCTGCAGTTCGACACCGGCCGGGGCGAGGTCGAGGTTGCGCGATGCCAGCCACTCGGCGTCGTAGTAGCTGTGTCGGTAGCGCTCGCCGGCGTCACAGATCAGCGATACGACCGAGCCGGTCTCGCCCGCAGCGAGCATCTCCGCGATCAGGGTGAACGCGCCGTGGACGTTGGTGCCGGTGGATCCTCCGACCGAGCGACCGAGCACATCGGTGGTCAGTCGCATCGCGGCGAGTGACGACGCGTCGGCAACGCACAACATCCGGTCGACCACCTCGCGGACGAAACTCGGTTCCACTCGCGGTCTGCCGATTCCCTCGATCCGCGACGGACGATCTCCTGTCAGGCTCGGGTCGCCGAGCCGAAAGTACTGGGCGAACACGCTGTCCTCGGGATCGACGACACACAACTGGGTGGCCAACCGGCGGTAGCGGATGTAACGCCCGATCGTCGCCGAGGTGCCACCGGTACCTGCGCCGACGACGATCCAGG
>JBDSDH010000098.1:0-5437 GCA_039920665.1 Ilumatobacteraceae bacterium
CGGCGCCGATCACGAGCACGTGGCGCAGCAGCGGTGAGACGTGGCGGACCCCATCGACTCGTCCGACGAACTCGGGCGCAACGACCAGTGCGGTGAGGTCGGCGTTGTCGAAGATGTAGGCCAGTTCGTCCTCGACATAGCGGTAGTTGATATTGACCCACACCGCCCGCAGCTTGAACACCGCCCACAGCGTCTCGACCCATTCGGGGCAGTTCAGTGCGTAGATGCCGACGTGATCGCCAGGGCCGACGCCCTGCGCAGCGAGGTGATGGGCCAGTTGGTTGGCTCGACCGTCCATCTCGGCGTAGGTGCGGCGGACGTCGCCGGCGATGATGTAGTCCCTGTCGGGCCAGGCGTCTACTGCCTGCTCGAACAGGTCGGCGAGATTCCAGGTTGTTGCCCCCATGGCCACAGTTGACCACACTTCTGACGCCTCGTCAGATGCGGAGCAATCGTGACACGCTGTGGCGATGTCATCCTCGAACGACGTCACCCACAGCCGGCCGGATCTGCGCTTCGACGGGCAGGTCGCCGTCGTCACCGGTGCTGGTCGCAATCTCGGACGCGCGTACGCGCTGCTGCTCGCCGAACGTGGGGCGAAGGTGGTGGTCAACGACCTCGGAGTCGGAATCAGCGATACCGACGGTGTGGCCGAGGCGCCCCCAGCCAACCCCGCAGAAGACGTCGTCGCCGAAATTCGTGCGGCTGGCGGCGAGGCCGTGGTCGACACGAGTTCGATCACCGATGTCGACGGCCCAGTGGTTTCCACTGCGCTCGAGTCCTTCGGCCGGATCGACATCGTGATCAACAACGCAGGCGTGGTCCGCCAGGCGCCGGTCGCCGAGTACAGCGACGAGCGATGCCGGGCGATGACCGACACTCATCTTCTCGGCACGATGAATGTCACCCGTGCAGCATGGCCGCACATGGCGGCGCAGGGCAGCGGTCGGATCGTCAATCTGTCGAGCGGCTCGGGATTGATGGGCATCGCCAATATGACGATGTACGGCGCGGTCAAACTCGGTGTCGTCGGGTTGACTCGCGGTCTCGCGGTCGAGGGCCGATCTCTCGGCATCGGCGTGAACGTCGTTGCCCCGCAAGCGAGCGTGCGCGGCAGCGACTTCGGCCGCATTCCGTGGACCCCGGCGCTCGCCGAGTGGCTGTCGCCGGAACAGATCAGCGGGCTCGTGGCCTACCTGTGCCATCCGTCGTGCACGACGACTGGCGAGTTGTTCAACGTCGGCGGCGGACTCATCTCTCGCGTCGTGCTCGCCGCGTCAGACGGTGTGGTCGAGCGCCCGATGACCCCCGAGGCGGTTGCCGCGAATTGGGATGCGATCATGTCGCAACCGGTGGTCGAAGTGCGCGCCGGCCGCCCGTTCGGCACCAAGATGATGCAGGGCTACGCGCCCGGCTGAACCCCGGTGTAATCGACCCCCGCCAGCGTCGCAGGATCCAACGCCGTGAGCACGCTCTGGCCGTTGTTGAAGGCGTCGACGTCATCAACCGGATCTGTTGCGGAACCTGTGCACGGAGACGGTGCCAGTGGCGCACGCTCTCCGAAATCGGCAGCGGGCGGAGCGACGAACAACTGCGAGATTTCTGGGTCGAGGACGACGCCGACCGGGCACGTCGGCACGTTGATGCTGACGAGCGGCATCCCCTGCCCAGCCCGATACGAATCGAGTGTGGCGTCGAGATACTCGGTCAAGGCCCGGATCGACGCCGGATAATCGAGTTCGGGCTGGCCCTCGTGGGCCAAACCTTGACTGATCGCGATTCCTGGGATGCCGTTGCGGGCAGCCGTTGCGGCGGCTCCGATGGTGCCCGAGATCGGGATGAACACGGCACTGTAGTTCTGACCCAGGTTCGAGCCGGACACGACCAGATCGGGACGCGTCGCCACGCCGCCACCCAGGGCCCAGAGCACCGAGTCGGCAGGAGACCCGTCGACGGCCTTGGCGGGGTAGCCGCTGGCCGTGGTGACATCGGTGATGGCCGTGGCTCCGCCGGGAGTGGTCCTGTCGCCGGCGCCGCTCTGGTTGGCGAGTGGTGCCACGACCGTGACGTCGACATCGGGAAGTGTCCGCAGGTACTCGACGACTGCATCGATCCCCGCGGCAGCGTACCCGTCGTCGTTGGTGACGAGAATGTGCAGCGGCTCGATCGGAGGTGTCGTCGTGGTCGCAGCGGCGGTTGTCGTCGGGGCGGCGGTTGTGGCCGGGGCGGTCGTGGCAGGGGAATCGGTCGGCGCCGGCTCAGCGGTCGTTGCCGGAGCTGACGTCTCGATCGGCGTCGCTACGGTCGTTGCAGCGCTCTCGGCGGCGGTGGTTGCGTCCTGTGCCGATGACTCCTTCGCAGGATCACTGCTGCACGAACCGAGTGCGACCATCAAAGAACAAACGAATACCAGTGATCCCCGTCGACTCATGACGTCGAGTTCTAGCAGCCTCGGGCGGGCTGTCGATGTACCAGAGCGTGCAGCGTCAGGCGACGGGAAGTTCGGAAAGCGCCTGGAGCAGGGTGTTCCAGCCGAGTGTCGCGCACTTGATCCGCACCGGGAACTTGACGACACCCTGGAGCGCCTCGAGATCGCCGAGCTTGACCTCCGCTGCGGCAGCCTCGATCTCCGGATCGGCCTCGACCTCGTCGACGCTCATCATCCCCTTGAACCGGTGGACCAGTGCCCGCACTTCGATGATGCTCTTGCCCTTGACCGCCTGGCTCATCATGCTCGCCGACGACTGGCTGATGCTGCATCCCTGGCCGCCGACCTTGATGTCGTTGACGATGCCGTCGACGACATCGATGTAGACCTGGATCTCGTCACCGCACAGCGGGTTGTGGCCCTCGGCGCGAACGGCCGGAGGAGCGAGTTCTCCGCGGTTGCGCGGCGTGCGGTAGTGATCGAGGATGATCTCGCGGTAGAGGTCTTCTAAGCCGGGCATTGTGAACCTTTCAAGCGCCGAGAGAGCAGCGATCAGAAACCGAAGATATCGCTTGCGCCTTCGAGCGCATCAGCGAGCGCATCGGCGTCGGACTCGTCGTTGTAGATGTAGAAGCTGGCGCGTGCTGTCGCGGCGCAATCGAGCAAGCGCATCAACGGCTTGGCGCAGTGGTGGCCGGCGCGGACGCACACGTTGCGCTGATCGAGCACCTGGCTGAGGTCGTGCGGGTGGATGCCACGGAACGCAAAGCTCAATGTCGCGCCACGGACTTCGACGTTGGTCGGACCGTGGATCGTGATGTCGTCGCCGTAGCGCTCTGTCAGTCCAGAAATCGCGTAATCGGCCATCGCCATCTCGTGGTTGCGGACGTTGGCCATGCCGAGGTTACTGAGGTAGTCGACGGCTGCGCCCATCCCGATCACTTCGATGATCGGTGGTGTGCCGGCCTCGAACTTGGCGGGCACCGGAGCGGTTGTGAATCCGTCGAGTCGGACGTCGGCGATCATGTTGCCGCCACCGAGGAACGGGGGCATCGCATCGAGCAGTTCGGCCTTGCCCCAGAGGGCGCCGATCCCGCTCGGTCCGCACATCTTGTGGCTACTGAACGCCATGAAGTCGGCGCCCCAAGCCTGTACATCGGTGACGTTGTGGGGCACGTATTGGCACCCGTCGACGATGGCAATCGCTCCGGCTGCATGAGCCGCGTCGCACAACAACGTGACCGGAGTGAGGGTGCCGAGCACGTTGCTCATCGCCGTGAAGCTGAACACCTTGGCGCCGTCGAGCAGGCTGGAGAGATCGGTGAGATCGAGTTGACCGTCGTGGGTGAGCGGCACCCAGCGCAGCACGATGCCCCGCTCGGCTGCCAGCATGTGCCACGGCACGATGTTGGCGTGATGCTCCATGTGGGTGAGCACCACCACATCACCCTCGGCCAGGTTGGCCCGACCCCACGACTGAGCGACGAGATTCAGGGCCTCGGTCGCGTTCTTGGTGAACACGATCTCGTCGGGATGGCTCGCGTTGACGAAGGTCGCGATCTTGCGGCGGGAGCCTTCGAACAGATCCGTGGCCTCGGCTGCCAATTTGTAGGCACTGCGGTTGATCGGCCCGTAGGAGTTCTCGGTGAACTGGGTCATTGCATCGATGACCTGGCGTGGCTTCTGCGACGTATTGGCCGAATCGAGATAGACGATCGGCATGTCGTCGATCGACCGGTCGAAGATCGGGAAATCCTTGCGGACGAGAGCGGAGTCGATGCTCATCGGAACGATTCGTACCCGTCGGCCTCGAGCTTCTCGGCCAGTTCCATGCCTCCGGAGGCGACGATCCGGCCATCGATCAGGATGTGGACCTTGTCGGGCTGGAGCTCGTTGAGCAGCCGCTGGTAGTGGGTGATGAGCACGATGCCGAGCGTCGGCCGATCAACCTTGACCTCGCGGATGCCTTTGGCGACGATCCGCAGCGCATCGATGTCGAGCCCGGAATCGGTCTCGTCGAGGATGGCCAGATCAGGTTCGAGGATCGCCATCTGCATGATCTCGTTGCGCTTCTTCTCGCCGCCGCTGAACCCCTCGTTGAGATAGCGGTCGACGAAGCTGCTGTCCATCCCCAGCCGTTTCATCCAGTCCATCGTGGCCAGCCGCAGTTCGAGTACCGACAGGTCGATGCCTTTGCGGGCGCTGAGCGCCTGGCGCAGAAACTGGATCACCGAGACACCGGGGATCTCTTGCGGATACTGGAACCCGAGGAACATGCCAGCTTTGGCCCGGACATCGGTGGGCCAATCGGTGACGTCGTCGCCGTGGAACAGGATCCTGCCCTCGGTGACTTCGTACTCCGGCGACGCCAACAGCGTGCTCGCCAGCGTGCTCTTGCCGCTGCCGTTGGGGCCCATGATTGCATGCACCTCGCCCTCGGCGACCGACAACGACAGACCCTTCAGGATCTGGGTGTCGCCTTCGACCGGCTTGGCGTGGAGGTTCTCGATGCGAAATAGTTCGCTCACCTGGCCAACTCTACCGCTGCCCCTCCGAGGATTATCACTACGCCCATAGGAGAAATTCAGCGCTGGAGGGCACTCCACAGAGAGCGGTAGCTGGGGTACTCGCACGAGTCGTCGACATAGCCGGACTCGCGCAGCGCGTCGTGGAACTTGGGCAGGTTGCGGAATGGGATGCCCGAGTCGACGTGGTGGGCGAGGTGCCAGCCGATGTTGTACGGCACCAGTAGGAACCGAGCGCCAATGTGCTGGCGGACCGAGTGGGTGGTGATCCGGCGATCCTTGGAGGCCATCATCCCACCATGTTCAGCGATGCTGCGCAGGCGGTTGATGACCCGCCACACCGTCAGATACGGCAGCAGCCAGAACAGCGGATAGACGTACCAGACACCACCCATGATGCAAGCGGCGAGCATCAGGAGTTGGACCACCCAGATCTTGTACTGCACCCGACGGGCGGCGATGTCAGGATTGCGCAGGCCGCGCA
>JBDSDH010000099.1:0-7081 GCA_039920665.1 Ilumatobacteraceae bacterium
GCACCCATCGTGATCATTCCATGGGCCATCACCAGGCTGTAGACGAATCCGCTGCAGGCCGCATTGACATCGAATGCGCCGCAGCGCAACCCGAGTTCGTGCTGGACGGCTGCAGACGACGGCGGCACGAGACGGTCGGGGGTCGTGGTGGCAAGGATGAGACCGCTGATCTCGAGTGGATCGACTCCCGCCATCTCGAGCGCCTGACGCCCGGACTCGACCGACAGCCCAACGGTGGTTCCGCCGACATGACGCTCGCGAATGCCAGTGCGCTCGACGATCCATGCATCGTTGGTGTCGAACATCTGCGCGAGATCGTGGTTGGTGAGTACCTTCGGGGGCAACGCTGAACCCCACCCGGTGATCACAGCACCGCGAGTACCAGCGGGAACCTGTGGCATGTCAGACCGTCCTCAGCCAGGCAATTGGTTGGCGCAAGGTGATGCGCTCTCCGTGCACCGCAATGTAGCTCTGCAGGATTCCGGCAAACGCGGACCGAACTTCGGTCTCCCCGACGTGTCCGACCACGGTGCCGACCGTGATCGTGCTGCCATCGTCGATGCCGGGGGTCGGCGTGAACACACCGGCGGCCGGGCTGACGACCAACCGCTCCGATGCGAACAGGTGCTCGCCCTCGATCTGTACCGGGCCGCGGGGAGCACCCGTATCGAGCCACTCGATCAACTTGTCGAGTTCCTCAGGGGTGGACACCGAGATCGTGCGAGCGGAATCGACCGTCCGCTTCGCCATGCCGGTGAGCACTGCGCCGGGCCCGAGTTCGGCAAAACCGGTGACACCGTGGTCGGCGAGTGTGAGCAGACAGTGCTTCCAGCGGACGGGACTGCTGAGCTGGGCAGAGAGCAGGCTCGACCATTCGCGCCCGGTGTCGTGGGCAAGTGCATCGACGTTGGAGACGACGGGCACCTCGGTGTCGCGAGGGTCGGCCTCGGCGATTGCCTTGCGCAGGCGCTCGCGCGCCGGCGACATGAACGGCGTGTGGAACGCACCACTGACCTGCAACGGCATGACCTTCTTGGCCCCGATCTCCTTGGCGACGATGCTGGCCGCAGCAACTCCCTCGGGCGAACCTGCAATCACCACCTGGCCCGGTGCGTTGAAGTTGGCGACCCACACATCACTGTCGGCGCGACGGCACGCGACTTCGACCTGATCATCTTCGAGACCGAGCACTGCAGCCATCGTGCCCGGGTTGTCGAGCCCGGCCTGGTGCATGGCATCGGAGCGCTCGCAGACGAGGCGCACGCCGTCCTCGAAGCTGAGTGCGCCTGTGGCAGTGAGAGCGGTGTACTCGCCGAGACTGTGCCCGGCGCAGAAGCTGGGTTCGATGCCGAGTCGCTCGACCGCGTCGAGCACCATCAGGCTCGACACGAACGTCGTGAGCTGCGCATTGCGGGTGTCACGCAACTCCTCTGCGTCGGCATCGAGCAGGAGCCTCGCGACGTCTCGTTCGGCGTACGCCGACGCCTCTTCGACCAATTCCCAGCTCTCGTGATTCGCCCACGGACGACCCATGCCGGGACGTTGGGAGCCCTGGCCGGGAAACGTGAAAGCAAGCATGTCGGTGAGGCTAGACGCTGATCGGCCGGTCTGTATTGCTACTCGGCGGTAGCCACAATCGTGACGAGCCGAGCGCACGAGTCGGGATCCGGTGAGGACGCAATCGGGGCCTCATCGGGTTGACGCAGCATCGAATCGTTTCGCTATGCTGGCGACTCCACTCGCCCGAGTGGCGGAATGGCAGACGCGGAGGACTCAAAATCCTTTGTTCGAAAGGACGTGTGGGTTCGAGTCCCACCTCGGGCACGGAAATGTCTCCACGTGTCGTGTCGTGTCGTGTTCAGGTCGGGGAGAGGATGTTGTCGACCGAGATCGGCAGTCGACGACGCCAATTGGGTCGATCGGTCGTACCCGGATGGTTCGGACGTTGCTCCGACGCCGTGATGTCGTCCATCGACACCAGCCGCAACGTGGCAGGTGACGACAGCAGGCAGCGGTGAGCGGCGGCGATGACCTCGCGAACATCGCGATCGTGCACATCGACGATCACGTCCGAGACCGCTGCGACCAGGCGATCGTGCTGATTCGAGTCGCCGTCGTTGCCGCTGAGCACCCCGGCAACGGTGGGCAGATCGTGGGTCGTCAATGTCGCGAGGCTGTTGGCGGGCCACTCGGCAGGAGGATCCGACTCGAACCACAACACCTTGGTGCCGGCGATGTTGGCCGCCGACAATGTGCCGCGCACTCCTTCGGCGACGGTGCCGAGATCTTCACCGACCACGAATGCACCGGCGCGAGTGGCTTCGAGGCAGATGATCGCGATCAATTCGTCAGCTGGGAACGTGACGTAAGCACCTTCACTGGGCGGTGAACCCGCCGGGATCCAGAACTGGCGGAAGAGGCCCATCACATGATCCATCCGCAGGCCGTGAACACCCGAGAGCGCAGCCCGGATCGTCTCGACGAACGGGATGTACGCGTCGGCCCGCAGCCGCCACGGAATGAACGGTGGAATACCCCACTCCTGACCCTCAGCGTTGAACGGGTCCGGCGGGGCGCCGAGGCGCATGTCGAGTGCGAGCAGATTTTGGTACTGCCAGGCGTCGGCGCCGACGGGCGAGAACCCGACCGCAAGGTCACCGATCAACGAAATGCCCGTGGCGGCGATCTCGCCCAGTTGCTCGCCGACCTTGGCTTGGCACCAGGCGTGGAACGTGAGTCTCCTGGCGAATGATCGATCGCTGTCGACCAACGCCACGATGGCAGCTTCGTCGAAGCGATCGAGACCGTCCGGCCACGAATGCCAATCCTGTCCGAAGCGATCGCACAGCGCGCTCCACACGATCGGCCCGTCGATGGTGGGCAGTGTCAAAGCGTCGCCGTCGGCATCGATCTCGGCGCTGAACATCGACTCGAGTGCGTCCCGCTTGGCGATCCAGGCTGCATCCCGATCGATCAGATCGCCGGGTCGGCAACGCAGTTCATCGGCGGGTTCGCCGTCGATCGAGAGCAGCAGCGGATTCCAACTCCGCCGACTGCTCGGATAGTACGGGCTGTTCTCCTGGGGCAGCGACGGGGCCGGCTGATGCAGCGGACTGATCAGCATCACCCGTCCGCCGGCGTTGTGGAGCGACTGGCCGAGGATGCGGAGATCTCCGAGGTCGCCGATACCCCACGAACGGTCACTCCACAGGGCATAGATCTGGACTGCTGCTCCCCACGCACGCGGCAGGGTCGGACACGACGTCGGATGGACGATCAGGATCGTCGCGATCCCGCCGTCTTCGGGAATCAGTCGGTGATATCCGATTGGCAGGTCCGCCGGTAGATCGTTCATCGGGCCCTGCGATGACCCGTCCTCGAGTTCGAGCCGGCACGGGTTCCACAGGGAGTGGGTGGTCCCCGCCTCGACGAACCACAACGGCGGCCCGGCAGCGGGCACACCCATTGCCTCGCGGATCCGATGACGGATGTCGCCGGTGGTGGGATGCCAAGCGCCGCCGACGTCGAAGTAGCCGTCGGTGATTCCCCAGTCGTCGTGCGTCATGTTGGTCACCGACCCAGTGTGGCCCAGTGCGGGCCAGAGCGGCCTGCCGAGCGGCAACGCAGTTCTCATAGACTTCAACCTGTGGGAAATTGGCTGGTCCAACGCCGACTGAAGCAGAACGGCTCGCGCCTGAAGACACTCAGAGAGGATCTCCGCGTCATCGACGAGCAGATGTCGTACCTCAGCGAGGAAGCCGACGACATGAACATTCGCTCGCTCGTCGACGACACCGGCGGATCTGCGGCCGAGTCCCGTCAAGCCCGTGAAAGCGCTGATGCGATGGGTCGCCACCGAGCGCACGTGATCAGCACGATCGCCGAACTCGAACGCCGCCAGGACGAGTTGCTCGATCGCCTCGTCGGATGACCCCGTGATGGTGCGGGCGAACTCCGAATCGGATGTTTCGTGGTTGAATGTCCCGGCCGCAACCCGAAAGGACATCCCGTGACCATTCGCGTGGTGATCGCCGAAGATGAAGCCATCATTCGGCTCGATTTGAAGGAAACCCTCGAGGAAGAGGGCTACGACGTCGTTGGCGAGACGGGTCGCGGCGACAAGGCGGTCGAACTGGTGCGCGAGCTCAGGCCCGACTTGGCGATCCTCGACATCAAGATGCCGGGAATGGATGGTCTCCAAGCGGCTTCGATCATCAACGCCGAACGCCTCTGCGGTGTGTTGATCCTCACTGCGTTCAGCCAGCGTGAGATCATCGAGCAGGCCCGCGACTCCGGCGCATTGGCGTACCTCGTCAAGCCGTACCAGAAAAGTGATCTGATCCCGGCGATCGAGGTTGCGATCGGCCGGTTCCGAGAGTTGCAGACCCTCAGTGGAGAGGTCGATGCGCTCGGCGAGCAGCTTGAGGCGCGCAAGATCATCGATCGGGCCAAGGGCATCCTGCTCGATGAGTGCGGGATGAAGGAACAGCAAGCGTTCACGTTCCTGCAGCGCACGGCGATGAGCGAGCGGGGCCGGATGCGTGACGTTGCCGAGCGTGTGATCGACGGCAGTCTGCGGCCGACCACCGAGACCGACTCCTGACATCTGCCATCTGACATCTGCCATCTGACGCCTGACCCCGAGACCTGACACCGAAACCTGAGGAGACGACGATGGCAAAGCTGTTGATTCTCGACGGCAACTCGCTGACGTACCGTGCCTTCTTTGCGTTGCCGACCGACATGGCCACTGCCAGCGGCCAGGTCACCAACGCGGTGTTCGGGTTCACGTCGATGTTCATCTACCTGATCAAAGAGCACAAGCCCGACGGTGTGCTGGTCACGTTCGACCGGCCTGAGCCGACGTTTCGCCACTACGCCAACCCGCAATACAAGGCCCAGCGCGAGGCCGCCCCGGACATCTTGCGCCAGCAGATGGGCCTCGTCCGCCAGGTGCTCGATGCGCTGAACGTGACCTCGATCGATCTCGTCGGCTTCGAGGCCGATGACATCATCGGCACCGTTGCCATGCAGGGCAAGGCGCGTTCGGACGAGATCATCATCGTCACGGGCGATCGCGACAGCTACCAGCTTGTCAGTGATCCGTACGTCAAGGTGCTCTACAACAAGCGCGGCGTCAGCGACTACGCGTTGTACGACGAAGCCGGCATCTACGAGCGCACCGGTGTCACGCCTGCGCAGTACCCCGAGTACGCAGCGCTGCGTGGTGACAACAGCGACAACCTGCCCGGAATCCCCGGCGTCGGCGAAAAGACCGCAGCCAAGTTGATCCAGAAGTACGGCGGGCTCGACGGGATCTTCGCCCACGTCGATGAGCAGACCCCCAAGCTCAAGTCGTCGTTGATCGAGCACGAGGCAGTCGCTCGACTCAACCTCGAACTGATGGTCATCGATTGCAACGCTCCGGTCGAGGTCGACTTCGACAACCTCGGGTTCGAACCCAACCAGACCGAGGTGCAACGGCTGTTCGAGTTCCTCGAGTTCCGCACGCTGCACGATCGACTCAACGAGGCACTCGGCGCCGTCGGCGTGGCACCCGGTCCGTCTTCGACCGCAGAAGTGCTCGAGGCCGAGGTCGCCGTCAGCGAGTCACCCGCTGCGAGTGCGTCGTTGTTGACAGGTCTGGCGCGGCTCGATGTGTCGACCCAATGGGCCGGTGAACCCGGACGCTCCGATCTGATCGGGCTGGCAGTCGTCACCGATGCCGATGCTGCCGAGACGGTCTGGATTGCCGCCGATCATCTCACCGATCCGACTGTCGGTGCTGCGCTCGGATCGCACGCTGCGCTGCGCGGCCACAATGTCAAGGCATTGATGCGTTGGCTGCTGGCACGCGATCTCGATTTGCGAGGATTGCGGCTCGATACGGCAATCGCGGCGTACCTGATCGATCCGGCCGAGTCGCGCTACGCCGTGAGCGATCTGCTCGAGAAGTACACGTCGTTCCGCTATCCGCCCGACGAGCCGGGAGCGAACGGTCAACTCGATTTCGGCGAGGACGGTATCGATGACGCCAAACGCGGTGGACGCGAGGCGCTGGCCATCTCGCGGCTCGCGGACGCGCTCGAGGATGCCAACGACAAGCAAGGGATGGCCGACCTCTACGCCACCATCGAGAACCCCCTCGTGCGAATCCTGGCGAAGATGGAACACGTCGGCATCGCGGTCGACCGAGCAGAACTGCACCTGCTGGTCCAACGCCTCACCGCCGATGTGCAGCGGCTGAGTGGTCTGCTCCAGGAAGTCGCCGGCCGCCCGTTCAACCTGAACTCGCCGGTCCAGTTGCGAGAGATCCTCTACACCGAACGGGGCCTCGCGCCGGGCAAGAAGACCAAGACCGGCTTCTCGACCGACGCAGCCACACTCGAGAAACTGCGCGATCAGTGGCCGGAGTTCATCGATCCACTGTTGCAGTACCGAGAGGTCGAAAAGCTGCGCAGCACGTATGGCGAGGGATTGCTCGCCGAAGTCGCCGCCGACGGTCGGATCCATGCGACGTTCAACCAGACAGTTGCCCGCACCGGCCGGCTCAGCAGCGACAAGCCCAACCTGCACAACATTCCGGTTCGCTCCGAAGAAGGTCGACTGTTCCGCCGATCGTTCGTTCCCGGACCGGGCTGCACGCTGCTGGTGGCCGACTACAACCAGATCGAACTGCGCTGTATTGCCCATCTCGCCCAGGATCCCGGTCTGATCGAGGCGTTCGCGAGCGGGCAGGACATCCACAATGCAACGGCCGCCCGCGTGTTCGCGGTCGATCCTCACGACGTGACGCTGGAGATGCGCTCGAAAGCGAAGATGGTGTCGTATGGCCTCGCCTATGGCATGGAGTCCTACGGTCTCGGCCAGCGACTGGGCATTCCCACCGACGAAGCCTCGGTCATCCTCGACGCCTACTTCATCGCATTTCCGAAGGTGCGTGCCTATATGGACGCCACCGTCAAGGAGGCACGCGCTCGCGGGTACACAGAGACGTTGTTCGGCCGCCGTCGCCCGATCCCGGAACTGAGCAACAGCAACTTCCGGATCCGACAGGCGGGGGAGCGGCAGGCGATGAACG
>JBDSDH010000100.1:0-24378 GCA_039920665.1 Ilumatobacteraceae bacterium
GTGATCAACCAGAGCGTCCCACTCAAGCCGATCAGAAGGAGAAGTCGATGACCGACACGAACGAGGCAGTGATCACCGAAGCCTTGGCAGTCATCGACAAGGCACTCGCCGAAATGCTTCGCCGTGAGCTGGTTTCGTCTGGCGAAGTGGCCGACCTGCTGTTGGACGTGCGCACCTTGCTCACGCATCCAGCCCCCGTCGTCACCGCCTGAGCCCCTTTGCTGCATCGCACCATCGCCGTGCGCTGAATCGCATCGACCAATTGCTCAGAGCGCGAGGAAGTCTTTGAACGCGCCGCTGAGGCACGATGCGAGCAACTCGGGCCGCTCGACGGCTGCGGTGTCGATGTTGATGCCCATGTCGAGGCTGCCGAGATAGCTCAACAGCGTCAGATTGAACGCCACGCCTCCGAGCGGACCAATGGCATAGTTCTCCAACATCTGTGCTCCGGCTAGGTACATCGGGATCGGTGATCCCTTGACGTTGCTGGTCGCGAAGTCGACCGTCTGGGCCTGGGTGCGGGCCAGCCTCGTCACCAACGACGTCGGCAGCGTCGACGCCACCGCCGCCAAGGTGTCGAGCGATGCCGAACTCGAACCGCCTCGTGCCGCCGATGAGGCCTGCTGAATTGCCTCGAACCGATCGGCGATCGGCATCGCACCGGTGGGGATCAACATTCGGACCAACGAGAACGCATTCGCGCCCGACTTTTCGCTGCGGGTGCTGATCGCCATCGACGATCGGAGTAACTCGACCGGTGCCCCGAGTTCGATGTGATAGCGGCTGGCCCCCTCGGCAGCGACGGTGAGAAAGGCCGTGTTGAGCTTGCCGCCGAGCTTCTTGGCGACCGCTCGGGTCTCGTGGTAGGGCGCCCGCAAGGTCTCGATTCGACGCTGCAGTGAGCGCTTGGTCCACAGCGGCGATCGAGCTTGGTCGACGTCGCTGAGCTGGTTGATGACGCCGCGGACGGTGTCGGCCGCAGCGGTGCCGGCGGACGGAATCTGGGTCGGGTCGGCAATCAGACCCTTCATCTGACGCAGCATGCCGAGCGGCATCCGCAGGCTGCTCGTCATGATGCCGCGCAGGACGTCACCATTCGAACCGGTGTGGTGGGCGGGCACGTCGTCGTCGAGGTCAGGAACTGCGGCGAGTGACGGGGGATCGGCGGCATCGGGGTCGAAGTCGAGGAACGCCAAGCTCAATTGCACCATGCCCTCGCCGTCGGCGATCGTGTGGTGCAGTTTTTCGATCAGCGCCGACTTGCCGCCACGCAGACCATCGACGATCACGAACTGCCACAGCGGGCGTGTGCGATCGAATGCATCGTTGGTGATCAAACTGGCGAGATCGAGCAGTTGCCGCATCGTGCCCGGTTTGGGCAGGGCGATGTGGCGCACGTGATAGTGGATGTCGAAGTTGCTGTCCATCACCCAGGTCGGCGAGGTGAGGTTGGCCGGAGCTGAGTGCACCCGTTGGCGCAGGCGCGGCACCATCCAGGTCGCGAGTTCCATCCGGCGCACGAGACGCTCGAAGTCGGGCTTGCGATCGAGAATGGTCACATTGCCGAACGTCGAGGACAGATACGGGTCCTTTTCCATTCGCCACATCAGCCCTTCGGCGTCGGACATTTTGGGGTCGAAGACCTTGGTGTCGAACGACGGAGCAGACGATGCGGAGAGGGCCATACGGTCGAGGTTACGCCAGACCGGTTCCGCCCCGCCGAAGCACGCGCCGGGCAACGGCTCCGAGACCGAGCCCGACAACGGCACCGCCAACGATGTCGCTGGCATGGTGGATGCGCACGTAGACCCGACTGATGGCAACGATGACAGCGATCCCGAACCACATCGGCGCCGAGCGCTTGCCACTCCAACCACAGAGCAGCGTTGCTGCGACGAACGCTGACGATGCGTGCCCGCTGGGGAAACTGCTCGTCGATGGTTGACGGATGTGGAACCTGGGGTCACCGGTTTCGGTGGGTCGCTCCCGTCGAAACAGCCGTTTGATGCCCTGATTGACCACCAGGCTCTCGGCCGCGAGCGCTGCCGAGAGCACGAATGCCTGGTCGGCGCGCGTGTCGCTGGTGAGGCCGCGAGCGGCACCGATGATGTGCCAGATCACGGAGAAGTCACCGAGGTGGCTGGCGTTGGTGAAGACGAAGTCCGCGAGCGGGTTGCCTCGCCACGACTCGAGTCGTTGGTCGACCCACTCGTCGAAGGCAAGCACCCGCGGGAAAGCGAGCGGTGATCCGCTCACGCGGCAGCCGAACTGAACGATCGGGGCGCCTCGACAGACGCCAGATCTGGAGTGCCGCCGAACGCGGGACACCACTGCTTGAACGCGCATCCGTTGCACAGCGCACTCGGCCGTGGCTGGAACGAACCAGTGGTGCACGCCTTCTCGACCGCCTTCAAGACCGCTTGGGTGCGGGTGGTGACGAAGCGGACCGACTGAGCCGATGGCGTGGCCTCGATGGTCTCACCGGTCTTGAGGTACATCAGCCGGATCTTGCTCGGACGGCGGCCGAACAGCGCCTCGCACAAGAATGAGTAGAAGTGCACGCCGGACAGGCTCTTTTGCTCCCAGTTGGCGCTGGGCGCACGGCCCGTCTTGTAGTCGGTGACGACCAATTCACCGTCGCCATCGAGTTCGAGCCGGTCGATGATGCCCCGCAGGAGCAGTTCGCCAACCGGCGCCTCGAGGCGGAGTTCGAGGCCGATCTCGCGGACGGATTGTGGATTCTCCATCTCGAAGTAGCCGTGAACGAGTTGGCGGCATTCGTCGAAGAACACTGCGGCCTCGGCATCGGTGAGGTGCAGATCGGTGAAGTCGGGGTCTGACGCGTACTCGGTGATTGCTTCGTCGAGCGCGACCAGCGCTGACTCGATCGTGCGCGCCGCTGCTGGACGGGTGAAGAGCAACTCGAGCGCCCGGTGCACGAGCGAACCGCGAGTGGTGTGCACACTTGGCGGCTCTGGCAACTTCTCGATACTGGCGAACCGGAACGCCATCGGGCACGAGAGAAACGATTCGACCCGGCTGGGGGAAAGGCTGGTGGGTACCGGGAACATGCGACCATCGTAAACCGGGGGTACGACAGAGTGGCCGAACCAGCGAACTCTGGATCCTCGCTGGGCACGTCGTACTGCCCGCAGTCGCCGACGCCAGTGACGGGCGCCTGTTACCGGCCGCAGTCGCTGACGCCCACCCCATACGCTGACGCCCACCCAGCGATCCCCGCCGCTGGTGGCGGTCGCCGACTGGCGGGGTGTGGCACGCTGGGCGGGTGAGTGATGTCGTGCCTCCTGGTGGGGACCAACCGGTGGACGACGTGCCATGGCCGGTAGCCGCACGGCCCGTTGCGCCGGGCCAGGTGCGGCTACCGAGCGCGCCGGTGGCCGTCCCCGCCGATGTCCAGGCACCCACGGATTGGCGGACGATGGACGATGGCGGGGCCCTCTTTCCACCGGGCTACCGGACAGCCTCGGGTCGGGCTGTCCACAGCACGACTCGGCTCGATCGACTTGGCCTCACAGCGTCGATCATCGGCGTGACCGGTGTGATTCAGATCATGTTCGTGGCCGCTCCGATCCTCGCCCTGCTCGCCGTCACGCTTGGTCTGAGCGGACGGCGAGCGAACCAACTCGATCCTGAGGGCGTCCGCCTGCCACTGTTGTCGACGATCGGGCTCTCGCTCGGTGTGGCCGGCTGCATGGTCGGGCTGGCGATGGCGCTCTCCGAGTACGCCTGATTGCGCCGAACACATGAACTGACGAAGGAGTCAGACGAAGGCGTCAGACGCCTCAGCGATGATCGAGGCGATCTCGGAGGGGGCCTGCATCGGACCGAAGTGTCCGAGGTGGTCGAGTTGGATGTATCTCGCTCCGGGGATCCGGCTCGCGAGTTCTTCGGTGCGGGCTGACGGTTGCATCGGTTGTGGTATCCCGCAGATCACCCACACCGGCACGGTGACGTCGTTGAGGCGGTCCCAGGTTCCGTGGTTGCCTCCAGCCTCATAGGTGCGGGCCTCGTGCTCAGGGCGGCACTTCAGATGGACCTGTCCATCTTCCCCCTCGGCGAAGCCGTAGCGAACGTACGCGTCCATCGTGTCTGGACTGAACACGTTCATCGGTGGCTTGGCGCTGTAGTTCGCGATCGCGTCCGCGAACGAGGGAAAACTGCTGCGCCGCTTGCGAGCACCCATCGCGAGGAAGTTGCTCTGTCCGCCCGACGGGATCACATCGGCCGGCATCGCGATCGGCTCGTACACGACCAACCCGCGGAATCGTTCGGGCGCCTGGAGGGCTGCCATCAACAGCGCTGCACCACCCATGCTGTGGCCGACACCCAGCACCGGTCCGTCGTCTTGCACCGTCGCTGCGACCGCCGCCGCATCACTGCCGTAGACGGTCCAATCGACCGTGTCCTTCGATGCCCACTCTGGGCCGACCGGCGTATCGCCATGACCACGAGCGTCGTAGGCGACGTTGCGAAGGTCGGGGAGCAGCGCCGTGATCGAGGTCCAGCAGTGGGCATGAAACCCCGTCGCGTGGGCGTAGAAAGCGGTCGGCCCGCTGCCACCGAAGTCGTAGACAGCGATGTCGGATACTGCGTGGGAGTCGGCCTGGGAGTCGGCGTGGGAGGCGTCGGAGGTCACCGAACCATCTAACTCGACAACGTCGCCGGAGCGCGAGCTAAGCGTTGTTGCGCTTGCGGCGCCGCCACCAGATGCTGAACAGTCGGTCGAGCAAGATGCCGATCACAATCGCAATGATGATCGAGAACCGGACGGTGGTCCGGGCCTCGAAGAACAGGAAGTCGATCTCTCGACGGTCGCCGTTCTGGAAGAAGAAGATGACGCCGAGCACCAGCACGATGCCGAACGCGATCAGAGCGGCGCTGGGCCCGGTGCGGCCGCTGGCCGCATTCTGGGGTGCTGATTCGTTCGTACTCCGGTTGACCTCGTTGAAACTCATCGTCGACTCCTTTGGCTCACGTCGTTGCCTGCATCGATCCCACGAAGGACGGTCTCATCATGCCCCATTCGAGCGCGGGTCGCCTTGAGGTTCGCGAGGTAGCCCCAGCAATCGCTCGCCGATGATGTTGCGTTGGACCTGGCTCGTGCCGCCGGCGATGCGTCCGCCGGGGGCGGCCAGCATGCCGTACGAATCAGGTCCATCGAGCATTGCTGCAGCACCAATGATGTCCCCGCGCAACATCGACGCGTCGAACATCATCTCGGTGATCCCGAGTTTCATCAGTGAGGCCGCGGTCGAGGCCTGCGGTCCCTGGCGCCTGCCCATTGCCTTGAACGCATTGCCACGAGTGAGCAGCCCAGCCAGCGACTGGCGCTGGATCGAATCGAGCTCCCGGCCCTCGGCGAGGCGGGCCATTGCCTCGAGGCGGCGTTCGAGGCCGATCACGCTCGCCCCGATGTGGCCGCGCTCGTTGGTCAACACCGCCATCCCGACTCCCCAGCCGCCGTGCAGTGGTCCGAGCAGATGCTCGGCAGGCAGCTGGGTGTCGGCGAAGAACACCTCGTCGAACTCGGCCTCGGCAGTCATCTGCTTGAGCGGGCGGATCTCGATACCGGGCAGGTCCATCGGGCACAGGAAAAACGAGATGCCCTCGTGCTTCTTGGCGTCGGGATCGGTGCGGGCCATCAGGATTCCCCACTCACTGATCCGGCCGCCGCTGCACCACACCTTCTGGCCGTTGATCACGAAGTTGTCGCCGTCGCGCTCGGCCTTGGTCGACAGGCCCCCGAGGTCGCTTCCAGCACCCGGTTCGCTGAACAACTGGCACCACACCCGGCTCGCGTCGAGGGTTGGCAACAGATGCTGCTGCTTCTGCTCTTCGGTGCCGAATTGGAGGATTGATTGACCGGCCAACACGAGCCCGACCATGTTCAGAAATGGCGGAACGGCGGCGAGCGCGCACTCCTCGATCCAGGCAGCCTGATGCTGGATGCTGAGCCCTTGACCGCCGTACCGGGTTGGCCAGTGGATCCCGGCGTACCCAGCGGCGAACAGTCGCTGCTGCCACGCAGTGCCCTGCTCGACGAGATCGGGTGGGCAGATCGCCCCGTAATCGCGAGGTGCATGCTGCCGATTGAGCTCGAGCCAACCGGCTGCCTCGGCGCGGAACTGTTCGACATCGATCATGGCGAGCAACCTAAATCGCTCACCATGACCGGATCGATTCGAGCGGATGAACCCGTTACTTGAGGGCGCTGAGGAACAGCGCAGTCTCTTCGCCGAGGTTGTTGGGCACCGCGTAACCGTCGCGACTGGTGATCGTGTCCCAGTTGTCACGGACGTCTTCGGGGCTGAGCGCAGCGTGGTGGTAGCCCTGGGTCTCTCCGATGAACACCTCGGCGACCCGACCGCCGCCGACGCTGAAGACTCGACCGGTGACATCACACTCGGGACTGACGAGATAGGTGACGAGCGGCGAGATCAGTGCCGGATCCAGCTTGTCGCCGAGCGAGCCGAGCAAGGCCTCGGTCATCCGGGTTAGCGCGAGCGGCGCGATGGCGTTGGCGGTGATGTTGTACTTGGCGCCCTCGACGGCGAGCACGCGAGTGAACCCGACGAGGCCCATCTTCGCGGCGCCGTAGTTGGCCTGGCCGAAGTTGCCGAAGATCCCGGCAGCCGAGGACGTACTGATGACCCGGCCGAACTTCTGTTCGCGCATGTACGGCCAGGCGGCCTGGGTGACGTTGAACGCACCCTTGAGGTGGACAGCGAGGACAGGATCGACGAGATCGGGCGTCATGTTGTGGAACGCCTTGTCACGCAGGATTCCTGCGTTGTTGATGACGATGTCGACCTTGCCGAATGCGTTGATTGCGGTCTGCACGATGGCGGCGCCACCCTCCGGCGTCGAGACGCTGTTGGTGTCGGCAACTGCCTCGCCACCGAGCGCCATGATTTCGTCGACGACGTGTTCCGCGGCACCCTTGTCGCTGCCAGTTCCGTCGACCGAGCCGCCGAGGTCGTTGATCACCACGAGAGCACCGCGTGAGGCGAGCAGCAGTGCATGCTGGCGGCCGAGGCCACCGCCGGCTCCGGTGATGATCGCTACTTTGCCGTCGAATCCGACCTGGTCGGTGGGTGATGTCATGGAACAGAAGTTAACGATTCGTACCCGGTCCTCGCCAACTCGCTGCCGAGGTCGTGGGTCGATCAGCCCCTCTCGTGCGTGCCCACCCTCCCGTTCATGTCACCGCACATCGGCCCGTCTGATGATGTGTGGTGACATGAACAGCAGGGGACGGCGCAGTCGGGGGTCGTGTGATCGAGCGCGGTGGTCGGAGCAACTCGTCAGGCTGCGGCACGGCCAAGTGCCTGGCTCGTGATCAGGACCGGATAGGACGGATCGTCGACGACCTGGCCGTAGGTGAACTGGAACCCGCGATAGCCGTCCAACTGCAGTTGATTGAGACGCTCAGCGTCGCGAGCGATCTGTTCCTTGGTGCGGTGCCAGCGGTAGCCGAGCAATTCGACAACGACGTCGGTGCCCTCGAAGTAGCAGTCGACTCGGACGAGCCTGTCGCGCGCTCGAGTCAACGTGACCTCTGTTCGGGGTGTCGGCAGCCCAGCGCTGGCGATCAGTCCGAGATACTGCCGCTCGAGCCAACTCGGCGTGCCGGATTCGATCTCGCCCTCCTCCAACACGTTGATCAGGCGACGGCAACCAGCGCGACCGCTGCCCCGAAGTGCGTGTAAGCGTTCGTGCAGGAACAGTTCGGACGTGAGCCCGTCGCGCAGAGCGCCCGCCACGACACGCAGCAGCGCCGACGGTTCGGTGGTCGGCGAGAGATCGATGATCGTGCGCGTCGCTGATGTCACGACAAACTGATCGGCTTCGGCGCGGTCGAGCAACGGCATCGTCGACGATGTGTGGATGTACGCGCCGACCCGCTGGATATTGCGGCCGCGAGTGACGGTCGCATGGAACGGCTTTCGTAATCTGAAACCGTCCAGACCGAGCAGCGCGGCAGCAGTCGAGTGCGAGAGCCATGCCTGGCCGATGTCGAGGCTGAAGTCGTTCAGCTCTGTCCGAATGTCTTGCGGAGCCATTGGATCTCGGTATGTCCGAAACCCGGCTCGATCAAGGCGGCCGCTCTGGACCCAACCACGAAGCGTCTCGTTCGAAACCCCACACTCATTGGCTTGAGTACGAGTGAACGCAGCACGCTGACCTGTCGAGATCGCCGCGATCCGGCGCTTGCCTCCAGGCATGTCGGCATTGAACCGCATTGGTCGTCCGGCAACAACATTTTCTCGTTCACGTCACCGCACATCGGCACATCAGATGATGTGTGGTGACATGAACGAAAAGTGGAGAGGGCTTGGTGTGCGGAATCGCTAGACGCGGCTGGCAGCGTCAGCCTTGAGCCGCTTGTAGTCGAGTTTGCCGTTTGCAGCGCGTCCGATGGTGTCGATCTGGAACACCCGCTTCGGCGCCTTGTAGGCGGCGAGGTGCTCCTTGACGTGGCGGATGAGCTCGGCTTCGTCGATCGTGGCACCCGGATTGGCTTCGACCAAGGCGGTGATCGCCTCGCCGAAACGTTCGTCGGGCAGACCAACGACAGCCGCGTCGTGCACGGCCGGGTGGGCCTTGAGCGCCTCTTCGACTTCCTCGGGGTAGACCTTTTCGCCTCCGGTGTTGATGCACTGGCTCCCGCGTCCGAGCAGGCGGACGCTGCCGTCGGCGTCGACCTCGGCGAAGTCGCCGGGGATGCTCCAACGCACGCCTTCGAATGTGATGAATGTCGAGGCGCTCTTGTCCGGGTCCTTGTAGTAACCGACGGGAGTGCGGCCGCGCAGCGCGACCCTCCCGCGCTCGCCGCTGCCGGGCACTACCTCGCGACCGTCCTCGGTGAGCACCTTGGTGTGGGCCGTGAGCACGAACTTCGCGTTCTCGCCGGATCCGTCGGCTGACGTCGTGTTGTTGGCCATCCCGATCGCCTCGCTGCTGCCGAGGCTGTCGATCATGATCAGGCGGTTGTTGTGACGGAGCAGGCCGGCCTTGGTTGCGGCGGACCACATGACGCCGCTGGACACCAGAACCCGCAGCGACGACACGTCCCAGCGATCGGGCTCGGCGTCGAGCGCACGCAGGATCGGCTTGGCGAACGCATCGCCGACGATCGAGATGCTGCCGATCCGGTGCTCTTGGACGGTGTCGAGCAGTTCAACCGGGTCGAAGTGGCGCCCGACCATGGTCACGACGCTGCCCGCAAGGCACAGGTTCCACATCGCATTGAAGGCACCGGTGCCGTGCATCAGCGGGGCTGCCGGCATGTTGCGTGGGCCAGGCTTGGACACCTTCGATTCGAGAGCGTCCCATCCGGGCGCATCGGGCAGACGCACCTTCGACGAAGCATCGAGGCTGCCGATCACGTCGTCCTGACGCCACATCACGCCCTTGGGCATGCCCGTGGTGCCGCCGGTGTACAGCATGTAGAGGTCGTCGGGGGAGCGTCCCCACGGCGGGATCACACGATCGGTCGCACTGAGGGCTGCGGACTCGTACGGGATCGCCCAGTCGGGGCACGGTGCGGCGCCGTCATCGACACAGATCCAGGTGCGGATGTCGTCGAGTCGTTCGCGCAGCGCCGAGCAGCGATCGATGAAGGTCGCGTGGAAGACGACGGCAACCGCATCAGCGTTGTCCCACAGATAGACGATTTCGTCGTCGGTGTAGCGGTAGTTCGTGTTGATCGGAACGAGTCCGGCCTTGTACATCCCGAACATGCTCTCCAAGTACTCTGGACAGTTGTACAAGTAGTGGGCGACCTTGTCCTGCTGCACCGCACTGCCGGACAGCAGGGTGGCCGCAATGCCGTCCGCCCGGCGGTCGAACTCGGCCCAGGTGAACGAACGATCGCCCTGCACCTGGGCGACGGCATCCGGGAAGCGATCGGCGTGATGTTCCCAGATCTCGGCGAAGTTCCAACCGGTTGCAGTGGCAGAAGTCATACGTCGACCTTACGACCACCACCGGGCCGACCGGGAAGCGACTGACCGGTTCAGGCGATGACGGGTGGGCCTTGGCGGAGTCGGTCGATCGAGGCGCCGATCGGGTCCGGGCCGTGCATCGCGTCCCACAGGCTCTCGATCCACCAGGTCGCTCCCGCTTCCATCCATGCGGCAGGGGAGTGTTCCTCCCAGTTGCCCTCGACGATGATGTCATACGGACGACCACTGGTTTGGGTCAAGATCGATGGCCGAGCGGCGATCAGTTCTTCGAGCGTGGCCTGGCGAGCCTGGCCGTTGTCGACCACCTGGGGGAGCAGACCGTCCCACGCCGTCGCTCGCGCCATCGACTTGGCAGATCCGAGTGCGCCGACACACCACACCGGCGGGCGCGGCTGTTGGACGACGTGTTTGATCGAGGGAAAATCACTCGGCGTGAGGGTGTAGTGCTGACCGGCGAAGGTGACCGGCTCGCCGGTCCACAGTCGGGACATGATCTCGAGCCCTTCGTCCATCAATTCTGCTCGGGCGTGCCGATCGCACTCTTCGCCGAATTCGGCGAATCCACTCTCGATCGCACCCAACCCGACCGACAACGTGACGCGGCCTGACGAGAGTCGGTCGACGGTGGCAACCTGGCCGGCGAGTTCCCACGGTTTACGTCGCGACACCGGCGTCAAGAGCGTGCCGAGACGAATGGTGTTGGTGCGCACCGCTGCCGCGCCGAGCGCAACCCACGCGTCGACACCGTAGATGCCCTCCCACACGAAGAGGCCATCCCAACCCGTTTCCTCGGCAATTGCTGCCATGTCGGCGACGTCAGATGCGTCGCCGTGGGGAACCACGAAACCGAAGCGCATGTGGTCACCGTAGCCCTCTCGGCAGTGCCGTGCCGAGAGACGTATCGAGCCGCGACCGGCCTCACGTGAGGGCTCGCCGGCGTTTGTTGATCGCTCGGCCGTTTTGGCAAGCGGGGGCGGCCCTGCGTCCCTAAGGTTGGCGAATGGTCGACATCCACCAGCCGTACCGGTTGACCGATCGCTACGCCCGCGATTCCGGCCGAGTGTTCGTCTCGGGGGTGCAGGCCCTCGCCCGACTTCCGATCGAGCAGATGCGGGTCGATCGGCTCCACGGCCTGCAGACTGCGGCATTCGTGTCCGGCTACCCCGGCTCGCCGTTGGCCGGCTTCGACAAGGAAGCGAACGCCGCCTCGGCCGTGGCCGATGGGTTGCCCTATGTGCACACCGCTGCGCTCAATGAGGAACTCGCTGCGACCGCCGTGATGGGCAGCCAGCTCGCAGCCGAACGACCCGACTGTCGTCACGACGGCGTCATCGGATTTTGGTACGGCAAGACGCCAGGCGTCGATCGCGCGAGCGACGCGTTGCGACACGCAATGTTCGCGGGCGTGCATCGCCACTCCGGCGCGGTCGCCTTCGTCGGCGACGATGCTGCCGCGAAGTCATCGACGCTGCCGAGCTCGTCCGACGCCGCGCTGATCGGATTGCACATGCCGATCCTGACGCCCAGCGATGTGCAGGAGGCTCTCGATCTCGGCCGTCACGCGATCGCGATGTCGCGGGCGAGTGGCCTGTGGACCGCGCTCAAGATCGCGGCCCCGGTGGCTGACGGAACGGCCACACTCGAACTCGGACTTGATCGGGTCCAACCGGTCATCCCCACCGTCGACATCGGCGGACGACGGTGGGTGCCGCACGCCGACGGCAACCTGCTCACGCCGCACACGCTCGACCTCGAACGGGAGATGTTCGAGGTGCGCCTGGAACTCGCTCGCCGATACGGAGTCGACAACCAACTCAACGAGATCGTCGTCGACCCGCACGATGCCTGGATCGGGCTCGCTGGATGCGGACACACCTTTCGGGAGCTGCGCCAGGCCCTGCACGACCTGGGCCTGTCATCCGACGATGCGATCGCGGCGGCGGGAATTCGACTGTTGCAGCTGCGGATGCCATCTCCGATCGATCCGTCGATCCTGCGACGGTTCGCTGTCGGCTTGTCCGAGATCATGGTGGTCGAGGACAAAGACCCGACGCTCGAACGGCGGCTCAGGGACGCCCTGTATTCGGCGCCGGATCGTCCGCTGATCACGGGCAAGCACGACGAGCGCGGCGCGATTATGTTGCCCGCCCACGGCTCGCTGGATGCCGACGCGATCATCGGACCTCTGCGTTCGAGGCTGGCTCAGCGGCTGACCGACGATCGCCTCGCGCCGGATCGCAATCGCGACGGCGCTTCGAGCGGCAAGCAACTGATTCCGTTGGCCCTGAATCGCACGCCATACTTCTGTAGCGGGTGTCCGCACAACACATCGACCAAGGTCCCCGATGGAGCGCTGGTCGGTGGCGGGATCGGGTGTCACTCGATGGTCGCGATGATGGAGCCGGAACGGGTCGGCGAACTCGTGGGTCTGACGTGCATGGGTAGCGAGGGCGCGCAGTGGGTGGGTATGGCGCCGTTCGTCGAGACGCCGCACCTGATCCAGAACATCGGCGACGGCACGTATGCCCACAGCGGCCAACTCGCGGTGCGTTGGGCGATCGCGGCAGGCGTCGACATCACCTACAAGATCCTCGTCAACGGCGTGGTCGCGATGACCGGCGGGCAATCGGCCCAGGGCGGTGCCGACGTGCAGACGATGGTGCGGATCCTGATCCTGCAGGGCGTGCGCCGAGTGATCGTGACCACCGAGGATCTGGGTCGCTACCGCTCCGTGGTGATGCCAGACGCTGCCGAGGTGTGGGACCGCAGCCGAATCGTCGAGGCCCAGGAACTGCTTGCCACCATTGGCGGCACGACAGTGCTGATCCACGATCAATTCTGCGCAGCCGAGAACCGCCGGCTCCGCAAGCGCAACCAGGTCGCAACGCCGCCGTTCCGGGTGCTGATCAACGAGCGCGTGTGCGAGGGCTGCGGTGATTGCGGCCAGCAGAGCAACTGCCTGTCGGTGCAGCCGGTGGAGACCGAGTTCGGACGCAAGACCCGCATCGACCAGAGTTCGTGCAACCTCGACTTCTCGTGCCTCGAGGGTGACTGCCCGAGCTTTGCGACGATCACGCCGCGTCGGAAACGTCCGTGGCACCGCGCCGCCACAGAGCGGACGATCGCAGCTGCGCCCCCGGATCTCGCGCTGCCGACCATCGTCGCCACGGTTTCGTCGCGAACCGAGCCGTTCGTGATCAGGATGCCGGGCATCGGCGGGACGGGTGTCGTCACGGTCGCCCAGATCATCGGCACCGCAGCGATGCTGGAGGGCTATGAGGTGCGCGGCCTGGATCAGACCGGGTTGTCCCAAAAGGCGGGTCCGGTGGTGAGCGACCTCGTCATCAGCGCCGGCCACCACGTCGGCTCGAACAAGGCCGCAAGTGGCGGCGTCGACCTCATGCTCGCGTTCGACCTGCTCGGTGCGGCCAGCGAATCGACGCTCAAAGGTGCCGCGGCCGATCGCACGATCGTCGTCGGCAATTCGAGCGAGACCCCCACCGGCAAGATGGTGCTGCACCCCGACGTCGCCTACCCGGATCAGCCGGAACTCACCCGCCGCCTCGACCAACGCAGCCGGCGAGAAGCCAATCGATACGTGCCGGCCAGTGCGGTGACCGCTGCGCTCTACGGCAGCACGGCTGCGGCGAATGTCTTCCTGCTCGGCGTCGCGTTGCAGAGCGGCGCTCTCCCGCTGATGGTCGAGCACGTCGAGCAGGCGATCGAACTCAACGGTGTGGCGGTCGAGCGAAACCTCGACGCGCTGCGCCGAGGTCGACAATGGGTCCTCGATCCAGCAGCCGTGTCGAGTCATTGGACCTCTCGTCTCGCCCTCGTGGAGGGCGAGCCTGAGGACACCGGCGATCGACGGGCCGCCGATCTCGTCGCCTACCAGTCCGTGTCGTACAGCCGCCGCTACCTCGATGCGATCGACGACGTGCGCAGCCTCGGTGCCTCACCGGCCTTGCTCGAAGCAGTTGCTTGCAACCTCTACAAGCTGATGGCCTACAAGGACGAGTACGAGGTGGCGAGGCTGCTGCTCACCCCTGCTGCCAAGGCGGCTGCAATCGAAGTCGGCGGGCCGGGTGCGCGGGTGACGTGGCAACTGCATCCGCCTCTGCTGCGAACGTTGGGCATGAAACGCAAGCTGCGACTCGGGCGCTGGGCCACGCCGGCAATGGTCGCGTTGCGAGCCGCCCGCCGGGTGCGGGGCACGCCGTTCGACATCGCCGGGTACTCCTCGCTGCGACGCACCGAGCGCCGGCTCGCCCGCGACTATGCAGCGATGATGCAGCGTGTCGTGCGATCCGGAGGCGACGAGACGTTGATGTTCGAGATCGCCGAACTGCCGGAAATGATCCGCGGCTACGAGTCGATCAAGGAACGCAATATCGCCGCGTACGAGATCCGCCTCGCCGAATTGCTGGCACGTTTGGATGCCTCCACATAGCGACGGCGCAGACCTGCGTGGCAGGGTCGCGTCATGACCGCACTCGAGAACGATCGTCTCGTCGTCGACCTGCTCGACCCCGATTTGTATCGCAGCAACCCGCACGAAGCCTGGACCTGGATGCGGGCCAACGAACCGATCTATCGGGATCTCCGCAACGGCCTGTGGGGCATCACCCGCCACGGCGACATCATGGAGGTCGAGCGTCGCAGCAACGTGTTCCTGAGCGGCCAGGGATACCGCGCGATCTGGTCGCCGGACGAGATCAACATGATCGCCCAGGACGACCCGCGACATCGCCAACAGCGGATGCTCGTACAACACAAGTTCACCCGGGCCGAGGTGGCTGACCGGCGTCCCGAGATCGACGCCCTCGTCGCCGAACTGATCGATGCGATCGTCGACGAGAACGAATGCGAGTTGGTCGACGCGATCGCGGGTCAGTTGCCGGCCCGGCTGACCGCGAAGTTGCTCGGCTACCCGGACTCGATGTGGCGAGACGTCAAGAGCTGGAGTGAGCGGCTGATGCGGATCGACATGCGCGAGCGCAACGGCCACACGTTCACCGAGTTCATGGATGCGAACATGGAGTTCATGGGCGGTCTCGGCGAGATCGCCGGCGAGAAGATGGCCCACATCGCCAAGCACGGATGCCCGGCCGACGACTTGATCTCGACGTGGCTCACCGCCCAGATCGATGGCCAGCCACTGCCACCCACAGCGATTGCTCACGAGGTCGGGCTGTTCATCAGCGGGGGAGCCGAGACCACCCGCACTGCGATCAGCCACGGGATCCGCGAGTTGTGCAACCACCCCCAGGATTGGGATGCAATGGGCTCCGATCCCTCGCTTGTACCAGCAGCGGTCGAGGAGGTGTTGCGGTGGGTGACGCCGCTCAACAACATGTTCCGCCGAGCCGGTGCCGACGCCGAGGTCAACGGCACCACCATCCACCGCGGTGACCGGATCGTGCTGCTCTATCCGTCCGCCAATCGTGACGAAGCGGTGTTCGCCGAACCGTTCCGGTTCGACATCCGGCGCAGCCCGAACCCCCAGATCGCGTTCGGGTTCGGCACCCATCTGTGCGTCGGAAACAACCTCGCCCGAGCCACGTTGCAGTCACTGCTGACCGCAATGACCGCCAGGTTGAAGGACCTGCACCCGGTGACAGAACCGGACGTCGAATCGAACATCTTCGCCCGCGCGGTCCGCTCGTTCCGGTTGGGTTTCACACCGCGCTGATCGATCGCCGACCAGCGTGATCGTGGTCAACCGTCCGTGAGTGGATCGCCGACCTTGTTCACAAGCGTTCACGCCGAGTGACGTCGGACACGTCCGTCGGCTAGTTTGCCCCGATGGAGATCAACAGCATTGCCGACATCATCCGCGTCCACGGAGTGGGACGCGCTGATCGCCCGGCGCTGATTCTGGGCGATCGCCAGCTGAGTTGGGCCGATCTGCTCGAGCGCAGCCAGCGGGTCGCGAACGGGTTCGTCGCCGAGGGCATCGGCGTGCAGGACCGGATCGCCTTCCTCGACAAGAACGGCATCGAGCACTTCGAGGTCTTCTTCGGGGCCGCACTCAACAACGCCGTGTGTGTCGATGTCAACTGGCGACTCGCTGGGCCCGAGGTCGAGTTCATCGTCAACGACGCAAGCGCCAAGATCTTGATCGTCGGGCCGGACTTCGTTGGCATCCTCGACGCGATTGCCGACAATCTGACCACCGTCACCAAGATCCTCGTCATCGGCGGCCACCCGACCTACGAGAGCTTCGAAGAATGGGTCGAGCGCCACGAGTCGGTCGATCCTGGCGCAGGCGCGACGTTGCAGGACACGGCGTTTCAGCTGTACTCGTCTGGTACCACTGGGCGCCCCAAGGGCGTGATGCTCAGCAACTCCAATTTCTTCGGACTGTTGCCGATGGCCAAGGAGATCTGGGAGCTCAGTCCGGACTCGGTCAACCTCGTCGCGATGCCGCTGTTCCACATCGGCGGCGGCGGTTGGGCAGTGGCCGGGATGTACGAGGGCGCCACGAGCGTCATCGTTCGCGACCTCGATCCAGCTGCGTTGATCACACTGATCGGCGATCTGCGGATCACCCACGGATTCGTCGTGCCGGCGGTGCTGCAGTTCATGCTGATGATGCCGGGCGCTGCAGATGCCGACTACAGCAGCCTCGAAGTGCTCGTCTACGGAGCGTCGCCGATCAGCGAGGCGGTACTGGCCCAGAGCATCGAGGTGTTCAAGTGCAAATTCTGGCAGGCGTACGGATTGACCGAAACGACCGGCGCAATTGTCAACCTGCCGCCGCACGATCACGTGATCGACGGCCCGAACAAGCACCGTCTGCGTAGCTGCGGCCTGCCCGGACCCGGCGTCGAGATCAAGATTGTCGACACCGACACGGGGGACGAGGTCGAACAGGGCGCAGTCGGCGAGATCTGGGTGCGTTCGCCGCAGGTGATGACCGGCTACTGGAACAACCCCGAGGAGACCGCCAAGGCCGTCACCGCTGATGGCTGGTTCAAGAGCGGCGACGCGGGCTATGTCGATGCCGACGGCTACGTCTACATCCACGACCGGGTCAAGGACATGATCGTGTCCGGCGGCGAGAACGTGTATCCGGCCGAGGTCGAGAACGTGCTGATGGCCCACCCCGGTATCGCCGATGTTGCCGTGATCGGGGTGCCCGATGACAAGTGGGGCGAGACCGCCAAGGCCCTCGTCGTCAGGGCGGCCGACGTCGATGTCACCGAGCAGGAGATCATCGATTACGCCCGTGAGCGACTGGCCCGGTTCAAGTGCCCGACCAGCGTCGATTGGATCGATGTCCTGCCCCGAAACCCCAGCGGCAAGGTGCTCAAGAAGGACCTGCGTGCGCCGTTCTGGGAAGGCCGCGAACGAATGGTGAACTGAGCCCAAATCGGCCGACCCGGTTTGTTCCGTCACAGCGTCGGCTCTGGTTGAGCGTTCGATTCGGTGTCGGCCATGATCCGTCCGGCAGTTGAGCCCAGCGCTCCGATCCTTGGACGCGCCGATGGCCCTGGGACCAGATGGTTCCGGGGTGGTTCGGGTCAGGCTGCTGTTCGTTGGCCCGGTGGTGCGCCGGGCTGTTCCGCCTGTTCCGCCTCTTCCGTTGGCGCCGGTGGCATTGGGGGCTGTGGCGTTTGGGTGGCATTGCGATGGTCTGGCCGTTGGGGAGGGTGATCGAGAAATTGTTGGCGTCGCCGTGGATGATGACGCCGGGCAGTTGGTTTGTTCAGTTCTTAAAACTTTCTGCCGGCGGCTCTCGCTTCTGCGGGTGACGCACCTTTGCAGACTTCGATCAGTTCGGTGATGTCGCCGGAATGATCTGAACCCACCGTCGGCAACAGTTCGGATGCGGTGTCGGGTGAGAGTTCACCGTTGGTGACGGCGTCGTCCAGTTCATGGGACGCGTCCATCGCGTCGCCGAGTTGCTGTTGCTTCTTCGCTCTCGCATACGAGGTCTTGCCGTTGGCCGCCAACCACGACGCGAGGCTGCGGTGCCCGGACCCGGCATGTACGCCGGCCTTGTCTGCTTCGGTCATCAGTTTGGCGTGTTCGACGTTGAGTCCGTCGACGACCTTTTGCAACTCGAGCAGACCGCAACCGAGTTCGGTGCTGGTCAGGGTCGCGGTTTCGACCGCGCGCAAGACCTTGAGTCCGTGATGGAGTTGGAGCGCCGGATCCATGTGATCAGCGTAGTCGAACATCTGTTCGATCAACTATCTTGGTCTGAAAGTTTCTGTCCGATCCGAGCGTTTGCAATCCGCGGAAAACGATCGGTGATGCTCACCAAGACTGCGCCATGCGCGAACGGCCCGAATGGCGGCCCCGAGGTGGCGACGTCGAGGTGGCGACGTCGAGCACGCGCGTACGCTGAACAGATGGCCACTGCAACACCCTCCTCGACGCCCAACCCGAACGCGACGAAGTTCACGCTCGATACGAGGCTGGAGTCGATGATGAACGCGACGTCGGCGACCGAGGCGGCAGAGATCCCGTTCGCCGCTGCAGTGTTCGCAGCCGGTGGCGTGGCGTCGGTGTTCGGCGTCAACGACTTCGTCACCGTGACGCGCGAGGCTGATGCCGACTGGGAGCCGATCATCGCCGCGGTGCAGACCGCTGCAGGCGAGTTGCTGTGACTCCCCCAACTCCCTCAACTCCGCCGCCGACTCCGCCGCCGACTCCGCCGGCCTTGCATTTGGCGATCGCTCCACTGGGTTTCCTCCTCGGTTCGTGGAGCGGACGCGGGCGGGGTGAATATCCGACGATCGAGCCGTTCGAGTACAACGAGACGATCACCTTCGGCCATGTCGGCAAACCGTTCCTCGCCTATGGCCAGCGCACCTCATCTGCCGACGACGGCCGTCCGCTGCATGCCGAGACCGGCTATTGGCGGATGCCATCGCCCGGTGTCGTCGAACTCGTCATTGCTCATCCCACGGGCCTCGTCGAGGTGCACAGCGGCTCGATCGATGGCACATCGATTCGATTGAGTTCGACGTTGGTTGCCGGTACAGCGACGGCCAAGGAAGTCGCGACGGTCGAGCGTGACATCACCGTCGACGGCGACACGCTGACGTACGAGCTTCGGATGGCCGCCGTCGGCCAACCACTCCAGTTCCACCTCGCCGCCACCCTCCACCGCTGACCGCACGCAATGTCGACCGTTCGTATCCACGTGCGTTCGATATTGCGGCCGCGTCAGGTCGTGAATGTCGGGCCGGTGGCCACGACGTGGCGGCCGCACCAGTCGGTGTTGGTCATGTCGGCCATCACAACAGGATCGGTCGTGGTGGCCAATACTCGCCTGCCCTCGGCGGTATCGGCGAGAACGATTCCCTGCACGGGTCGGCCGTGATCGAAGACGACGGTGTAGGTCGCGACGGTTGCCGGCCCGACATGATCGGGATCGAACGGCACGGTCCGGGTCTCGGCCCGAACCTCGTCGGTGATGTCCGCCGCCTCGAACCGACCCGAAGGTGGTGAGGTCGACCAGACCGACAGACCGAACTTGGTCAACATTCCGCTGATGTTGGTGACCATGCCTCGTGAACCCGGGTCGGCCCGCAGCACCTCGACCATCTTCACCAGCGCCTGGAGCGACGAGTTGTTCAACGGCCCCCCGGCGAACGTCATCCCGCCTGTCACCGTCAGCTGCCGAGTCGGGTCGATTCCGAGTTCGGCCGCTTGGACGCGAACGGCGGCGGGAAAGCAGCTGTACAGGTCGAGATGCTCGATGCCTGCGGGGACGCGACGACCGGCGATCGCCGCAGCGGGGGAGCGGTGCAGTTCGGCACGATGCGACAGCGGCACCATCAGATTCGACTCGATGCCGAGATGGGCGAACACCCATTGGTTGCGGTCGATGCCGAATCGCTCGGCCGCCGCCACGTTGCAGACGATGATTCCCGCAGCCTGATCGACGTTCCATTGCGAGCAGTGCAGCTTGGTGTACGGCCAGGCGAGCATCGCCGCATCAGGTCTCCACCTGCCACCCCACGCACTCGGATTGCCGGCGGCGACGTCGCTGAACCGCTGCTGCAGGTCTGCCAGCACGTCGATGTGTTCGGTCGGCGTCAACCCTTGCGCCGCCCGTAGCGCGGTGTCGATCATCGCGTACTGCCGCGCCGGCACGGGTAAGCCCCGGGCGATTTCTTCTGCTGTGATGATCTCGGCATCCGGCGTGAGCCGTTCCGATGGTGCTCCGGCGGTGACCGTGTCGACAACGGGAATCCCGGTGATCTGCGACCGCAGTGATCGGTACTTGGCCTCGCCGCCGCCGACCAGGACGACGTCGGCCTCGCCGCTCGCAACCATCGTGCATGCCCGATCGATCAGCGTCTGCTGCAACACGCCGAGATCGGCGACGACGCTGCGCACATCCGGGTTCCACGGCGCCGCGACCTGTGCGGGATTCGCCGATGCCCACATGCCCTGGGTGAGCAGGACCACCGATGCGGCGTCGAGCAGCGCGTTCGATCCGGCGTCGGCGGCAGCGGATTCGAATGCGGCCCGGATCAGCGCAAGCGGTTCGAGGGCGAGAACTGGATCGTCGACGCGCTGGTGCACGGCCGCCGCACCGACGATGACGGGAGTGTTCGGGTCCGCACTCACGACACGGACCGACGATGATGTGACGCAACCATTGAAGACATCATTGAAAGCAACATTGAAGACAAGGGGATCAGCATGGCTCAGGTCGACGTGCAACGTGATGGTGGAGTGATGATCGTGACGCTCAACCGACCACATCGCTACAACGCGATGACGATGACGATGTTCGCGATGTTGGCCGATGTGTGGGCCGAGGTCAGCGCCGATGACGACGTCCGCTGCGCGATCCTCACCGGAGCCGAGGGAAACTTCTGCAGCGGGATGGATCTGCGGGCGATGGCGGGCGATGTCGACGAGGCCGACGCGATCGATGTTCCCAAGCGGATGCAGGAGGACCCCGGGTTCATCTACCGAGGTCTGCTCAAGACGTATCAGCCGACCAAGCCGGTGATCTGCGCGGTCGAGGGTGTTGCGATTGCGGGTGGAACCGAGATCCTCCAGGGCACTGACATCCGGGTGGCTGGAGAGAGTGCCCGGTTCGGTGTCAGCGAGGCCCGTTGGTCGCTGTACCCGATGGGTGGTTCGGCGGTCCGCCTCCGCCGTCAGATTCCGTATGCAGCGGCCGCCGAGATTTTGCTGACCGGCCGTCATCTCAAGGCCCAAGAGGCCAAGGAACTCGGATTGATCAACCACGTCGTGCCCGACGGCGGAGCGATCGACAAGGCCCTCGAACTGGCGGCGATGATCAGTGCCAACGGCCCGCTTGCCGTCGAGGCGATCCTCAAGACGCTCCGAGTCACCGAGACGATGAGCGAGGCCGAGGCGTTCGAGTGGGAGCAGGCACATGGGATGGCGGTCATGGCGTCCAACGATGCCAAGGAAGGTCCCAAGGCCTTCGCAGAAAAGCGCCCCGCCAACTTTCGGCGCAACTGAGCCAGCAACGAGATCCTGTGCGAGCATGGTTGAGGGGCGTCGCGCCGACGTCGTGATTCGAGTTCTAGTCCGAGGGGGACTGCCGTGGCAGCGAGCGAAATCAAGAGTGCAGATGTTGATGTCGACGTGGTGGTCGTCGGCGCCGGGTTCGCCGGAATGTACCTGCTCCATCGGTTGCGTCAGATGGGCCTGTCGACGACGGTGATCGAGGCCGGCGACGACGTCGGTGGGACCTGGTACTGGAACCGCTATCCAGGCGCCCGGTGCGACATCCAGAGCGTCGACTACTCGTACTCGTTCGACCGTGAACTCGACGAGACCTGGGTGTGGTCGGAGAAGTACGCGTCGCAGCCCGAGATCTTGCGCTACGCCCGCCACGTCGCCGACAAGCACGATCTTCGCCGCGACATCCAGTTCAGCGTCCGCGTCGAATCAGCCGAGTGGGACGACGGCAGTGCCCGCTGGCGACTGCACCTGTCCAGCGGCGACAGCGTCACGTGTCACTACTACGTGATGGCGACCGGATGCCTGTCGGTGCCGAAAGATGTCGACATCGTCGGCACCGATCGCTTTGCCGGTGATGTGTACTTCACCAGCCGCTGGCCCCACGAGGGTGTCGATCTCACCGGCAAGCGGGTCGGCGTGATCGGCACCGGTTCGTCGGCGATCCAATCGATCCCGATCATGGCCGCCCAAGCGTCGCAGCTGACCGTTTTTCAGCGGACCCCAAACTTCTCGATGCCGGCCAACAACGGCCCCATCCCGGCCGCCAAACAGGCGGCGATCTCAGGTGATCGCGCCGAATACCGCGAAACCGCGCGGTGGACCAGCGGAGGCGTCCCCACCGTGGTCAGCGAGACGAGTGCACTGGCGGTCAGCGACGAGGAGCGCCTTGCCAGCTATGAGCACGCCTGGCAGACGGGTGGAATCATGGAGTTCCTCGGCTCGTTCAACGATCACCTCGTCAACCCGGCCGCCAACGAATTGTTGTGCGAGTTCGTCCGTAACAAGATCCGGTCCACGGTGAGCGACCCCGAGATCGCCGAGACGCTGTGCCCGACGAGCTTCCCGATCGGCACGAAGCGGCTCTGCGTCGACACCAACTACTACGAGACCTACAACCGTCCCAATGTGCGCCTCGTCGATCTGCATGCCCATCCGATCGCGACGATCACCGAGACCGGCATCGACCTCGTCGGCAACGGTGCCACCCAACCTGAATCGATCGAGTTCGACGTGATCGTGTTCGCAACGGGCTTCGACGCAATGACCGGTGCCGTTGTCGGGGTCGACATCACCGGCCGCAACGGCGTCACCCTGAAGCAGGCCTGGCAGGACGGCCCGACGACTTATCTCGGGCTGATGGTGGCGAATTTCCCCAACTTCTTCATGGTCACCGGACCCGGCAGCCCATCGGTACTGTCGAACATGATGGTGTCGATCGAGCAGCACGTCGACTGGATCACCGACACGATCGGGGCGCTGAACACCCAGGGCGTCGTGTCGATCGAGCCGACCGAAATCGCCGTCGCCGGGTGGGTGCAGCACGTCAACGACTACGCCGACATCACCCTGATGAAGCAGGCCAACTCGTGGTACATGGGCGCCAACGTGCCCGGCAAGCCGCGGGTGTTCTTGCCGTACGCCGGTGGCGTCGACCGATATCGGCGGGCCTGCAACGAGGTGGTCGCCGACGACTACCTCGGCTTCGAACTGCGCGGTCCGGACGGGGCCACGACCAACGACGGCGTGATCCGTCGACTGCAACCGGACGTCGCGATCATGCTCGAGATGATGGGCATGCTCGAGATCCCGACGATGGACTCGATGTCGGCCCCCGACGCTCGTGCGTTCTCCGACGCAATGGCGGCCGACCGCCCCACCGGACCCGAGGTCGGCGAAATCGTCGACGGCACGCTGCCCGGCGCGACGGGCGACTTGCGCTATCGGCTCTACCGTCCTGCGTCGGCGGGTCTGCACCCTGTCGTGGTGTACTTCCACGGTGGCGGCTGGGTGCTCGGCAGTGAGGCGTCCGACGATCCGTTCTGCCGTGACCTCTGCGTTCGGTCGGATGCGCTGATCGTGTCAGTCGACTATCGCCACGCTCCCGAGGCTCGGTTTCCGGCTGCTGCCGACGACGCATTTGCGGCAACACAGTGGATCGCGGCCAACGCCGGCGATCTCGGTGGGATCCCGGGTCAACTCGCCGTCGCTGGTTGGAGTGCGGGTGCCAACCTGGCCGCAGTCGTGTGCCAGCTCGCTCGCGACAACGGTGGTCCGGCGATCAGCGGCCAACTGCTGTTGACGCCGGTGACCGATGGGGTGGAGTCTGCAGCATCGCACGACGAGAATGCCGAGGGCTACATGCTCACCAAGGCACTGATGGCGTGGTTCTGGGATCACTACGCCGATCCTTCGGAGCGAGCCGATCCGAAGGCGTCGCCGCTGCGGGCCGAGAGCCTTGCCAGCCTGCCACCGGCGTTCGTGGTCACCAGTGAATTCGACCCGCTGCGTGATGAGGGCACGGCCTACGCCGACGCCATGGCCGCCGCCGGAGTGGATGTCCACCACCTCCGCGCCAGGGGCCACCTCCACACCTCGATCACGGCGGTCGATGTCATGCTCTCCGGCGCCCCGATCCGGGCTCAGATGGCAGATGGGCTCCGCTCGTTCTTCGCCAGGTCATCCGTCACCGCTTGATTGTCGCTTGCTTCTCGCCCACCGCACCCGGGTGGCTCACGGTGGTTTTCGCACCCATGTTCCCGAAACACTCCATATCACGGGGGTTTCCGGGAACATGGGCGTCGTTTCCAGCACGGCGGACGGACAGGCGGCAAACATCAGGTCGAAGAGTCACCCTCGGGTTATGGTGGGCGCGTGAATCGCAGACGCCGGGGAGGCATTGTCGACGCGCTCGCTGCGC
>JBDSDH010000101.1:0-5688 GCA_039920665.1 Ilumatobacteraceae bacterium
AACGCTCGAAGGCGCAGGCCGACCGGGTCACTTCCGCGGAGTCACCACCGTGGTCACCAAACTGTTCAACGCTGTCCGACCCGACGTTGCGCTGTTCGGCCTCAAGGACTTCCAGCAACTGGCGATCATCCGTCGGATGGCGACCGATCTCGACATGGGAATCGATGTGGTCGGGATGACGACCGTTCGTGAACTCGGCGGATTGGCGATGTCGAGTCGCAACGGCCGGCTGAGCCGCGAGCAACGCGTTGCTGCGGCGGTCGTGCCGATGGCGCTCGACGCGATCGAGCAGGCGCTCATCGATGGGGTCGACGACATCGCCACCCTGCGCCACCGGGTCGTGGAGGTCATTGCCGCCGAGCCGCTGGCCCGATTGGAATATTGCGAACTCGTCGACCCCGACGAATTGACGCCGGTCACGAGCACCCACGAGCCGATGTTGGCCACGATCGCAGTGTGGTTCGGCGAGGTTCGTCTGATCGACAATCGTCTGCTCCACGCTCCCGCCTGATTTCGTCAACTGATTTCGTCAACAGATTTCGTCAACAGATTTCGTCAGTTGTTGAGGATGACGATCAGGGCAACCGTGTTGAGCAGCGCGTGGGCGATCATCGATGGAGCCAGCCGGCGGAACAACAACGCTGCGCCGCCGAGTACGACCCCGACCGATGACAGCACCAACACCAGGCCGACGTTCTTCATCCCGCGCACCGGATCGATGTGGGCTGCGCCGAACAGCACGCCTTGGATACCGACGGCAACCCAGACCCTGGTCCGCGACAGCAGTCCTCTCAGGACGACGCCACGAAAGACGAGTTCCTCCACGATCGGCGCGCAGATCACCGCCAGAATCGCGAACGCGATGATGTAGGCGCGGTCGCCCGCTCGGTCAGCGAGTCCCTCGGTGTTGCTCTCGAACGGCAGCTTGGTCGTCACCACCACCACGGCCGCCACGATCTGGCCGAGGAAACACGCAACCCACGTCACCGGCCCCCAGCCGAGGTCGACCCTGCGGAACGACACACCGAGATCGGCGCGCAAGCTGCCGGTTCCCCAACGCCGGGAAGCACCGATGCACATCAGCAGCAGCGGCCCGTATCCGACGATCGCAGCGATCGCGGTGTACACCGCGATCGGCCAGCGGTACTGCACAAGACCTTCGATCAGGAACTTGCTCGCTGTCAGCGACACGCCCGTCGCGACGATCGCGGTGATCGCGGCCACGAGTGGCAACGGGACGATCGCCTCCTTCGCAACCGGCATCCCCGGCGGGGCGAAGCCGGATGGTGCCAATCCGGCAACCTGCGCCTGCACACGCGCGCTGGTCCAGCGCATGCCGTCCCACAACCGCAGGTTGGGCGTGCCGTCGGGATCGGGGAACCAACCGGGCGGTGTCGGACGCTGTCCCAGTTCCGTCATCGCTCCAGGCTACGTCCCCCAACCCGGCCCCCGCCCGTCCACCGATGGGGCTCCAGCGGCTGTCGACAGCCCCTCGGCGCCCACCCTGCCCGCGCCGCCCGGGCGACTGGGCGCGTCGTAGTGTCGAGCGATGGCCGACCACGCTTCGATCTATCGCTCGCTGTCGATGTGGCACGACACGCTGCCCGTGGACGACACCCTGACGCCGCGGCCAGCGCTGCCCGGCGACATCGACGTCGACATTGCGATCGTGGGTGCGGGGTACACCGGGCTGTGGACCGCCCACTACCTGCTCGAAGCGGATCCAACCCTGCGGATCGCGATCATCGAGAAGGACATCGCCGGGTTCGGAGCGAGCGGTCGCAACGGTGGCTGGGCGTCGGCAATTCTGCCGATGAGCATCGGCACCATCGCCAAGGATCACGGCCTCGACGCCGCGATCCGGATGCAGCACGAGATGTACAACACCGTCAACGAGGTCGGTCTGGCCAGCGCTGCACTCGGCATCGACTGTCACTACGCCAAAGGCGGCAACATTGAATTTGCCCGCAATCCTGCCCAGTTGGCAAGGATGCAGGCCGACGTCGGTGCCGCTCACGCCGACGGGTTCACCGATATGCGCTGGCTCGAGCCATCGGAAGCGAACGAGATCGGGACAGCCACGAGCGTGCTCGGCGCGGCGTTCAGTCCTCATTGCGCAGCGATCCATCCGGCCCGACTCGCGCGCGGGCTGGCCCGCTCCGTCGAAACGCGCGGCGCCAGGCTGTACGAGGGCACCACGGTGTCGAGCATCGAGTCGAAACAGGTCGTCACGGACCGTGGCACCGTGCAGGCCGAGATCGTGGTGCGCGCCACGGAGGGTTTCACGCCGTCGCTGCGCGGCCACAAACGGACGATCGTGCCGCTGTATTCGCTGATGATCGCCACGGAGCCGTTGGCGGACGACGTCTGGGCCGAGATCGGATTGACGACCCGACCGACGTTCAACGATGGCCGACACATGATCATCTACGGCCAGCGCACCGAGGATGGTCGGTTTGCGTTCGGGGGACGCGGCGCGCCCTACCACTTCGCCAGCGCGGTCCAGCCCGAGTTCGATCGCGAACCTGCCGTTCACGACATGCTCCACGACACGTTGGTCGACTTGTTCCCGGCGATACGCGACGCTCGAATCACTCACCGATGGGGAGGTCCGTTGGGGGTTCCCCGAGATTGGTTCTGTGGCGTCGGCCTGGATCGGGCAACAGGAATGGCATGGGCCGGGGGGTACGTCGGCGACGGCGTCACCACCACCAATCTCGCCGGCCGGACCCTTGCCGATCTGATCGTCGGCAATGACTCGGACATCACGACACTGCCGTGGGTCGGTCACCGATCGAGGAACTGGGAGCCGGAGCCCATCCGATGGCTGTCGATCCAGGCGGCGCTGCGGCTGCCGTCCGGCATTGATGAGTACGAAGAGCAGCACGCAAAGCCCGAGCGGCTCCGCAGCTGGGCGCTCGGCAAGCTGACAGCCCACTGAGACGGCAACGGAGCGAAGCCGGGAACAGCGGATCCAGTTACTAAACTGGCCCGGATGAGCCTGACTGAGACCCTTCCAACTCGGTACTACACCGATCCCACGATCTGGGAGATCGAGCGGCATCAAGTCTTCGCCAAGAATTGGATCATGGTCGCCAACGACCACCAACTCCAGCGATCGGGCGACTACGTCACCGAGGATGTCGCCGGCTGGCCGATCTTCGTCCAGCGTGGCGACAACGGCGAACTGCGAGCGTTTCACAACATGTGCCCGCACCGTGCCGGCCCCATCGTCTGGGAAGGCACTGGCCACCAGGCCAACCTGGTCTGCCGCTACCACGGATGGGCGTTCGACAAGCAGGGCACCCTCATCAACGCTCGCGACTTCGGCGCCGAGGCTCCCGACGGCACCTGTCTCACCCCGGTTCGGGCCCAGACCTGGCGTGGATTCATCTTCGTCTGCCTCGATCCATCAGCGCCTGACCTGATCGAGTGGCTCGGCGCATTCCCGGCAGAATGCGAGGCCTACCCCACCGAGGGATATGTCTTCCACAGCCGCTCCGTCCGCCACACCGCAATGAACTGGAAGGTCTACAACGACAACTTCCTCGAGGGCTACCACCTGCCACTCGTGCACCCGGCAATGAGCAAAGAGGTCGAGGCACTCGGCTACCGGGTCGAAGGCAAGGGTGACCCGCGCTGGAACATCCACACTGCACCTCGTCGGGATGGACTGACCTGGAGCGGCGTGTGGGGTTACTTCTACCCGCTGTTCTCGTTCGACATCTTTCCCGGCGGAATGGCCGTCGAGCGTTGGCTACCTGTCGGCAAGGATCACACCGAACTGATCTTCGAGTACTTCTTCGCCGAGGACGCGATCGATGTCGAGACGATCGTCAAGGACAGCGAAGAAGTCGCCGACGAGGACGTTCGAGTGGCCGAGATGGTTCAGAAGAACCTCGTTGCCGGCCTCTACGACACCGGATGCCTCAGCCCCCGCCACGAACATGCTCTCGCCGAGTTCCACCAACTGATCCGCGACGCCGTCGATCCACACCTGCCGACGACCGACCAGCCGGTCTCGATCAGCAGCTACCGCACCGTCTGACCGCTGCTGGTCGCCGGTTGACCAGGGACGCGGCGGCGTGTCAACTCGGGTAGCTGTCGGGGAGGTCGGTGGCGTACAGCCAATCGGCGAAGAACTGGGTCAGATCAAGTCCCGAGACCGTTTCGGCGGTCGCGATGAAGTCATCGGTCGTGCGTGATGTGTTGCGGTTGTCGGCCACCCATCGCTGCAGAATCTCGAAGAAGACGTCGTCGCCCACGGTCGATCGGAGTGCGTGCAGGACGACGGCGCCACCTTCGTAGACCTCGTAGCCGAACAGGCCCCGCTGACTCGGATCTCCGGTCGCGATCGAGCCGTCCTGGCGGCTGCCCAGATTGTCGTCGGCCGTTTCGGACAGTGTGATGTAGCCGGCATGGTCGAGCCACATCCATTCGGCATAGCTGGCAAAGCTCTCGTTGAGCCAGATGTCTCGCCACCGAGCCGGTGCGACAGCGTTGCCGAACCATTGGTGGCTGAGTTCGTGGGCGAGCAGGAGTTCCTCGACGTAGCCGAGTTGGCCAGAACCGAAGTCGTCACGGCCGAACAACGACCGGCCCTGTTCCTCCATCGCCCCGCCGAAGTTGACGTCGGTCATCGCGATTCCGTAGCTGTCGAACGGGTACGGGCCGAAGTACTCCTCGAAGAAGTCGATTTGCTGCGGGGTCACGTCGAGGAATGGTTGCATGAGCGACTCGTCGCCTTGCAAGATTGCGCTGACCAGCGCCAGGCCCTCGTCGGTGACGCCAGTGACCACCGTGTACGGACCGGTGAGAACCTGGATGACGTAGGTCGTCATCGGTTCCGGCTGATCCCACACCCACGTGATGCCACCCGCAGGATCGGCGTCGTTGCTGATCAGCGCGCCATTTGCGATCGCGGTGTCGCCGTCGGGAACGTGGATTGTGAAGTGGTACGTCGCCTTGTCACTCGGATGGTCGTTGCTCGGCAGCCAGGTCCGCGCACCATCGGGTTCGTTGAGCGTGAACGAACCGAGCGGTGTCGGGAACCAGCCCGAACTGACGCCCGCCGACGAGATCGACGTGGTGCCATCTGCGACGTAAGCGACGGCAACCGCGATGCTTGTGCCGACAGAAAGCGGTTCGGCGGGGGTGATGATCAGTTCGGGATCGGCGACCTCGAATGCCACCGACGAGCCGTCGATGGTCACGTCGTCGACCGTCAGCCCGATCTGGTCGAGCGTGAACACGTCGAGCGCTTCGGTGATGTCGATCGACAGCGTCGCGGTCGCCGTGATCACGGTGGAATCCGGGTCGTAGACGAGGTCGATGTCGTAGTGGGTGACGTCGATACCGCGGTTGCCGAGATCGGGGAAGAGTGCGTCGCCGATGCCACTCGTACCATTGACCGAATCCGGCTCGCTGGCCGGCACAGACGGATCAACCGACGATCCGTCCGTCGCAGTCGGCACGCCGAACGGCACCGTTGTGGTGGTGCCCAGCGGGTCGGACTCCGACGTCTCGGACGGAATCGACGTCTCCAACAACATCGACGTGCTCGGCGCCGCACGATCGGAGCGTTCGATCGAGACATCGGTACCCGCCGACGCGCACGCTGCGATCAGCGACGATCCAACGATCAGGCTGATCGGCCAACGCAGTGCTCGATTGCGTTTCGCCCCGCGT
>JBDSDH010000102.1:0-2584 GCA_039920665.1 Ilumatobacteraceae bacterium
GCCGAGATCGCCGACAAGTACCACGACATCGTCGTCGAGAAGTGCGGTATCCGCACCTACGTCGACGACGGCGCCATGGTCGGCAACACTGCGCCGCTGATGACCTCGATCTTCCTCGACAACGACCTGACCTTCGTGGTCGGCACCGAGGTCGACGCACGTTCGTTCGCCGCGGCCGATCCCGAGCACACCGTCATCGCACCGGTACCGGAGTCCGGTGACTGGCAGGTCACTCGCAAGGCCGGAACCGAGATTCGCGTGCCGCGCAAGATGAAGCTCACCCGCACCGTCGGTGGGCAGATTCCCACCGGCTTCGATCCGACCAAGTGGGGCATCTCGCCGGACATGGCGAGCTCCATCGACCGCGTCGCACTGTGGAACATCGTGACCACCGTCGATGCGTTCATCTCCTCGGGCTTCAACCCGTCTGAACTGATGCGCTGGGTGCACCCCACACTGGTCGCCAACACTCAGGGCACCGGCATGGGCGGCATGGAATCCATGCGCTCGCTCTACATCGACACCTTGCTCGGCGACGCTCGTGCGAACGACATCCTGCAGGAAGCACTGCCGAACGTCGTTGCAGCGCACGTGGTTCAGTCGTACATCGGTAGCTACGGCGCGATGGTTCACCCCGTTGCAGCGTGTGCAACCGCCGCCGTCTCCGTCGAGGAAGGCGTCGACAAGATCAAGCTGGGCAAGGCGCAACTCGTCGTCGCCGGTGGTTTCGACGACCTGAGCACCGAAGGCATCATCGGCTTCGGTGACATGTCCGCGACCGCTGATTCGGCTGCCATGTCCGCCAAGGGAATCAGCGATCGTCGATTCTCCCGGGCCAACGACCGTAGGCGCGGCGGATTCGTCGAGTCGCAGGGCGGCGGAACGGTTCTGCTCGCTCGTGGTGACCTGGCGCTGGAAATGGGACTTCCGGTCCTCGGTGTCGTTGCGTACGCGCAGTCGTTCGGCGACGGCGTGCACACCTCCATCCCGGCTCCGGGACTCGGTGCACTCAGTGCCGGTCGCGGGGGCAAGGATTCGTCCTTCGCCTTGTCACTCAACGCACTCGGCGTCAGTGCCGACGATGTGGCCGTGATCTCCAAGCACGACACCTCGACTGCCGCGAACGACCCGAACGAGGCCGAACTGCACACCCGCCTGGCCAAGGCAATCGGACGCACCGACGGAGCACCGCTGTTCGTCGTCTCGCAGAAGAGCCTGACCGGCCACTCGAAGGGTGGAGCCGCAGCATTCCAGCTGATCGGTCTCTGCCAGGTGCTCAGCAACGGAGTCATCCCGCCGAACCGCAGCCTCGATTGCGTCGACGACAAGATGACCGAGTTCGAACACCTCGTGTGGGCACGTGAGCCGCTGCGTTTCGGCGACTCGGTACCGCTGAAGGCAGGACTGTTGACCAGCCTCGGCTTCGGTCACGTATCCGGTCTCATCGCCGTGGTGCACCCGCAGGCCTTCCTCGAGGCCGTGCCTGCAAGCCGTCGCGCCGACTACATCGCTCGTGCCAACGAGCGACGCATCGCCGGTCAGCGCAGGCTGATCTCCGCGATGGTCGGAGGTGACGCACTGTACGAGCGGCCCGAGGACCGACGGCTCGGACACGACGGGACGCCGGCAAAGGCGTCGCGTGAACTCGAAGCGGACATGTTGCTCACCGAGGCAGCCCGCCTCGGCGACGACGATGTCTACCGCTCGGGTCTGCCGGGGTGCAAGTAATGGCTATTCTCGGAGTAGGTTTCGACCTGGTGACCGTGTCCGATTTCGCCGAGCAGATGAACAAGGCCGGCACGACGATGATCCGCGACAGCTTCACCGCGGGGGAGCGTCGGCACTCGGCAACGAAGAGTTCCGACCCGGCTCGCCACTACGCAGCACGGTGGGCCGCGAAGGAAGCAGTTCTCAAGGCCTGGGCGACTTCACGTTTCGCCAGGCCGCCGCAGATCGGTGACAATCCGTACCCGCTCATCGAGGTCGTCAACGACGCCTGGGGGCGGCCGTCGATCAAGCTGCACGGCATAGCTCTCGAGTTTCTGCCGACCGTCAAGATTCATCTGTCCTTGACTCACGACGGTGATATCGCTGCAGCCGTGGCGATCTTGGAAGAATAGGTTTGTAGAAGTACGACGCCGGTCCGCTCGCTACGAGTGGGCCGGCGTTCGTGTTTCAGGCGGTAGCCTGGCGGAGCCGAGCGCAGATCTACTCGGTGGAGGCGCCCGAACGCCTGCTGTCCCTCTCCGCGCCGAGAAGGTACGCGGTCATGATGCGTTTGAGTTCGGCGACCGCATCCTCATGGCTCTGTCCGTCCTGAACGGAAAAGTTCAGCATCGAGTACACGATGTGGACGAGGACCTGGGCCATCAGGTTGCGTCGCACCCGCGGTGTGCGCGGAGTGAGGGGGCCGAGCATGCGGGCGACCTGGTCTGCGAATTCGCGTTCGTGGATGACGCCGGTGGCGCGCGTGGACGGAGTGGACTGCATGGCGAGCCACACCTCCCGTCGCGACGGGTCGGACATCCACAGATTGGCCATGTGGTCGACGAATTTGTTGAGGAATCGAAGCCAATCCAGCGAC
>JBDSDH010000103.1:0-5017 GCA_039920665.1 Ilumatobacteraceae bacterium
GATGAACGACCATTCGTCGAAGAAGAACGTGGTCGGCACGTGCTGTGCATCGAGCACCACCAACGCCACCGCTGCAATTGCGATCCAGGCGACAACATCGCCGTATCGACCGAAACTCCAGGTCGCAACGGAACCGTTGACTTCTGGTGACGGTTTGTTGGCTCGCCTGCCGACACCGGTGGTTTCGTCTGCCAGCATCTCAGCTCACCATAGTTGGCGACGGCGGAGAGTCCCCGGCTTCATCGGACCCGATCCGCTAGAAAGGGCGGGTGTTCCCGGACCTCGCTCGATGTTGATCGCTCGGCCCGAGCCTCGTCGATCTGTCGGTTCGCGCCTTCGTCCGTGGCTACCGGATCTCGTCTTTTTCGGCATCATCCTCGCACTCGTCGTGACGTGGGTGGTCGGGATTCCGCGGTTTGGGTCACCCGACGAGCCCGCACATGTGTTCAAGGCATACGGCACGGCGCACGGTCAACTGCTCGGCGACCCAGCGCCGACGTTTTCGAGCAACTACCGCTTCTACGACGGCCCGCCCGAGCTGGGCATCGGCAACATCTTGTGTTACGTGTTCAAGGAGGATATTCCGGCCGGCTGCGAGGGAGCACCGAACGCAGGTCACCTTTCGACGGCCGCGACCTACCCGCCCTACTACTACGGCCTCGTCGGCGGCACAGCGCGACTCGTGGGACAAGACGTCAGCGTCCGCGCGTTCCGGCTCGTCTCAGCATTCTCCTGCACCGTTGCGCTGGCGGCTGCCTTCGCCCTGCTGCGACGATCGCGGGGCCGGAGATGGGCCCCGCTGACACTCATCTCACTGACACCGATGGCGCTGTTCATGATGGCGTCGGTCAACCCGAACTCGATCGAGATCGCCGGATTCATTCTGATCTGGGCCCTTCTCGTACGGATGTGCACCGACGTCGAACTGTCTCCCCGATTCGCGCTGGCCAGTGGGGTGGTGTCCGGGGCAATCGTCATGTCCCGGACGATCTCGGTGGTGTGGTTGGTCTGCGTCGCGTTCATCGCCTTGATCGCTGTGGCCCCGGGGCGGCGGCGTCAGCTGTTCCGGTGGCCGATCATTCTGCGGATCATGGGCCCGCTCGCCGTCAGCGGCATTGCCTCACTCGTCTGGCTGCGCTATTCGAGCTTTCAGGTCAGCGACGATCGGGCAGCCGTCGACATCGGACTGGGCGACGTGGTCGGACGGTCGATCGACAGACTGCCGGAGTACTACCGTCAAGCGATCGGCATCCTCGGATGGCTCGACACCCGGCTGCCCTTCGTCGTCTATGCAGGGTGGGCGGTCGCCTTGATCGCCGTGGCGCTGATCACGCTCATCCGTTCTTCGACGCGCGACTGGCTGGCGGTCGCTGCGGTCGTCGCCATCTGGTTGGGCCTGCCACTGGCGATCAACGCCGCGACGGCGACCCGAGCCGGGCTCACGTTCCAGGGTCGCTACACACTGCCGATCTTGGCCGGGTTGACGTTCTTGCCGATGTTCCGGATCCACCGTCGCCCTTTCGCCGACGGCGTGGACACGGCTGTGCGGCAGGCCCTGATGCATCTCGCTCTCGTCATCATCACCGTGGCCGAAGTCGCCGGCTTCTGGCAGATGTTGCGACGGTTCTCCGTCGGCGCGCACGGCAAGGTGGTGCTCACTGGTCCGCTCCCCTGGCACCCGAGCATTCAGCCGATGGTTCTGATCGCGCTCAATGCGGTGGTGATGATCGCGTTGTGCATCGCGACCGTGTGGTTCACCCGTCGTCCGGCTTCGCAGCCGGACGACGCGATGACGAATCACCTCGATCAGTCGATGATGTAACCGAACGCATCGACGATGAGGTCGGTCGTGCCCGATGCATTGAAGGCGTCGAGGCCACCGCCCCCGACGAGTAGGTAGGCCTGATTCGGCACCGGCACACCCGGCCGCGGGTTGAGCGTCGACGCGAGCGGCATCGGCAGACCGCTCGGCCACACGGTCACGAACGACGGCAGCGTGCTGTTGACCGATGTGACGTTGACGACCACTGCCCGAACGCTGGTCGGTACCGGATTGCCGGTGGCGACCGGCAAGCTCTTGAGATCTGCTTGGCCCATCGTGGTCGTGCCGACGGATGTGCGCGTATCGACGAGGCGTTCGGGCGCCATCGGGACGAACAGTCCGCCCTGCGCCGAGAAGTAGCCCACGACATCGGCGACGACGTGGCTGTCGCCGGCGAAGTTGAAGATGCTCACCTTGCCGCCGGCGCCGACCTTGGCGATCACCATGTTCGCGACCGTCATGCCGGCAGTGAAGTTGTGGGTCGATGCCGTTGGCCGAGGCTCGCCGCTGGGGGACACGGTGAGATACCCAGATCCCGTCGGCTGGTCGACGGTCACGTTGAGAGCGACACTGCTGACTCCTGTGGACGGAACCCCACCCACGCCTGTGACGGCGAGGTCGACAGTCTGGCCGGACCCGATCGGACCCACAGCGCCTGCGCGCCCGGTGCCATCACGGGTGTCGAGCAATCGCGCCGGTGACACAGCGGTAAAGCGACCTGCCGCAACGGGAATCGGCGTGTAGTAGCCGGCGATGTCTGCAATCACGTGGGTGCTCGCCCCACTGTTGAAGAGGTCGACCTTGCCGTTCGAACTGATCTTGACGGTCACCAGGTTGGGCACGGTCTGGCCGGCAACGAAATTGAGGTTCGAGACCAGCGGTCGCGGTTCCGCGGAAGGCCACGCCGTGAGGAACCCAGCGGTCCACGGTGCGTCGACCGTGACGTTCATGACCACGGCCGTCACCCCGGTTTCCGGCACACCACCGACGCCGGTGACGTCCAGAGAAGCAATGGCGCCTGCGCCCAGCGGCGCGGCATATCCTCCGACACCGGTCCGGGTGTCGAGAATGCGGGCCGGTGACAGCGGGACGAAATAGCTGGGCGTGTTCGGGATCGGCTTCTGCATTCGCAGCGGCCCGCTGGCCATGTTCGTACTGATGCCGGCCGCATTGCGAATCGCGACATACACCCAGTAGGTGCCATTGGCCATCATGTTCCCGGCCACATCCGTGCCGGTCCAATTGAAGGTATTGGCACCGCTGGCCACCGGCACCGATGCGATCTTGGTGCCGTTGAAATCGCCGCGAGCAGTGCTGACGTAGATGTCTGCGGTTGTGCCAGCGGCTGCGGCTGCGTCGTCGAACGTGATCGGGTAGCTGTTGGTGAAGGCGGCGTCGTCAGCGATCTTGATGCTGCGAAGGCGGATGTTGCGGGCACCTGGATCTTCATCGAAGTCGAATCGGAAGTGCTGCGCGCTGGTCCAACTGGAGCCCGCGGTCGTGACTTCGCTGACTTCGATTCCCGGAACGGTGCTCAGTTCGAGCGTGATCAACTGGCATCCAGGGAACACGATGAACGGGCGCGACACGAACGAACTCGCATCCGGCACCGAGCCACCACCCCAGTAGAACCGACCGTTCATGCCACCACCCGGAGCGTCGTACAGTCCGAACCCGCCGCTCTCGAAGCAGATGTCGACCGTGAGCCGGTGGTACTTGTTGCCGTTCAGCGTCGCGCCGCCCATCGGCAGCAGAATGCTCGGGTCGTTACCCGTCGTCGTGCCGACGAGGTCGCCGTTCTCGATTCGGGCATTGGCGAACTGCACCAGCGACTCGACGTCATCCATGCCGGCAAAGTCCCACGGGTTGCCGCGGACGTCGGACGCGTAGTCCGATCCACCTTGCTCGTTCGGGGTGAGTACCCGCGAAATCGGCAGACGCGAAGGCGGTGCAACGGGAGCATCGGCTCGGTGCAGACGCACCCAGTCGAGACGCACGTTGACGGGGCCGTCCCCCACGCCGGGCGTCGGTTCGCGAACGAGCTCGAATCGTACGATGTCGCCTGCCCAGGCAATGTTGGCGGTGCCATTGAGGTAGCGCGAGCGATCGAGCATGTCGACGGTGATCTGTTGGTAACCCCCGCCGCCTTGCACCGTGACATACGCCAAGCCGACCGTCGCCTGCTCTGTCCAGAACCGAAACGCGAGGGTCACGGTTGCGTCGGTCTGGACCATCATCGTTGCCCTCGTGTAGCGGGATCCATCGATCGGTCGGGCGCGACCGTCGCGGCCCCATGGCAACACGCCTGGCCACTCCATCACGAACCGGATCGAATCGCCGTAGGTCATCTGGGTGGTGAGCACACCGTTGCTGAGATTGATTCCGGACTGAGGCACGCTCCCGAACCCGGCGTCAGCGTATGGCAGGACGTCCTCGGCATTGCTGAAGTCCCACGGGTCACCGAAGTTGTCCGTCGCATAGTCACCGGACGTGGACAGGTTTGCAGGGGGCGCAACGGTCGGAGGGGGTTGAATCTGCCCGCCCACCGCACTAACCGGCAACGGGTTGGCGACGAAAGTGGGAACGACGCCGGCGACGAGCGCAAGGATGATCGATGGGACCAAGCCGCTTCTGTGATGCGACGGGCGTTGTACAGATCGGTTCGATTTCACTGAGAAGTTCATCGGCCAATCCACCCCGAAGGTTGAGCCGTGAAGATCGCGCTATCGGCCACGACATCAGTGGCTGGGCGTGGATTGAATTGCGGACGGTCGGACACAGTGGTCGTCCTCTCGGTTGCCTCGGCTGAGGGTGAGCGCCAGCGACGGCGTCTCGGTCGTCTGCTCCGCCGAGAGGACCGTATGATCATCTTGCCACGGTCCCCGCCACAAAGTACGGCGCTGCGGTCACCATGTTGAGTGCGAGGGAACGCTGACAGACGGAGAGCCCACGCTTTTGGACGTCCTGTCGCCATGCCGAGGGCGGCGCCATGATCCCGTTGCGAGCAGTTTTGAGCCTCGACATTCGATCGTCGGGCTCACTCACCGACGCCGGGAACAACCGATCCGTCGTGGCCGTAGCGAGCAAGGTGGCGGATGATCGCTGGTTGACGCCCATGCCAGTACTTCTCGATGTCGCTGCGCTTCATCGGGAGGCTGGGGTCATCGTCCACGTCGCCGAGGTATCCGAGTGCAT